>NZ_CAJMZL010000014.1:0-191345 GCF_905220305.1 Caballeronia sp. J97 | reverse complement strand
AAAAAACTTTAATGCACGCGGCGCGCCGACCGTGACGCCATTCTGAGGCGCGCATATGAAAACACCGCCTCGCGGGCGGTGTCTCTGCATCGAATCGCAACGATTCATAAGGATGTCTCCCGATCCAGCACCGAAGCCAGAATCATCGCGCCGGCATTGCCCGGAACGGGCCGCGGATTCGGCGAGTAGACGTGGTCGCCCGGCTGAATCTCGCTGCCGCTCATCGCACACACGCCCGCTACGCGCGCGCGCATCGCACGCCACACCTGGTCGCCATAGCAGCAGCGCGTCGAATCGCGCCATTCGATCGTTACCGTCGTCGTCGATGGACGCTCGATCAGCTTCACCGCGACGACGCTGCGATCGACGCTGTGCGCGAAAGCCCGCCTCGGCGACGGCGCTGCGCCGCTCACGCCATCGCTCAGCGACGTCAATCGAAAGATCGTTTGTGCCCACGGATCGAGAGCGAGTGCAGCTTCAGCCATGTTCGGCTCCTTGTCGAAGAATTGCGTGCGACCGATCCGTCGCGCCGCGTCGGGCATGCCCGGATCGGGCCACCGGGCTTCCAGTCCGTTCGATGGCGGACGCGCCGGTGTCTCGACTCCAAGTTAATCAAACGGAAACCACGCGCCTAGCCGTACATTCGGTTGACGCCATCGACGATTGGTTGAGTCAACCCATATCAAGGTTTGATTCGCGTGCGGCACTGCGCATCGCCCGGACATGACACCTTCGTATGAGTGCGTCAGACACGAGCGTGAGGTGGCTCATCCTTACGTTGCATGCGATGCAGCCGGACGGCTCGTTCGGCGGCACACACGCGATGCGAACGTTTAGCCGATACACCGATGGTGGGTGCAGGCACGACCCTTCGTAGGTGTAGGCGAAGCGCGCAGCGGGCGATACATTGGCATCGAGGTCGCGACACGAATACAGACCAACGGCCTTATCGAAAGAAATCGAACAAGTTTGTTTATTTCGTATTCCGTATTGTTTTTATCATCAAACCCACCTAGGAACCGATCATGAAAATGCATCTCTTGAGCTTGACCCTCGTTGCCGCAGCACTCGCCGCGCCCGCTCTCGCATTCGCTCAGTCGAACGGGCCCGTCACGCGTGCCCAGGTCCGCGCCGATCTCGTCGCCGTCGAGCATGCAGGCTACAACCCCGCGCTCGCGAGCGATCCGTACTACCCGTCGGATATTCAGGCGGCTGAAGCCAGGGTCGCCGCGCAACATGCCGGCGCTGCGCAAGCCTATGGCGGCGTCAAGGCCGGCACGGGCGCAGCCGGTGCTTCGGGTACATCGAAGCATGCGGCGATGAACAACGCCTGCGTCGGGCCGATCGACTTCTGTCAGCCGTTCTTCGGCAGTTGATCGCGCATTCTCACGAGCATCGTCGAGGATGCCGCGCGGGGTCGTGCAACGTGCATGTCCCCGCGCGCATTCGTCTGTGGTTTGCCATTCTTGCCGAAATCGCCGTCAATGCCTTATATAGTGTGTGGCCGCGCGTGTCCCGCACCAGGCATCGAATGACCAGACGGAGGTAGCGATGGTTCGGCTCGTGATGATTCTTCTCGGCGTCGACTATCTGCGCGCGCGCTGGCGCTCGGTGATGACGCTCGGGTTGCTCAGCATCGCGCTCGGCGGCGTCATTTTCACCGACGCGCTCGACGGCTCGCTCTACTTTCCCATCGTGCCCTTCGTGCTGCTGATGCTGCTCGAAGGCCTCGCCACGCTGGCCGTCGCCTGGACCGGCATGGGCGGCCAGCGCAAGCTGCGCTACGTGAAAGGCGCGACGTTCTGCCTGTCGGCGCTGCTCGTGCTGTTCGGCGGCGAGCACGGCAACTTCGTGCTGTCGCTGATCTTCGGTACGCTCTTTCTCGTCGACGGTGCGTTGCAGATCATCTCGGCGCGCGTGATCCGCTTCCGCAAATGGCGACTCGCGATGGCGGGCGGCGTGCTCGAAATCGCCATCGCAATCTTCTTCTATCAGCCTTATCCCGATCACTATGCGGGCACGGTCGCTTATTGCGTCGCGTTCGGGCTCTTCTTCGGCGGCTGGAACATGATCCTGCTCGCGGCGCGCGTGCGGCGCATGGCGGCCAATCCCGCTGTCGAGGGCCTTGCTGACCCGGCGGCGCAGAACGAGACGGCATCGGCCGTGCCGTCGTTCGCCGGCGCAGTCTGGGACGGGCCGCCCGCACCCGACGAAGCCGCATTGACCGTGCACGTGTGGACGCCCGTCGGCACCGCGAAGACGCAGCCGAGAAGGCAGTTGATCGTCGATCGCTATATCGCCGCCGTCGACAGGAACGGCACCATCTCGACGGGCCACGCGGCGCTGGAAACGCCCGAAGGCGTGTACATCAGCCTGTATCCCGCGGTCGAAATCGACCGCTCGCCGAACGAGTTCAGCCGCACGCTGCGCGCAACGCGTGAGAACGACGTGCCCGGCCTGTTTCAGCCCGACTACGAGACCGAATCGAAGGCATGGTGCCCGTCGACGCAGCAGGTGCGCATCCGCAACTACGATCCGGCGCGGCTCGCGCGCTTCTGGCAGGAGTATCGGCGCGACACGACCTATAACCTCACTTACCGCAACTGCTCGAGTTCCGTGGCGCGGGCGCTGGAGGCCGCGATCGAAGGCGCGTCGGCGCGGGTGTGGGGCAAAGGCGGAGGCTGGAAGCCGCTCGTTCGCATCATGACGACGCCCGAGCTATGGGTCGCCGCGCAAGTGCGCAAGCGCGCCGCGACGATGGCGTGGACGCCCGGCCTCACGCTCGACTATGCGCGCGCGCTCAGCATGTTAGCGGACCCGCGTCACTCGGGCTGGGTGAAGATGGCGCGCATCGCGGTCGCGACGATGTATCGCTCGCGGCAACGCTGGCGCGCCGAAGAACACGCGGCGGCGCACGCGCGCGAGGAAGCGTCGGCGGCGGCGGAGCAGCGCACGGGCTGACGCGGCCTCGATTGGCCCGGCTTACTGATCGCTTGCCTTCTCGAGCGCCTTGCGCGAACGGCTGCCGCGCGATGACGGCTTGCGCGACGGTTTTTCCGCCTCGGGCTCGGCCGTGGCCGCGCCCCCTTCCTGCGGCGGGTCATCGACTTTCGGCTTGGTCGCGGTCTTGCGCGCGCGACGCGGCGACGCTGACTTTTTCGACGCCGGCGCCGGAACCGATGCGGGCGCCGGTTCGGCCTGCGGCTCGGGCGCTTCCGGTTCGATCCGGACCGGCGCGTCTTCCATGGCCACGACGGGCTCCGGCGCGGCCACGCGCGCCGGTTTCCGCGCGCCTCGTTTCTCCTTGCGCCGGCCGTTCGCCGCGCCTTCGTGTTCTCTCGCGACGAGCGGCGCTTCCGTCGGCCTCACGTCCACTGCCGCGACCTGAGCCGTCTGCGCGGAGCGAAACACGAACGCGCCGGATTTATCGTCGCGGCCCACTTCCAGCAGGCCGCGCGATTGCGCTTCATCGAGCAGATTGCCGAACGCGCGAAAGCCGTATTGCGTTTCGCTGAAGCCCGGCTTGCGTCGCTTGATCGCGCTCTTCAATACCGACGCCCAGATCTTGCCGCTCTCGCCGCGCTCCGATGCGAGCGCCTCGAAGGTCTCGACCGTTATCGCGATGGCCTGCGACTTGCGCGACTCCGTCTCCTGCTTCGGCTGGCGCTCCTCTTCGGGGGCGCGCTTCGCTTCGCGTTGTTCGCGCTTGGCGATCGCGCGTTGCTGCTCGCGCACGAGGTCGTCGTAGAAGATGAACTCGTCGCAGTTCGCGACAAGCAGATCGGAGGTCGATTGCTTCACGCCCACGCCGATCACCTTCTTCGCGTTCTCGCGCAGTTTCGACACGAGCGGCGAGAAGTCGGAGTCTCCGCTGATGATGACGAACGTATCGACATGCGATTTCGTGTAGCAAAGGTCGAGCGCATCGACGACGAGACGGATATCGGCGGAATTCTTGCCCGACTGGCGCACGTGCGGAATCTCGATCATCTCGAAGCTGGCTTCGTGCATTGCCGACTTGAAGCCCTTGTAGCGGTCCCAGTCGCAATAGGCTTTCTTGACGACGATGCTTCCCTTCAGCAGCAGGCGTTCGAGCACGGGTCTGATATCGAATTTCTCGTACTTCGCATCGCGAACGCCGAGCGCGACGTTCTCGAAGTCGCAGAACAACGCCATGCTCACGCTTTCCTGAGGTCCAGCCATGTGATTCTCCAGCCCATGCGGCATGTTTGGAATGCGCACATGATATCTCTTCGGCACGAGGGCGAAGGAAAGCGCGGATCAGGACGGGCTTTTCTCGCGCCGCGCGAGCAGCGCGTCGAGCGTCTCGTTCGCCTCGCGCATCAGACGTTCGACGACTTCGCCGGCCGACGTGCGCTCGTTCACCAGCGCCGACGACTCTCCCGCGAAGAGCGCCATCTTTTCCATGTCGCCGGTCGTCGAGCGCAGCGGAGAAACCGTGCTGTACTTTTCGACCGCCCCCCATTCGTCATGCGCGATGACCTCGCGCGGCAGCGCATACGGATCGTTGCCGAAGAGATGATCGCGCGCCGCGTCCGTTACGCTGTTCGCGAGCACGCGCACCGGCGAACCGGCGGGCCAGTTGATCGCGTAGATATCGGTGCGGACGGTGTCGCCCGCGCAGGCATCGATCACGCGCTGCTTGTGATAATCGTGAGCGTAGGATTCGTGCGTCGGCAGAAAGACCGTGCCGCAATGGATGCCGCTCGCGCCCAGCGCAAGCGCGGAGACGAGGCCCGCGCCCGTCGCGATGCCGCCCGACGCCGCGACCGGCACGCGGATATGCGCGGCGATCTCGGGCAGCAGCGTGATGATCGCGGTCGAGCCGCGCACGTGGCCGCCCGCCTCGACGCCTTGTGCCACGATCACATCGGCGCCCGCCTTTTCGGCGCGCAGCGCATCTTCGAGCGAGCCGACCTGATACAGCACGAGCGTGCCGCTGTCCTTCACGCGCGCGACGATATCGGGGTACACATCCCAGAAAAAGCACATCGCCGGCACGCGCAGTTCGAGGCATACATCGAGTTCGGCGGCCAGCAGATCGGGCTTCGTGCCGGCCGGAACGAGATTGACGCCGAAGGGCCGATCCGTCGCGGCGCGCACGGCGGCCACTTCATCGGCGATCGTCTCCGGCGACTCGCGCACCATGCCGAGCAGTCCGAAGCCTCCGGCATTCGATACTGCCGAGGCGAGCTCCGCGCGCGCCGGCCCGCCCATGCCGGCGGAAATGATCGGATAACGGCAGCCGAGCACGCGGGTCAACTCGGTATCGAATGGCGCAGTGTTCGCGGTCATGTCGGCCTCGGGCAAAAAAGGAGTGGACGGTCCGCATGCGGTTGACGGCCCCTCGCCAAAGCCTAGACCCGACCAGAGCGGCTTTCAAGCAGGCGCATGCCCCGGAATCGCCATGCGGCATGCGACGCGCGGAAACCTTCGCCGCCACGCGCCTGTCCATCAACGAGCCGGGCACGCCATGACGAAGCCCGCGGCGGTGGCCTCAAGCCTCACGACAATGAGCCGATAAGCCAATCAACAGCCTTTGACGCAAGGATGCGGGCAATGAAACTCCTGGCCCTTCTGACGAGTTCGCTGATCGCGCTCGCTGTCGCGCCGCACGCCGACGCGGCGCAACTCGGCTACACGACGTCGTGGATTGGCAATACGTTCGGCTTCGGCGACGGCAAATGGATGCAGCAGGACATCCAGGCGCTGCACGTCGCGCCGGACGGCACCGTCTATACCAACTCGCCGTGGGATGAAAGCGGCGCGGAAATCGCCGCATATCGCAACGGCGACCGGATCGCTGTCGCGGGCGCAACGCATGGCTGGGGCGCGGCGGGCGGCGATGCGGTCACGTCGAACGGCGCGTATCTTTACGCCGCGATGTCGATCGGCAATCAGGGCGGCGGACTCGTCGGCGCGGACTATCCGCCCAACGGCTATACGTGGTTCGGCATCACGCGGCGCGCGCTCGGCACTATCGCGCAGGGCGCGCCTTTCACTGGCGGCGTGGGCAACAGTGCGAACGCGGCGAAGAACAGCTTCCTGATCGTCGATACGGTTCCCGCTGGCACGGACGCCGCCATCCGCGGTCTCGCCGCGAACGACAGCGAGCTCTTCGTCGCTGATCAATACGCGAATCGCATCATCGTGTTCGATGCGATCACGATGCGCCGCAAGCGCGCGTTCGATGTCGCGTCGCCGGGGCGCATCGCGCTCGATACGGACGGCTCGCTCTGGGTCATCACGGGGGCGCTGACCGGGCAGCCGGTCATCGCGCATTATTCGGCGGCGGGCGCGTTGCTGGGCGGCGCGCCGGCGTTGCCGGGCGGCGCGATTCCCGCCGATATCGCGCTGTCGCCGGCCGGCGATCTCTACATCGCCGATATCGGTCCCGCGCAGCAGATTCTCACGTACAAAAAAACCACTGCGTCGACGCTGCAGGCCGCCGCGCCTCTCGGCACGCTGAACGGCGTGAACCACACGCCCGCGGGCACCATCGACGCGGGGCGCTTCAACTTCATCACGGGCATCGGCTTCGATGCGGCGGGCAACCTGTATGTCGCCCAGAACGGCGAAGGCCCGCGCGCGCTGAACTCGGCTTCGGTCGGCAGCGGCGCGGTGCTGCAGGCATTCAAAGGCGCGTCGCGCTCGTTGCTGTGGGAGCTCGACGGCCTCGTGTTCGTCGACGGCGCCGCCTTCGATCCCGCCGCCCCCGACACCGTCTACACCGGCTCGAAAATCTTCACGCTGGACTGGACGAAGCCGCCCGGCAAGCAGTGGACCTACACCGCGTACACGGTCGACCGCTTCACGTATCCCGACGATCCGGAACTGCGCATCGGGCGCGCCGTGCGCGGCGAGCCGATGGTGCGACGCCTGAACGGCAACCGGCCCTATCTCTACACGCTCGATCCGTATTCGCACGAGTTGTACGTGCATCGTTTCGACGCCGCTCACGGCCGCATCGCGATACCGTCGGGCATGTTCGCGCAGGGCAACATCGCCGGCGGCTTTCCGGCGAATCAGCCGTCCTACGGCGAATGGATGTGGCGCGACATCGACGGCGACGGGCGGCCCGGCGGCAACGAGTTCAGCGGCAATCCATCGACGGGCAGCGCGGTCGGCAACAGCTTCATGTGGGTCGATTCGGCGGGCGCGGTGTGGTTCGGCACGCCGACGAGCGGCATTCGCCAGATGCCGGTGCAAGGCTTCGACGCGTTCGGCAACCCGATCTATTCGTACGCGGCATCGAAGACCTTCGCGATGCCTGCGCCCTTCACGCGTATCGGACGCGTGCTCTATGTCGCCGAAACGGACACGATGTACATCTCGGGTTTCACGCAGACGATCCCTTATGACGCATCGCGCTGGAAAGAAGCGGGCCCGGTGCTCGCGCGCTACGACAACTGGAGCACGGGAGCGCCCGTCATGACGTATTCGATCGCGCTGCCATGGAACACCGCAAGCGCGCCGCCGGTGACGACGGTCGGCGTCGCGACAGCGGGCGATTATCTGTTCGTCGCGGAGCTATACACGCAGAAAGTGGATGTGTACGACGCGCGCACCGGCGCGCCGGTCGGCTACATGACGCCGGGCGCGAACGTCGGCGGCACGAGCGGTTATGTCGATGTGGAACTCGGCATCAGCGCGACGCGGCGCGCGAACGGCGAATACGTCGTCCTGCTGGAAGACGACGCGCGCGCGAAAATCCTGATGTATCAGTGGACGCCGTGAGACGCGCGCTCAGGGTTTCGCGTAACGCGCGGCAAGTGTGGCGAGGTCGCGGCGGACCCAGTCGGCATCGGCGGCGAAGCGGTCATCGGACATGCCGGGCTGACGGAACAGCGTGAGCGCCACTTCAGCGCCCGCGCCGTTCTGATAGACGCGCAATGGAACGTAGACCTCGGCGCCGTCCGGCAAGAGAACGCGATGATCCATGACGCCGAACGCATTGTGACCGGTGAAGCGGATCGCCACGTCGCCCTCGGGACCGCGGGCGCGCCAGCGATCGCCCATGTCGTCGAGCGTCGACTGCGCCAGCCCCGACGCCCACGTCGGAAAGACTTCAGGACGCCAGATCGCGTCGTAGAGCTCGCGCCAGTCGCGATCGATGGTCACGGTGAGGGTCCGCGTTTCCGTTGTCACAAGCGCGTCACGTTTCGATCTTCGACATCACCGCCGTGGCCGGATCGTAGCGATAACCCTTCTGCGCGAGCTGCTGCGCCATCTTGTCCCCGATCAGCTTCTGCTGCGCCTCGCGCAACACCAGTTCGTGATCCGGCTTCAGGCGCTCCAGTTCGACCGCGAGCCTGCGCATCAGCGCGACTTCGCCGGTGCTGCGGGCATCGATGAAAAGGATTTTCTCGTTGGCCACGTCGAGACGCTGGCGCAGATCCTTCGCGTAGGTGACCCATTGCTCGGCATTGGCGCGAAGGTCGTCGTAGGCCTTCGAATGCGCCTTGGCCTGCGCCGAAACCTGACGCTGCAGCGACGCGAGCTCCGACTCTTCGGCCTGCTCCTTCTCGACGAGGCGCTTCGCGAGATCGGTCGCGTTCTTCTCGGCTGCTTCGGCGCGCTCGCGCGATGCATTCACATCGTTCGATACGCGTGCAAGCTCCGCGCCCTGCTCGGCCTTTTGCTCCATCAACGCGCTGATCCGCTTGCGGGCTTCGTCCAGTTCGCCGCTGACACGGCCCGCGTGGTCGCGCTGCGCCGAAAGCTCCGCGTTGCGCGCATCGGCGCTTTCGCGCTCCGCTGCAAGCGCGCCGCGCGCGTCGTTCAATTCCGCTTCCAGTGCGGCCACGCGCGCGAGATGTTCGGTCGCCTGCGTCTCGGCGGCCTGCGCGCGCGCATGGGCGGCGTTCGCATCCTGCGACCAGCGCTCGGCCTCGGCCGATTTCTCCTGCGATGCGAGGCTCAGCGCTTCGTGCTGCTGGCGGGCCGCGTCGCGCTCCGCGCCGATTCGCGCGAGCTCGGCATCCCGGTCCGACATCAGCGCGTACAGTTCCGCGTGATCCTGGCGCGCTTTATCGCGCTCCTGCGCGATGCCTGCAAGCGCTTCATCCTTGCCCGCGAGCGACGCGCTCAATTGCTCGTGCTGCTGCCGCGCCTGGTCGCGCTCGTCGGCGATGCGCGCGAGTTCCTCGTCCTTGCCCGCTAGCGATGCGTGCAGATTGCCGTGCTGCTCGCGCGCCTGATCGAGCTCACCAGCGATGCGCGCGAGCGCTTCGTCCTTGCCCGACAGCGACGCTTGCAGTTCCCTATGCTCGTGCCGCACCTGATCGCGCTCCTGCACGATGCGTGCGATGTCCTCGTCCTTGGCCGTCAGCGCCGCGTTCAGCGCTTCTTTCGCGCGCCGCTCTTCCTCCAGCGACGCTTTCACGGCTTCCAGTTGCGACTGCTCCGCCGACGCGCGCCGAGCCGCCTCCTCGACACGCATCTCGGCTGTCTGCGCGCGTGCCGTGGCTGCTTCGATTTCCTGGCGCAGGCGCGCGACGGAGTCCTCCGACGCTCGCAACGCGCTCAGCATTTCGGTCGTCTGCTGGCGGTTCTTCGCGGCTTCGTCGCCGGACTTCTGGAATTCGGCGAGCGCCTCGTCACGCTCCGCGAGCGCGGTCGAAAGCCTTTGGCTCACGGCGGACACACGCTGACCGTACAGGCGTTCGGTTTCGTCGCGCGAAACGGTCCAGAGCCGCCGCGCGACGTTCACGAGCGTCTCGGCAAGGTCGTCGGGAAGTCCGGTCGGCGCCTGCTGCTGCGGCATGTCCGGGGAACGCGCCTCGCGCCAGCGCTGCAGGCCGGCCGCGATGCCGACGAGCGAGCCACTGCGGGCCTCCGCCCAAACGGTCATGGGGGAAACCTTGTGGCCTTCTTCGGTCAGGCGATCGGCGATCGACGCGATCTGCTCGTCGGTAATGTTGTCTACGTCTGTGGGCATAAGCGCCTCGAAAATCAGTGGCGTCGCACTCGAAAAACTGCGATACGTTGTTACATTCGGCTGAATCCGCGCGGGGCGGAAATGGATGATACCCATTTTCCGCGCTTCACCATTCGCCGCGCGTCAGATGCCGCGGAAAATGAGATTTTTGCAGCGTGAGTGTATCGCCTGAATGGCCGTGAGTCCGAAACGCAATACGCTATTTCCAGAAACGAGAATCGAGCCCGGGCGGGCACGCCGTCCGGGCTTTCGAAATCGCTTGAACTGCGCGCTTACGGTTTCGCGAAAACCGGACCGAGTCCGATGACGTCCGTGTCCGTCGAACGCGCGCCCGACGCGAAGCCGCCGCTCACCGGCGCGCCGTATGCCGTCAGGCCGTTGGCTGCGTCCACGCGCGCCTGCGCGGCCTGAATGTTTTGCGGATATTGCGTCTGATCGCTGGCGGGGTTATAGCCGGCCTTTTGCAGTTCGACGAGTTGCGCGCGCACTTGCGCACGGGTGATCGGCTGATTCGATTGCGCGAACGACAAAACCGGCAGTGCGAGAACGGCAGCGACGACGAGCGATTGAATGACTTTCATGATTTACCTCCAGAGTGTGTGATGGAAGGCCGTCCTGCTGATCCGCCGCGTGTTGCGAATCGTTCGGCTTGGAGGTATTTGAACTGGCGGACGTATCTGGCGTGTTTCGCGCAAAGCCGGTTCTGAATCGCCGTGTGTCGGCTTTCGGTGCGGATACAGTGCGATACAAAGAGCGCAGCGCGTGCACGACGCTAATCGCAATCGGCTCGTGCGTACCGGAAAAGGAAATGATCGAAATCGAATTGCAACGAGGTCCATGCGGACCCCGTGCCCTTCGTTGCGGCATTGCTACGCCGCGAATCCCGTCGGCCTCGTGTAAGCCTTGCCCCGGCTCACCGCCGCGAGCGCCGCGAGACTGATCACCGCCGTGAACATCATGTAGAAGCTCGGCGCCGCCTTGCTGCCCGTCGCGCTCAGCAGCCAGATGATGATCGCCGGTGTGAAGCCGCCGAACACCGTCACGCCGATGTTGTAGCCGATCGACATGCCCGTCGCGCGCGTCGACACCGGAAAGATCTCCGACATCAGCGCCGGCAACGCGCCGAAGTAGATCGCCTTGAGCAGTGCGAGCCATGCGACGAGCGCAAACAGCGCCGGCACCGACACATGCGACACGACATACGCGAACGCCGGATAACCCGTCACGAAGAGCAGCAACGCGGCCGTCGACATCTGCTTCACGCGGCCGATCCTGTCGGACAGGTGACCCGCGAACGGCGTCACCAGCGTCAGCATCAAACCGGCGACGGTGCTCGCGGCGAAACCCGTCGATGCGTCGAGATGCAACTCGCGGATCGCGAAGGTCGGCACGTATTGCAGCAGATAGTTCACCGCCGTCGACACCGTCAGCGCGCCGATGGAGACGAGCAGCAGCGCCTTTTGCTGCGTGAAGACATCGCGGACCGGCGTCGATGTATGCTCGGCCTCGGTGTAATCGGCCGCGTCTTCCAGATAGCGGCGCAGGAACAGGCCCGCCGGCCCGATCAGCAGACCGAAGAAGAACGGAATGCGCCAGCCCCACGCGGCGAGTTCCGCGGCGGGCATCAGCTTGGCGAGGGCGAAGCCGAAGATCGACGCGAGCAAGGTCGCGAGCCCTTGCGTTGCGAATTGCCAGCTCGCGAGCAGGCCGCGCCGGTCGGGCGCGTGCTCGATCAGCATCGCCGTGGACGGACCGAACTCGCCGCCCGCCGAGAAGCCCTGAATCAGGCGCGCGATGAATACGCCAGCGGGCGCGATCAATCCGATCGACGCATAAGTCGGGATCACCGCGATGATCGCCGTGCCGATCATCATCAGACCGACCGACATCATCAGCGCCGCCTTGCGCCCGCGCTTGTCCGCGTATGCGCCGAGGATCATGCCGCCGATCGGCCGCACCAGATACGACGCGCCGAACGAGCCGAAGGTGAGCAGCATCGACGCCGTCTCGTTCACGGCCGGGAAGAAGTTCTTCGCGATATACACGGCGAAGAACGCATAGATCGCGATATCGAACCATTCGAGCGCGTTGCCGACCGAAGTCGCGAGCACGATCTGCGTGAGACTCAGAGGCTTTTTGTTCATGATGTCAGCGTGTCATGGAAAGCGTTCGATCAATGTGCGTCACGCGTGGCGACGATCGCCGCGCCCATGTCGCCCAGGTCCCACCAGAGGCCCGCCATCACGCAGAGCGATTCGCGCATGACGGACGCGAGCACGTGCTCGTTCGGCGCGTGCTGGTTGCACGCGGGATACGAATGCGGCACCCAGAGCGTCGGCAGGCCGAGCGTCTTCGCGAAGACGTCGTTGGGCACGGTGCCGCCGAGATTCGGCAGCAACGCGGGCTTCTTGCCGGTCGTCGCGCGCATCGAATCGAGCGCCCAGTGCACCCAGGGATCGTCCAGGTCGAGACGCGTCGCGGGCGTGCCGCGCGTCGCCCTGACCGTCACTTCGGTGAAGCCGTGCGCCGCGAAATGGCGTTCGAGATGCGTCTGCAGGTTTTCCCAATCCGTGCCGACGACGAAGCGCAACTGACACACCGCCTTCGCGAACGGCGGAATCGCATTGACGGGCGCATCGGCGTTGCCGGATTTCATCGCGAGCACTTCGAGCGCGTTCCAGCCGATCACGCGCTCGGTCGGCGTGAGGCCCGGCTCGCCCCAGGTCGGGTCGATCTCGGGCGAGCTTGCGTCGCGGCCCAGTTCGATATCGGCCAGTGCTTCGCGCACCGCATCGGAAATCGGCGGCGGCCGCAATCCTTCGACGGCGATGCGCCCGTTGCGATCGACGAGACTCGCGATCGCATGCGACAACACGACGGCCGGATTGCGCAGCACGCCGCCCCAGTTGCCCGAGTGATGCCCGCCTTCGCGCAGATCGACCGTCAGTTCGAACGGCACGCCGCCGCGCGAGCCGAGAAAGAGCGTCGGACGTTGCGCCGACACGCGCGGTCCGTCGGAAGCGATGAACACATCCGCGGCGAGCGCCTGCCGTTGCGCGCCGCAGACCGCATCGAGACCCGGCGAGCCGATTTCTTCGCCGGTCTCGAAGATCACCTTCACGTTGTAGCCGAGCTTGCCTCCGCGCGCCCGCAGCACGGCCGCGAGCGCCGCGAAGTTGACCGAGTGCTGGCCCTTGTTGTCCGCCGTGCCGCGACCGTACCAGCGGTCTTCATCGACGACGATCTCCCACGGCTTCAGCCCCGCGCGCCACTGCTCGTCGTAACCGCGCACGACGTCGCCGTGGCCGTAGGTCAACACGGTCGGCAAGCCGTCCGACTCGTGACGCTCGGCGATCAGAAACGGTGGGCCGCCCGCGACGGGATTCTCGACGACGCGCGCCGTGAAGTTCAGACGCGCGAGCGTCTCGCTGACCTCATCGGTTAGATAGGCATGCAGCGCGGGATTCTGCCCGTTCTGGCTCTCGGTGCGAAACGCGACGCGGCGCTGCAGGTCCGCGAAAAACGCGCCCGAATCGAATGCGTCGCACGCAATGGCGATCGCGGTTTCGCGGGTGTTCTGAGGTGCTTTCACGACGTCTCCGGAAAAAAATCCACTGCAATTCCGGCCAGTCTAGGAACGCCAAAAATTCGCCACAATTTCAAATTTTGCGGATAGCATTGCCAAAAAGGCAACGCTCGAAGGACCCATCGTGCTGCATGGCATCGCACTCAAATACTTCGTGGAAGTCGCGCGCTCGGGCTCGCTCGCGGCGGCATCGGAACAGCTTCACGTCGCGGTGTCCGCGATCAGCCGGCAGATCGCGAAGCTGGAGGAACAGGCGGGCACGCCGCTATTCGAGCGCATGCCGCGCGGCATGATCCTCACCGAAGCGGGCGAACTGCTCGTGCAGCACGCGCGCCGCGCACTGATGGATGGCGATGCGGTGCTCGCCGAGATATCGGAGAGGCATGCGCTCGGGCTCGGGATCGTGCGCATCGGCTGCACGGAAGGATTTACGCGCTGTTTTCTGCCGAGCGTGATGGCGTCGCATTATCGCGCGCATCCGCGCACGCGCTTCGTAATGCGTTCGGGTACGCCCGGCCAGGTCGAGCATTGGGTGGCGAGCGGCGAAGTGGATGTCGGGCTCGCGTTCTCGACGTCGACATCGACGGCGCTGAGCATCGAATACAGCGTGAAGGCGCCGGTCTGCGCACTGCTGCCGCCGACGCATCCGCTGGCGGGCAAAGCGAGCATCACGCTCGACGACGTCCTTCGGTATCCGACCGCCGTGCTGGATCGCGGCACCACCGTGCGTCAGTTGATCGACTTGTGCTGCTCGGCGCGCGGCGTGCATCTGGAGCCGGTCATGACGAGCAACAACTCGAGCGCGATGCATCATTTCGCGGCGCTCACGGGCGCGATCACGCTCGGCAGCGCAGTGGCGCTCGAAGGCGATCCGGGGCCGCCGGCACTGATCGCCATGCCCATCGACGAGCCGTTGCTCAACGAGCGTTTGCTGCAGGTCACGGCGATGCGCGAGCGGCGTCTGCCGCCCGCGGTCGATCAGTTTCTGAAAACGCTGACGGATGCGTTGCGCACGCTATCGAATGCGCCGGCCACGCGCGCAAAAAGACGAAAGCGCTAGCCGGTCACTGCGTCGCGACCCACCATGTGGTGCCGGCGGCGTCGCGGAAGCCGCCGCGGAAGTCGTCATCGGCACGTTTGCGCGCGGGCGCCTGCACGCTTTCGGCGCCGTTCCGGATCGCGCGATCGTAGACGGCCTGTGCGTCGCGCACGTACACGTGGATATGCGGACCCTGCGATTGCTGATCCGTCGCGCCGCCGCCGATCATCACGATGCTGTCGTCGACGCGCACTTCGGCGTGCATCAGCGAGCCATCGGGACGGTCGAAGCGGCGGACCAGCACGGCGTCGAAGACGCGTTCCAGAAACGTGATGATCGCTTCCGCGTTCGCGCAGACGAGATAGGGGCTGACGGAGGGGTAGTTTGCGGGTTTCCAGTCGCTCATGGCATGGCTCGCAGGCGTGGGAACGAGGCTAGCCAGAGTAAATGAAACCCGTCACGGTTTCAAACGACTTCGCCTTCGACCGCATTATCCAGCTTCTTCGATACGGCCTTCGGCATCGCATGCGTCGCTTTCGGCGCGCGCTCATGCCGATGCACGTCATGCGTGACGAAGCCCAGATCATGACTCGGCACCTCGAACCACTCCGGATGCCCGAATGAGCGGCGAATGTCTTCGAGGCCGCTCGCCCAGTGCTCATCCATCGTGTCGTTGCTGAACTCGTAGTCCTTGTAATGACCTTCGAAGAACTTGTCCTTGTAGATGAGATGCACGACGTTCACCGCGCCGCCGTCCGCGATTTTCTGCGCCTCGAGCAGCAACGGATGCGAGCTGCGCACCTTCTCCGGAACGTGCTCCAGCAATTCCTTGATGAGCCGCGCCTGCTTCTGGTTGTGCGAAACGAAATCGGTGATCGCGCGCGTTCTGCTCGAATATTGAATGTCCTTCGTGCGCTCGCTCACATCGAGAAAATCGGCCGGCAACGTGCCGCGCGCGCTCCACAGATCCACCTGGAACACGAGCGTGTCCTTGTGCTGACTTTCGCGGAAGATCTCGGTCAGCGGCGTATTCGACACGAGGCCGCCGTCCCAGTAGAACTCGCCGTCGATCTCGACAGCCGGAAAGCCCGGCGGCAACGCGCCCGACGCCATGAAGTGCTCGGGCGCGAGACGCATCGTCTTGTTGTCGAAGTAGACGAGATTGCCCGTGCGCACGTTCACCGCGCCTACCGATACGTGCATGGCGCCATCGTTGATGCGGTCGAAATCGGCGAACTGCAGCAGCGTCGAGCGCAACGCGGACGTGTCGTAGAAGCTCACTTCGCTGGGGAGCCTGTTCTTCGTCTGCACCGAAGGCAGTTGCACGCGCGGCGAGAAAAAGCCCTTCTGCCCTTCGGCGATCGCGCGCGCCGCCGCCCACATGCTCGAAAACGTGCGGCCCATGTTCGCGAAGCCGAACGCGGCCGGCATGAACGCACCCACATGTCCGATAAGATCCGCGGGCTGGCAGATCGTGTTCCAGAAGCCGCGCAGCGCGGCCACGCGATGCTCGGGCGCATTGCCCGCGATGATCGCCGTATTCAGCGCGCCGATGGAAATGCCCGAGGTCCAGGTCGGTTCGACGCCGACTTCCGCGAGCCCTTCGAACACGCCGGCCTGGTAGGAACCCAGCGCGCCGCCGCCTTGCAGCACGAGGCAAACGTCATCGTAATGCGGCAGCGCGACGTGATTCGCCTGCATGTGTGTGTTGCGTTGACTGCGGCGCATGGATTCTCCTTATCGTTATTGCATGAACCAGCCGTGACTCACGACGACCGACTGCCCCGTCAGCGCATTCGATTCGAAGCCCGCGAGGAACGCCACCGTATTCGCGACATCGGCAACGGTCGTGAATTCGCCGTCGACCGTTTCCTTCAGCATCACGTTCTTCACGACCTCTTCTTCCGAAATGCCCAGCGCCTTGGCCTGCTCGGGAATCTGCTTCTCCACGAGCGGCGTGCGCACGAAACCGGGGCACACCACATTGGCGCGCACGCCGCGCGAGCCGCCTTCCTTCGCGACGACACGCGCAAGCCCGAGCAAGCCGTGCTTCGCCGTCACATACGCCGATTTCAGCTTCGATGCCTCATGAGAGTGCACCGATCCCATATAGATGATCGAACCGCCCTTGCCCGATGCGTACATATGCTTGATCGCCGCCTTCGTCGTGAGGAACGCGCCGTCGAGATGGATCGCGAGCATCTTCTTCCAGTCGGCGTACGAATATTCTTCGATCGGCGCGACGATCTGAATGCCCGCGTTCGACACCAGCACGTCGATGCCGCCGAGCTTCGCGACCGTGTCTTCGATGCCCGCGTTGACGGCGTCTTCGCTCGTCACGTCCATCGACACGGCGATCGCCTTGCCGCCCGCTTCGACGATGCTGTCCGCGACCTTCTGCGCATTCGCGAGATTCAGATCGGCGATCACGACCGCCGCGCCATCGGCCGCGAGCTTGCGCGCCGTCTGTTCGCCGATGCCGCTCGCTGCGCCCGTCACGAGCGCGACTTTTCCTTGTAGTGCCATATGCTTGTTCCCTTGTCGGAGTGGTCGGAAGTTATTCCGAGTTACTGGTTGACGGCGAGCTTGAGCTCGTCGGCCGGCGCGAGATAGTCGTATGCGACTTCACCGATATCGAGCGTGAGATTCGCGATGACATGCCGCGCGCCGACCACTTTGCGCACCGGCAGATCCGCGACCGGCGCGAGCGCATGCGCGTGCAGTTCGAGTGCGGCCGGGCCTTCCCATGCACCGATGACGTTCACGTCGCGCAAGAAGAAGCGCACGAGTTCGCAGACGCGCGCGGTGCCGTCGACATGCGGCAAGACTTTCAGAAGATAGTTCGGAACATCGGCGAGCTTCTTGCGTTCCGTTTCGAGGTCGAGCGTCCGGTACTTGTAGCCCATCGTGCCCGTGGCGATACGTTGCGAGCCGTAATCGAGCGTGCCGAGCAGCGTGTCCTTGCCATCGACGGCGAGACGCGGCGACGCGAGCTTCTTCGGAAAGCCCCAGATTTCACGACCGCCCGCGATCGGGCCTTCGTCGTCGAGATACATCGCATGCGTATAGCTGCCCTTCTTGCCGTCCGGACCGATGACGGAGATCACCTGGCCGCTTTCCGTGTAATCGCCGAAGCCGGATGAATCGGGCATGCGGATGAATTCGTAATGAACGAGACCGTTGTCCACTTCGAGCGGCTCCGGGACCACGGCGCGCAGCGCGTCGAGATCGGTCTCGTAAGAGATGATGAAGTACTCGCGATTGAGAAAGCGGAACGGCGGACGCGGGTAGGCGGGATTGTACACAGGCATGGCGAACGCATTCCTGCGGATGTCATCTTCTTTCACTGGGTCGTCCCTGAGTTTAAGACAGGCACGATAGTAGAGGCTGTCGATGATATTGTCGCGGACCGAAGGCAATGGCTGCCGACTGATCGCAGCAGTGCGAAGCGAAAAACTCTCGTCGCTTCAAAGCCTTATACCTATGCACGGATGAATTGCACTTTTTTGTGCAATATACTGTTGTCCCAGCGGCTTCGACACGATGAGGAACCCGGACGATGCCGCGTGGTCTCGGTCGCATGTTGCTTTGCCCTGTTAAAGGCCATCTCCTCCAAGCGAGTCTCCGATGAAAACATACTTGAAGAAATCTCTCGTGCTTTTGGTGCTGGCGGCTTTCGCGGCGCCGACGCTGTCGTTCGCGGCCGCGGAGTATCCGAACAATCAGGCCCGGCCTGCGTATCACAAGAAAGGCCAGAAACATCATCACAAGAAGTCGAGTACACCGCCGCCCGCCTCGCAGACACAATAAAGCGGCGCTGCACGCAAAGGCACGGGTATCCGGTCGCGGATGCCCGTGCCTTTTTTCATGATGGTTCTCCGCGCGATATCGGACCGCTTCGAATCGGTGCGGGCAGAATGCGCAGTGCGTGCGGCGACTATCGCGGCGCTGACGCGACGCGCCTACGCATCGCGTCGAGGCGCGCGGCGTCGACATGCCCTCGCGTCGCCATTGCTTCGAGCGCCGCCAGTGCCGATGCCGGACCGCAAAGCGACGCGGCTTTGGCGTCCGCATCGAGTTCGAAAGCGGCCGCGCGCTTTGCGCCGTGGGTGCGCCAGAACTTCCGGCACGCGAAGAAGGCCAGCACGAAGCCCGCTCCGGGAATGCTTACGCGCCAGAGTTCGTCATCGGGCGCGGTCGCGAATACGATGCACGGTATCGACAACATCGCCATCACCGATAGAACCGTGCACGCGAAATCGAGCAGCATCGCCTTGCGTTGCGTCGCGTGCCCGACTTCGTGCGCCACGACGATCCGAAGCAACGGCTCCGGCAATGCGAGCGTGGCGCCATCCACTTCGATCCGGTTGAACAAGGCTTCGTAGCAGGGACCGGCCGAGGTCGTCACGAAGCGCACATGCGGCGGCGCGACGTGCAGAAGCGCGGCGTCGTCGGCGACGAGCGCGAGAATGCGCCGTTCTTCCGCGCGAAGCCGCTTCATGATCACTGATCCGGATTGTCCGTCCACTGGCTGCGCGCCTGCCACGCATCGATCTCGGCGTTGAGCTTCGCGAGTTTGGTGCGCACCAGTTCGAGCCCGGGTCCGCCCAGCACGAGATGCCCGGGCGGCTCGGGCGATGTGACCGCTTCGATGATGACCTGCGCGGCCCGCGCCGGATCGCCCGGTTGTTTGCCACTGCGCTCCGCGATGGCCGCGCGCCGCGTGCCCGAGGTCTGCGCGTAATCGTCGATCGGATTGCGCGTCTGCTTCAGCGACCGACCCGCCCAGTCCGTGCGGAACGGGCCCGGCTCGACCGCGGTGACCTTGATGCCGAGCCCTTCGGTTTCGCGCGCGAGCGCTTCGCCCAGACCTTCGAGCGCGAACTTCGTCGCCGCGTAATAACCACTGCCCGGATTGCCGACCAGTCCGCCCACTGACGTGATGTTGACGACATGGCCCGAGCGACGCTCGCGCATGCGCGGCAGGACAGCCTTGATCATCGACGCCGCGCCGAAGAAATTCGCTTCGAACATCGCGCGCACCTCTTCGTCCTCGCCCTCTTCCACTGCCGAGAGATAACCGAAGCCCGCGTTGTTCACGAGCACGTCGATGTGATCGAAAGCGGCGTAGGCATCGTCGATTGCGGACTTGATTTCGTCCGCGCGCGTGACGTCGAGACGCACCGCGATCGCGCGGCCTTTGCCGCGTTCGACGAGATCCGCGACGCTATCCGGATTGCGTGCGGCGACGACCGCACGCCAGCCCTTGTCGATCACGGCGCAAGCGAGTTCGCGGCCGAAGCCGGTCGAGCATCCGGTGATGAACCAGACAGGCGTGTCGTGGTTGTCGTTGGAAGCGGACATCTCGATTCTCCATGAATAGCGCGCGGCACCCGGTCATGTCGGCCGGCATGCGCGCGCACGGGTTCGGGGTTTCGCCACATGGTGAAGCAAATTCGAGAGTCGCGCAGAGGCGCACCGCTTTGTACGGCGCGTGGCAAAGCCGAATGATCAGCGCAGTGCGGGCATGCGAATGGCGCGATACGTGCGCGGTTCGAACAGCACAGCCTGCTCCACGCGCGCGGCGACGTTTCTCCATCCCGCAAGCTCCTCGTCGAGCACGGCGAGCGTGAGAAGAATGCGTTCACGGTCGTGCTTCGTTTGCGCGAGCGTCGCGCTTTCGCGCAGGGATTCGAGCGCCGCCTCACGCTCCGCGATCTGCTTTGCGATCTTTTTCCTCAGGCAAATCAGCGATTCGTCCATTTTTGGTGTGTGCGAAGGTGATGTCCCCGAACCCTGCGCAAAGGCCGCGCCTGAGCGTCGAAATTTCGTCGGGACGTCATCCCGCGTCGCCCGCGCTGATTGCCGATTGCATGCTCTTCAACACCTTCGTCAGATAGCGCAGCAAGCCAACGACGTCGCCGAATTCGATGAAGCCCGGCTTCACACCGTCGCTGAACAGCAGCGTGCCGTCCAGCGCGTGATCGACGATCAGCCCGGCATACGCGGCATGCGGCATGTAATCGTCGCCTGCGAGGCTGAACGTATTGCCGTTAGCGGCGGCATCGCGCAGACGCATGAGAAATTGCACCTCCGGCGCGCGCGACGCCGAAAGCCGGTGAATGTCGAAGTAGTCTGCAATCGCGACAATCGCATTTGTGCACGGGACGATCAGTGCGAAGGCGACGCGCTTGTCCGCGGTGTCGAGAGACGGCCACGACAACTCGAATTGCGCGGGCGCACCTTTGGTCGGCGTGCCGTCCTCGCTGTGCGTGTGCGCTTCGGGGTGCGAGCGCTTGCGCGCGAGCAAAGGCTGCGCTTTCGCGAAGTCCGGCGGCGGCGCACCGCGTTCGATCCAGTCGGACAGCAGACTCGCGTAGGCATACAGCGCCGTCAATTGCGCTTCTATAAAGGCGACGCCTACCCGGCAGGCATCGGGGCTCTTGTGTTCGGACATACCGTCTCCCGGTCGTTTCCTGAATGCCATGGTGTTGCAATGTCCGGACCCGTCCGAAAGCCGTGGCGTTCTACGCAAGACCGTTAGTTGCACGATGGCGCACGTGTCGAATGCCCGTTCGTGACACGACTGTGGATGAAATGATACAAAATCCCTTACACGAATTTACCAATATCTGACGAAGCGCTATATTTCATCGACTACAGCGTAAGTCATCGGCTCAGGGCGCCGAGGCAACGCTGCTCACCCGCTTGCCCGGCAGCGGGATTTCTTCCGCTTCACCAGAAGCAGCACCCTGCACATCTCTAAGCACTCGACCTTCGCGCGATTTCTCGCGAAGCCGGGACGATCACGCTCGCGCTCATCGAATGCGCGGCGGCGTTCCTCAACAGGCCGCGTCGAGCGGCATTTCGCGTCACGCGGACAACACCAAGGAAAAGAAGAATGAAGAAGCACATCGTATCGGCTGCCGTACTCGGCACGTTCGGCATCGCGGCGCACGCGCAAAGCAGCGTCACGCTGTACGGGATCATCGACGCCGGCATCACGTATGCGAACAAGGTCGCGATCTCGACCGGTCATGACAGCGTCGTGAAGTATGGCGACGGCGTCGCTCAAGGCAGCCGCTGGGGCTTGCGCGGCACCGAAGATCTAGGCGGCGGTCTCAAGGCGATCTTCGTGCTCGAAAGCGGCTTCAACAGCGGCGACGGCACGCTCGGTCAGGGCGGCGCGGAATTCGGCCGTCAGGCGTATGTCGGTCTTACGAAGAACGAGTTCGGCTCGCTGACATTCGGTCGTCAATACTCGTTCTCGACCGACTATCTCGGCGGCAGTTACACGATGGGCAGCCAGACGCCCGCCGGCAACTACGCGTATCACATCAACGACCTGGATCAACTGACGTCGAGCCGCATCAACAACTCAGTCAAGTTCAGCAGCGCCAACTTCTACGGCGTCACGTTCGGCGCGATGTACGGCTTCTCGAACTCGACGAACTTCGCGGGTTCGCCCACGACGGGCACCGGCGCAACGGCCGTGCAAGGCTCGTCCAGCGCGTACAGCTTCGGCTTGAACTACGCGCAGGGCCCATTCGGCATCGGTGCGGCGTACACGAACATCCGCTTCCCGAACGGCGCGACGCCGCCGTTCAGCGTGAGCATCGCGAATGTGAACACGGGCGGCTTGCGCGACCTCGAAACCTATGGCGTCGGTGCGCGTTACACGATCGCAGCCGCGACGATCTGGGCGAACTGGACGCATACGAAGTTCGAGCCGATCACCGCCGCTTCGTCGAACCTGAACAACTATGAAATCGGCGGCAAGTACGCGTTCACGCCCGCTCTGAGCGGGGGCCTCGGCTACACGTTCTCGGATCTCGGCGGCAACTTCGATGGCAAGTGGCATCAGGTTAACGCCGTGATCGACTACGCGCTGTCGAAACGCACCGACGTCTATGCGATCGGCGCATACCAGAAGGCGTCGGGTAGCAACAACGGTACGCCGGTGCAGGCGGAAATCGGCTCGTCGTCGTCGTTCATCGGCAATGCGGGTGCGAACACGCAGTTCGTGACGCGCGTCGGCTTGCGTCACAAGTTCTGATCGAAGGCCGATACAGAAAAAGCGCGATGCCGTATCGAACGGCATCGCGCTTTTTGTATTCTGCGGCCAAAGAGAACGCCGGAAAACGCGTTCCTTCGCGCGGCGTTTCGCGCTACTTGCCGGATTCCGCTGGTTTCGGAGCCGAATTCGACCGCGCCAGACGATTCGTTTCCAGATACACGGCGCGCTCCGCGTCCGCCGGCGTCACTTCACCCGCCTTGCCGCCCGTGAGATCGATTCGCGGCGCGCCATTGACGAGACAGGTCCAGTATCGGTTGCCACGGCACCAGACCTTGATTGCGCTGCGCAGTTCTTTCTCGTCGAGTCCCATTTCCTCCGCGTGCTTCATCAGGTCCTCGAAAATGCCGACCTTCAGCGGGACCTTCGGCGCGGGATTCTTCGGAAATGCGAGCGGAAAGCGCTTTTGCAGCTTGCCGATGGTATGCACGACGGGATCCACTGGTTTCGATGGCGCCGCGGCAGGCCGGGACGCAGCCGCCGGTTTCGAAGGCGCCGCGGCAGGCCGGGACGGACCCGCAGCCTTCGATGCGCCCGCCGGCGCGGGACGCCGCACGCGCGGCGCCTTCTTCGCTGCGTTGCTGGCAGCCTGTTTTGCGAGTTGCTCTTTCAGTCCGGCGAGTTGTTCGAAGCCCATCACATCGTGCCCATAAAAAACGTATCGGAATTTTAACAGCCTCCGGTGACGAGCTCATTGCGGACGACCGCGGCGGTCTTTCCGGGCGACGATCAGAGTGCGAAAAGACCGCCCGCCAGCGTCATGCTCACTGCCCGCCCGAATAGATATTGCAGAATGGCCGCGGCGTACAGTTGGGCGATATGCCCTTCCAGTTCGACATGCTCCCGCTCGCGCTCTGGCCTGCGGTTACGCCGCCAAAGGCCGTGTCGCCGGAAGGCGCCGCGCTTTGCGCACTCTGTTGACGGGGTGCGGGGATGGACTGCAAGGTATCGGTGGGCTCTTGCGCCTGAGCCAGATCGACGAGTGAAAACGCGGCCACGAGTGTGGTCGTTATGAGGACGGTCTTCATGACTTTCTCCTTCAACGAAGGCTTACCGCTGCCTGACGATGGAATCGCCAGGTGAACCAGGTGCGCAGGAACAGCGCACTCGTAAACCATATACCCGGACCGACGCAAAAGTAATCCTGTGGCCCGGGAGAAACGGCACTGCGATTCGAATTCGATTCCGTGCATGAACGTTCGGCATATCGGCGGCAGGCTCGCGCCGGCGTCGCCGTCAACTGCTCGATGCGTGCTCAGGCGTCGCGCGCATAGCGTGCGAGGAACATTTCGGCGGCCGCTTCCGCTACTTTCTTTTGCTCGGCCTTCGATAAAGGCGGCTGCCCCATCGTCACTTGCGGCCAGAACGCGAAACCCTTGACGATCCCGTGCAGTTGCTGCCCGGCGAAGACCGGGTCCGCGACCGCGAGCCGGCCGTCGGCGGCCGCTTTTCTGATCCACGCCGTCACGTCTTCCTCGCGCTCGCCGATGCGCGCCACCATGTCTCGCGCCCGTTCCGGCGAATGAATGCCCGCCGCGATCGCCACACGCGCGAGCGATAGAAAAGCCTCGTCGTTCATGAGACGCAGCTTGCGCGACAAGAGCACGAGCAATTGCGCGCGCAGCGGTTCATCGGTGCTATAGACGGGCGCATCGCCGGTTTCGCTCGCATCCCACAGTCGATGAAGGATCGCGGCGAACAAGGTCTCCTTGCTGTCGAAGTGGTTGTACACCGTGCGCTTGGACACGCCCGCGCGCGCGGCGATCCGGTCCATGCTGGTTGCGTCGTAGCCCGCGGCGATGAATTCCTCCACGGCCGCGTTCACGATCGCGGCGCGTTTCCGGTCGGTCAGGCGCTGGGGAATGTCGTTCATGTCGCTCGAATCCATCCTCATATTTTACACCGTCCGGTTTACTTTTTTCTCGAAATTAAACTACACTGCTCAGTCTACTTTCCGCTTCGGGCTCACGCCCCACCACGCCCATGATCTGGTTCGCCGACAACATCAGCCGTGCCCTGGGTCTCGCCGCAGCAAAGCGCGGTCGCGCGTTATCGAGCGCGTCGCCGCAGCATGATGGCGAGCGTTTTCGCAATGTGAAGCCGCGTCCGGTCGAAGGCATCGGCAAGACGCTGCGCATCGTGTGGAACGTGCTCTTCAACAAGCCGCGCAGTACGGTGCCGGCGCAGGCGCCCGTCGTCGATACGCTCACGCGCGCGGCGCTCGATGCCGCGCCCGAGCGCAGCCTGTTCCGTCTCGGCCATTCGACGATGCTCTTCAAGCTGCGCGGCGAATACTGGCTGACGGATCCGGTGTTCGGCGAACGCGCTTCGCCGTTCAAACGTGTCGGGCCGAAGCGCTTTCATGCTCCGCCGATCGCGCTCGACGATCTGCCGCCGTTGCGCGGCGTGATCCTGTCGCACGATCACTACGATCATCTCGATCGCGAAACCGTGCTCGCGCTCGCCGCGACGACCGAAGTCTTTCTCACGCCGTTGGGCGTCGGCGACCGCTTGATCGACTGGGGCATCGATGCAGCGAAAGTGCGCCAGCTCGACTGGTGGCAGAGCGCGCGGATCGAAGGCCTCTCGTTTACCGCGACGCCCGCGCAGCATTTCTCCGGCCGCAGCCTCTTCGACGGCAACAGCACGCTGTGGGCGTCGTGGGTCATCGTCGACGATGACGTGCGCGTGTTCTTCAGCGGCGACACCGGCTATTTCGACGGCTTCAGGACGATCGGCGAGCGTCTCGGTCCGTTCGACGTCACGCTGATCGAGACCGGCGCTTACGATGCGCAATGGCCGTACGTCCACATGCAGCCCGAGGAAACGGTGCAGGCGCATATCGATCTGCGCGGACGCTGGCTCGTGCCGATTCATAACGGCACCTTCGATCTCGCGATGCATTCGTGGCAGGAACCCTTCGAGCGCGTGACGGGGCTGGCGCTCGCGCGCGGTGTCGCGGTGGCGACGCCGCGCATGGGTGAGCGGCTCGATCTCGAAGCGCCGCATCGTGGCGAGCGGTGGTGGCGCGAAACCGCCGATGCGCCGAAGCCGGCGTCATCGTGGCGCTTGTGCGCATCGCGGGCCGAGAGCGTGAAATAAGGGGCTGGCGATCACGCGCCGTCGAACAGCTTCGGCAAGTCATCGAGGCCGGCCAACTCCCAATCCGGCCGCTGGCCCATTTCGTCGAACGTGCTGCCGCCGCGGTTGATCCAGCCCGTCGGAAAACCGAAGTAGCGCGCGCCGGTCGCATCCCACGGATTCGACGACACGAACAGAATCGCCGCGCGCGAAAGCCCGAACGCCTGCTCCGCAAGCGCATATGCGCGGTCGTGCGGCTTGAAGATGCGCGCCGGATCGACGCTCAGCAGATAGTCGAAACGATCGCGCAATCCGGCATGACCGACCACCGAGCCGATCGAATGCGGCGAGCCGTTCGACAACACCGCGAGTTTCAGTCCACGTTCACGGAGCCTGAGAAGCGCATCGGGCACTTCGGGAAAGGAACGCAGTTCGAGATACGCGTTGCATAGCGCTGCGCGCGTTTCATCGTCGAGATCGAGCCCGAGATGGCGGCATGTGTAGCGCAATGCATCTTCGGTTGCCTGCTCGAACGTGACATAGCGATTCATCAGGCTGCGCAGCCATGTGTATTCGAGCTGTTTCTGCCGCCATAGCGCGCTGATTTCGCGGCCGCGTCCGGCATAGCGTTGCTCGCATCGATCGACGACGGAATGCACGTCGAAGAGCGTGCCGTAGAGATCGAACGCAATCGCCTTGATGTGGTGCATGCTGCCTCCTCGTGAACGATGTCAACCGCCCTTTCCTTCTCTCAGCCGCGCCCGATGCGCGGCCACCTTCGCGCGATTTCCGCAAATCGCCATGCTGCACCAGCGCCGCGCATGCCCGCGCGTATGATCCGCGAACAGCAGCGTGCATGTCGGACCTTCGCACGCCTTCACGTACGTAAAGTCTTCTTCGCAGACGAGCTTCGCAAGCGCTTCGACGATCGGCATCAGCAATGATTCGGCCGTCGGCCAGCGGCGCTGCATGCCGAACGCGAGACCGCTTGCGGCATTCGCATCGGCGACGATCGCACCGTGTTGCTCATCGCGCTGCAACACGCGATTGAGCGGCTCTAGCTCCCTCAAATCCTTCACCGACAACGGCCTGCCTTTTCTCTTGTGCACGAACGCGCGAAACCACTCGCGCAATCCGCGCGCCTTCGCCGCGACCTCGTCGAGTTCCGCGGGCGCGATGTGCGAACGCATATACGCAAGCACCTCGGCGGGCACGAGCTGCGCCTGTTCGAGCCACGACAGCAGGCCTTCGCCGTCGCCTATCCAGTCGACGGGCTCATCGACCGGGGTGGCGATCGAGTTCAGAAAGTCGAGGCCGGGCGCGTCGGCCAGAAAAATCGCGGGAATGGGACGGTAGTCCATTTTTCTCTGTCGAGGCGGGTGTCATCGATGATTTCATCGTAACCGCTAAAAAAGCTCTTGACAAGTTACTTCTTCGATTTGTAACCTCAATATCACTGTTTTAACGGTTACACAATATTCTCACCCGGCATCCGGAGAAACGCTCATGTCCCACATCGCGCATCGCCATATCGAGGTCGACGGCTTCAACGTGTTCTATCGCGAGGCCGGTCCGGCAAACGCGCCGAAGCTTCTGCTCCTGCATGGTTTTCCGAGTTCGAGCCATATGTTTCGCGACCTGATTCCGCTGCTCTCCGATCGCTTTCATATCGTCGCGCCCGACCTTCCCGGCTTCGGCCTCTCCGATATGCCGAGCCGCGACGCGTTCTCGTACACGTTCGAAAACATCGCCAGCGTGATCGGCCGCTTTACCGAAGTGATCGGCTTCGATCGCTTTGCGGTGTACGTGTTCGACTACGGCGCGCCGACCGGCTTCCGCCTTGCGCTGAAGCATCCCGAGCGCATCACGGCGATCGTTTCGCAAAACGGCAACGCTTATGAAGAGGGTTTGAGCGACGGCTGGAATCCGATTCGCACGTACTGGCAGGCGCCGACGCAAGCGAACCGCGATGCGCTGCGTGCGCTGCTCACGAAGGACACGACGAAATGGCAATACACGCACGGCGCGCCCGATGCCTCCGCGATCTCACCCGATGGTTATTCGCTCGACGATTACTACATGAACCGCCCCGGCGCGCATGAAGTGCAACTCGATCTCTTCGCCGATTACCGCAGCAACGTCGCGCTCTATCCGGCGTTTCAGGCGTATTTCCGTGAGCATCGGCCGAGGTTGCTCGCCGTGTGGGGCAAGCACGATCCGTTCTTCCTGCCATCCGGCGCCGAAGCATTCAAGCGCGATATTCCGAATGCCGAGGTGCGCTTCTTCGATACGGGCCACTTCGCGCTCGAGACGCACGCCGCGCCGATCGCAGCGGCCATCATCGGGTTCCTCGCCCGCTGACACGCGGGTCCATCACCGCGCTCATTTCTCAGGGAGAAGCATCATGCGTGCAATCGTGCTCGACAAGTTCGGCGGTCTCGACAGCCTCGTCCATGCCGAGATTCCAGAGCCGGAACCGCTCGCGGGACATGTCGTCATCGAGATCAAGGCGTTCGGCATCAACCACGCCGAAATGCATATGCGGCGCGGCGAATGGGCCGAGGCCGCGAAGGTGAGCGGCATCGAATGCGTGGGCATCGTGAAATCGTGTCCGGGCGGCGAGTTTGCCGTCGGCGCAAAGGTGGCCGCGTTGATGGGCGGCCTCGGACGCACCATCAACGGAAGCTATGCAGAATTCACTCGCGCGCCGGTTTCGAACGTGGCGCTGATCGAATCCGATCTGCCCTGGGCGGAGCTGGCCGCGATTCCGGAAACCTATGCGACGGCGTGGACATGTCTCTTTCGCAATCTCGAGATCGAGGCGGGCCAGACCGTCGTGATTCGCGGCGCGACTTCGTCGTTCGGGCAAGCCGCGGTCAATCTCGCGGTGAACGCGGGTGCGAAGGTCATCGCGACGACGCGCAATCGCGATCGCTTCGCGAAGCTCGAAGCGCTGGGGGCATCGCGTGTGGAGCTCGAAGGGCCGGAGCTGGGCAAGCGCATCGCGGAATCGAAGCAGATCGACGCGGTGCTCGATCTCGTCGGCAACAGCACGATCCTCGATTCGCTCACGATGTTGCGCCGTGGCGGCCGCGCGTGTCTTGCGGGCTGGCTCGGCGGGCTCGCGCCGATTGCCGATTTCAATCCGCTCCTGCAAATGTCGAGCGGCGTGCATCTGACTTTCTTCGGCAGCTTCGTGTTCGGCACGCCCGGCTTTCCGTTGTCCGATGTGCCGTTGCAGGCGATCGCCGCGGATGTCGCCGCAGGACGCTTCAGCGCGAAGCCATCGCGCGTGTTCTCGTTCGACGAGATTCACGAAGCGCATCGCGTGATGGAAGCGAACGAGGCGAACGGGAAGATGGTCGTCGTTCACTGAAACGGGAGAGATTCGCCTCGCGCGAATCTCGATGAAACGGGCCGCAGCTTCGAGCGAGGCTACGAGCGTCTGAGCCGACGTCCGAACTCTTCGAGATGGGCCTGAATCTCGGCTGCTTTCTCTGCGTCGATATCCCCTAGCATCTCCCGCTCGATCAGCTCGATCGCTTTCATGCAGCGGCGCACGACCGTGCGTCCTTCATCCGTGAGACGCAACACGACGATCCGTCCGTGATTCGGATCGGGTTCACGCGTGACCCAGCCGCGCGAGGACATCGCGATCATGACTTCATTGGCCGATTGCGGCGTGATGAACGAACGCTCCGCGAGTTGCGCGTTCGACGCCTCCCCACGCGCCTCCAGCACGGACAGCGCCGTGAATTGCGCGAGCGTGAGGCCGAACGGCACGAGCGCATCGGTCAGGCGGCGCTTCAGAATGCGGTCCAGGCTGCCGATCAGATACGTGAGATGCGGCCGCGACGCCGCTTTGCGCGCGGGTCGCGGCGCGGTTGTCTCGGATGCAGCTTTCTTCGGTACTTTGCCATTCATCGCGGTGGTTCCTTGCGTCGTGGAGTGGCATCTTACCGCGCCCGCTCCGCGACGTTCCCGCGCGCTCAGGCGTCGCGCTCCGGCCGCGCCAGGATCACGGCCGCATCGTCCCGCCCGGCGGCATGCAGCGCCTCCACCTGCGCCGCGCGATGCGTCAGCACCGCACGCTGATTGATCGAGCCTTTGTCGGTGATTTCGCCCAGATCGAGTGACGGCGCGATATCGAGCAGACACAGTCTCGCGACGGTTGTCGCGCTTCCCGTCGAGGTGCGGTTCAGACGCGTCAGCAGTTCTTCGAAATAGGCGCGCACCGCCGGCGCGGCGACGACATCGCGCGCGCTCGCGACGTCGGCCAGGCCCGCGAGCCGCCTGCATGCGTCGAGCCGTGGAAACACCAGCAGCCCGACGTCATCGCGGTTGAGCCCGGTGACCACGACATCCTGAATGTACGCCATGCCTTCCGAGATCACACGCGCGCGCATCGGACCGACGCTGACGAAAGTGCCTGAACTCAGCTTGAAATCCTCCGCGATGCGGCCATCGAACAGCAAGCCCGACTCGGGCCGCTCGGGATCGGCGAATTTCGCGGCGTCGCCGCTGCGGTAATAGCCTTCCTCATCGAATGATTCGGCAGCGGCTTTCGCATCGGCCCGCCAGTAGCCGCGCATCACATTCGGGCCGCGAAAGCGCAGTTCCAGCTTGCCGTCGACCGGCGCGAGCTTCACTTCGCAACCAGGCGCAGGCACGCCGATATAGCCCGCAGTCGTCACGGCGCCACCCGTGGTGAACAGGCACGACGGCGATGTCTCCGTCATGCCGAGCCCTGCCATGATGCGGATACGCTCGCCGCAATGCCGCTGCGTCACGTCATCGAGCCGGTTCCACGCGGCCTGCGAAAGCCCCGCGCCCGCGAAAAAGAACATCTTCACGCGGGAGAAGAAGGTGTCGCGCAGCGACGCGTCGTTTTCGAGCGCGTTCGTCAGTTCCTCCCAGCCCTTGGGCACGTTGAAATACACCGTCGGCGCGATCTCGCGCAGATTGCGCAGCGTTTCGCCGAATGCCTTGCCAGCCGGCTTTCCATCGTCGATATAAAGCGTGCCGCCGTTATACAGCGCGATGCCGACGTTATGACTGCCGCCGAACGTGTGATTCCACGGCAGCCAGTCGACCAGAACCGGCGGCTCGATGCCGAACTGCGGGAAGGTCTCGAGCAGCATCTGCTGATTGCTGCACAGCATGCGATGCGTGGTCGGCACGGCCTTCGGCATGCGCGTCGAGCCGGACGTGAAGAGCAGCTTGGCGATGGTGTCCGCGTCGAGCGACACGTTGACCGCGTCCACGCTCGATGGCGTCGTGTCGAGCAATTGCCCGAGCGACGTGTGCACGCGCGCGCCTTCCCCGAATGCGCTGACGAGTTCGATGTCGGGCGCGACCGTAGCCTCGATTGCAGCGCTGTATGCCGACGCGTCTGTCGCGAATACGAGTCCCGGCGTCAGCAGTGCGATCGCGTGGCGCAGCTTGCCGTAGTCGCTCGACACGAGCGAGTACGCCGGCGATATGGGCGCATACGGCACGCCGGCCCACATCGCGCCGAGCGCCATTTGCATATGTTCGAGATCGTTGCCCGACAGAACGACCAATGGACGCTGGGCGGACAGCCCGCGATCGTGCAGCGCCTGGCCGATGCGGCGCGCACGCTCCAGCATCTGCGCGTAGGTGATGCCGCGCCATTCGCCCTGCCCGCCGCGGCGCGCGATCAGCCAGCGCTCCGGATGACGCCGCGCGCCCTCGACGAGGCGATCGGTCAGACGAACCGGAAACGCGCCGAGCGGCTCGGCCGCTTGCATATACCAGTTGCCGTGGCGCGACCGCACTTGCGCATGCGGTGTGCCGATCGATACGGCGCGCAAAGGCGCGCGCATCGCTTCGCTCGTTGAAAGCAAATTCGTCTCCTTCATGTTCGTGCGCCGATGCACGGCGCGCCGGACTTTCGTCGCGTTCTTTTGTTTTCAGATGGGATAGTGGCGCTCGCCGGTCTGGATCGTGATCCAGCGCAACTCCGTGAATTCCCCGATCGACGCCTTGCTGCCGAAGCGGCCATAACCGCTCGATTTCACGCCGCCGAACGGCATCTGCGCCTCGTCGTGCACGGTCGGCCCGTTGATATGGCAGATGCCCGACTCGACGCGCTTCGCCAGCTCCAGTGCCCGCGCGATATCGCGGCTGAAGATGGCCGCGGACAATCCGAATTCGCTGTCGTTGGCGACGCGCACCGCTTCTTCGTCGTTCTCCACGCGTTGCACCGTCACGACCGGCGCGAACGATTCCTCCGCATACAGCTTCATCTCCGCGCGGATGCCATCGACGATGACGGGCTGCATCACCGCGCCCTTCGTCTCTCCGCTCGTGATGATGCGCGCGCCCAGCGCGCGTGCGTCGTCGATCAGCGCGGCCACGCGTTCGGCCGCCTGCGCGCTCACGAGCGCGCCGAGCGCCGCGCCCGCGTCGGTCGGCGGCGCGGCGACGAGCCCGCGCGCCTTGTCCGCGAGCTTTTCGACGAGCGCCGCCGCGACCGCGCGATGCACGATCACGCGCTCCGTCGACATGCAGATCTGCCCCTGGTTGAAGAATGCGCCGAAGGCGATCGCCGATGCGGCCGCGTCGAGATCCGCGTCCTCGCGCACGATGACAGGCGCCTTGCCGCCGAGTTCGAGCAGCGCGGGCTTCAGATGCTTCGCCGCGTGCATCGCGATGATGCGGCCGACATGCGTCGAGCCGGTGAAGTTCACGCGCCGCACGGCCGGATGCGCGATCAGCCGTTCGACGACAGCGGCGGCATCCTCGGGCGCGTTGGTGACGACGTTCACGACGCCATCGCCCAGTCCCGCGTCCTGCAGCACGGTCCCGATCATCCGATGCATCGCGGGGCAGGCCTCCGAGGCCTTCAACACCACCGTATTGCCGCACGCGAGCGGCATCGCGAGCGCGCGCGTCCCGAGAATCACCGGCGCATTCCACGGCGCAATACCGAGCACCACGCCGCAGGGTTGCCGCACGGCCAGCGCCATGTTGCCGGGGGTATCAGTGGGAATGATGCTGCCGTCGATCTGCGTCGTCATCGCGGCGGCTTCGCGCAGCATGTTCGCCGCGAGATGCACGTTGAAGCCGAGCCAGTTCGGCTTCGCGCCGGTCTCCGCGACGCCCGCTTCGATGAAGCGCTGCGCGTGCGCATCCATCAGATCGGCCGCCTTCAGGAGACGCGCGCGGCGCTCGGTGGGCTTGAGGGCTGCCCACGCGGGGAACGCGGCAGCGGCAGCCTCGACGGCGGCGTCCGCATCCTCGAGTGTTGCTGCTGGCGCGCGCGATGCGAGCTCGCCCGTCACCGGATCCAGGCGCTCATACACCGCACCGTTCGATGCGGCCACATCGCGGCCGCCGATCAACATGCTCACTTCACTCACGATGACTGTCTCCGTTGATTGACCGTGCGCTTCGCTCAGCGCTTGTAAGCCTGCAAGCCGGGTTTGATCGACTTGTCATCGAGGAACTGCTTCAGGCCCTGCTCGCGGCCATGTTCGGGATCGCGCAGTTGCGCCTGATCGAGCTTCGCGTACAGATAGTCTTCATTCTGCTCCCATGTCAGTTCGCGGCTGCGCTTGAAGCCGTTCTTCGCGGCGCGCAGCACGACCGGATTCTTTTCGAGCAGCTTGGCGGCGAGCGCGATGACTTCCTCGCGCAATTGCGCGCGCGGGACGCTCTTGTTGACGAGGCCCATGTCGGCGGCTTCTTCGCCCGTGAAGGTGTCGCCGGTCATGATGTAGTGCAACGCACGGCGATGCCCGACGGTATCCGCCATCGCCTTGCTGACGAGATTGCCCGGCGGAATGCCCCAGTTGATCTCCGAGAGACCGAACACGGCTTCGTCCGCGGCGATCGCCAGATCGCATGCGACGAGCGGCGAAAAGCCACCGCCGAAACACCAGCCGTTGACCATCGCGATGGTCGGCTTCGAATACATGCGCAAGAGCTTCCACTGCCATTGACAGGCGTCGCGGCGAATCTTTTCCTGCACGATTTCCGGGCTCGAATCGACTTCCCGGAAATACTCCTTCAGATCCATTCCCGCCGTCCAGGCATCGCCCGCGCCGGTCAGCACCAGCACGCGCGCTTCCTCGTCGAGCTCGACCGCCTCCAGCACCTGGATCATTTCGCTGTTGAGCGTGGGACTCATCGCATTGCGCTTCTCCGGACGATTGAACATCACCCAGGCGATGCCGCCCTCCACTTTGACATCGACCGTTGTGTAGCGTCCTTCGTAATTCGCCATGTTTCTTGCTCCTGCTTGCGGTTTGGTGTGCGCGCCCTGAGATGCGTGCTCCGGCGACGCTTGACGTTGAATCAGGCAACCTGATGAATCGAGTTTAATATCAGGCTACCTGATATGCAAACACTTTCGAGTGCGCGTAAACGCTAACCCGCTCGCCTAGGGTATTCACCGAACGCAACGCGCTTGTACAAATCAGGTTACCTGATATTAAATACGTCCAATCCAGTCGAAGCAAAACCGCACTGCGGCCATGTGGATCGCTCGAATCGTTCGCGCCTGTTCGCATGTCCGCATTTTTATGGCTTGAATATCAGGCTACCTGATAGTTAGCCGGCGGGCGGCGCCCGTCGCGATCAATCATCCAGCGAACAACCCCAACCGACATGAAAACGACCAGAACAGTATTGACAGGAGACGGCACAGTCGCGCCTTCGAGCATTTCGAGCAGCGCCGTCGCCACACTGAGCCTGTGTTTCGCCATCGCTTTGCTCGAAGGACTCGATCTGCAATCCGTCGGCGTCGCGGCGCCGCGCATGGCGCGTGAGTTCGGCTTGTCCGTCGCGCAGATGGGTCTCGCGTTCAGTGCCGGCACCTTCGGCCTGTTGCCCGGCGCGATGTTCGGCGGGCGCCTCGCGGACCGTATCGGACGCAAGCGCGTGCTGATGCTGTCTGCGTGCATCTTCGGCCTGCTTTCCATCGCAACGGCGTTCGCCACGAGCTTTCCGGCGCTCGTCGCCGTGCGCGTGTTGACGGGCATCGGGCTCGGCGGTGCGCTGCCGAATCTCATCGCGCTCTCTTCCGAAGCCGTGCCGTTGAAGGCGCGCAACACCGCCGTCAGCGTGATGTATTCCGGAATTCCGCTCGGCGGCGTCATTGCGTCGATCGTCGGCATGATGAGCGCGGGCGATGCCGGCTGGCGTCATATCTTTTATGTCGGCGGCGCGGGGCCGCTGCTGTTCGTCCCGCTGCTGTTCGCATTCCTGCCCGAATCGAAAGCGTTCAGCCGCGCTGCGGGCCGTGCAGCGAAACCCGCGCCCGTCATCGACGTATTGTTCGGCGAGCAGCGCGCGCGCTCCACGATGCAAATCTGGATCAGCTATTTCTGCACGCTGATCGTTCTCTACTTCCTGCTCAACTGGCTTCCCTCGCTGATGGCCGCGCGCGGGCTCGGACGCGGCGAAGTGGGCTTCGTGCAGATCTTCTTCAACGTCGGCGGCGGTCTCGGCGCACTGTTCATCGGCATGTTGATGGATCGCCTGCGCGGCGGACTCGTGGTGTCGGGCATGTATGTCGGCATCATCGCTTCGCTCGCTGCGCTCTCGATCGCGCCCGGTTTCGCCGCGCTCACGGCGTCGGCGTTCTTCGCTGGCATGTTCGTGATCGGCGGGCAATCCGTGCTGTATGCGCTTTCCGCCGCGTTCTATCCGACCGCGATGCGCGGCACCGGCGTCGGCGCGGCGGTCGCCGTGGGGCGCATCGGCTCGGTGATCGGGCCGCTCGCCGCCGGGCAATTGCTCGCGATGGGACGAAGCGCGTCCGTCGTTATCGGCGCGAGCATTCCCGTGACGCTGATCGCCGCAGCCGCCGCACTGATGCTGATACGCCGTCCCCGCGCGGCCGACTGAAGTTCACCCCACCCATCACAACAACGAAAGCACCATCGGAGACGCGTCAATGCAGGTCATTCATCGGAACAGGAAGCTCTTTCTCGGCGGCGCGCTGTGCGCATTCGCGGCGAGCGCGGCGGCGCAATCGAGCGTCACGCTGTATGGGATCGTCGATACCGGCATCGAGTACGTGTCGCACGCGAATGCAGCGGGCGATCACGTGTTTCGCATGCCGGCGGTGACCGGCGAATTCCCTTCACGCTGGGGCCTGCGTGGCGCGGAGGATCTCGGCGGCGGCTATAGCGCGGTCTTCACGCTCGAAAGCGGCTTCAATATTCGCGACGGCAGCCTCGGTCAGGGCGGGCGCCTGTTCGGAAGACAGGCGTTCGTGGGCCTCAAGGCGCCCTACGGCACGATCGCCTTCGGCCGGCAATACACGATGACCTACCTCGCGTTGATGAATGCGGACGTCATCGGACCCGACATCTACGGCATGGGCTCGCTCGATGCCTACGTGCCGAACGCGCGCTCGGACAACAGCGTGACTTACATCGGCGCGTGGCAGGGCGTGACGCTCGGCGCAAGCTACTCGTTCGGCCGCGACGCCGCCGGCAATAACTCGCCAGGTCAAGGCTCGTGCGCGGGCTCCGTGCCCGGGCACGGCACCGAATGCCGGGACTGGTCTGTGATGCTCAAGTACGAGGCGCAGTATTTCGGCGCGGCTGCATCGTACGAGGAGCAGCGCGGCGGCTCGACGGCGGCCGCCAATTTCTTCGATGGCGTCACGCCCACGCCGCTCATCAACGCCGCCGACAAGGATGCGCGCACGCATGTGAGCGCCTGGGCGCAGTATGCCAGCGCGAAGATCGGTCTCGGCTGGCTCGGACGGCGCGTCGTGACCGATTCGCCCGCCTTGCCGAACGCGCGCTCGGATCTGTTCTTCGTCGGCGCTTCGTATTTCGTGACGCCGGCGTTCATCGTCGATGGCGAGGTGTATCGCATCGTCAACGCGGATCACGACACGCGCGCGACGATGGGCACGCTGCGCACCACGTATCTGCTGTCCAAGCGCACCGCGGTGTACGCCCAGGGCTCGTATCTCGCCAACAGCGCGAAGGCGCGCTACTCGGTGAGCGGCGGTGGCGGCGGCACGACGCCCGCGGCGGGCGCGGGACAGACCGGCGTCATGATCGGCGTGCGCCATTCGTTCTAGGAGACTATGCATGAACAAGACGATGATCGCGGCAATCGCATCGACGATGCTCGCCGCATGCGGTGGCGGCTCGGATGACAACGCGAACGCCCTTCCTCAGTTGAGCGCAGCGACGCCCGCGAATCTTTCCGGCACGTGCGACGCGCTCGCGGCCAGGCTCGCATTCGCGAATACGTCCTTTACTTCCGTACAGGATGTCCCGGCCGGAACACTGAGTATCGCGGGCAAGGCGGTGCCCGAGCATTGTGTGATCGCGGGCAAGATGAACGAGCGCGTCAGTTCCGTCGACGGCAAGACTTACGCGATCGGCTTCGAGATGCGTCTGCCGCTCGCATGGAACGGGCGCTTCTTCTATCAGGCCAACGGCGGGCTCGACGGAAATGTCGTCGCGGCGACGGGGGTCATCAGCGGCGGCGGCCCGCTCAATAACGCGCTGAACATGGGCTTCGCGGTCATCAGTTCGGACGCGGGGCATTCGGCCGCGCAGAATCCGCTCTTCGGGCTGGACCCGCAGGCGCGTCTCGATTACGGCTATCAGGCGGTCGCGAAGCTCACGCCGATGGCCAAGCAGGTTATCAAGACCGCCTATGGAAAGGGCCCGGATCGCAGCTATTTCGAAGGTTGCTCGAACGGAGGCCGTCACGCGATGGTCGCCGCCGCGCGCTACGCAGCGGACTACGATGGCATCATCGCGGGCGATCCGGGCTTTCATCTGCCGAAGGCGGCGATCGGCGAGATGTGGAGCGCGCAGCAGTTCGCCAAGGTCGCGACCGCGAACACGACCGGCGGCCTGCCCGACATCAAGACGGGCTTCACCGCGCAGGAGCGGCAACTCGTGGCGTCGCGCATCATCGCCAAATGCGATTCGCTCGATGGCGCCGCCGACGGCATGGTGCAGGATATCAAGGCGTGTCAGGCGAACTTCGACCTCGCGCGCGACGTGCCCACGTGCTCGGCCAATGTGCGCGACGGGTCCTGTCTGACGGGCGCGCAGAAGGATGCGATAGGCCAGGTGTTCTCGGGCGCGCACAACAGCGCGGGCACGGCGCTCTATGCAGGCTTTCCCTACGATGCGGGCATCAGCGGCGCGAACTGGGCACTGTGGAAACAGAGCAATTCGATCACGCTCGATCCGGGCGCCGCGGCGTTCACGTTCACGACGCCGCCGCAAAGTGCATCGCTTCTGAGCCAGTTGTCGGCCTACGCGCTCAACTTCAGCATGGACAACGACGCGCCGAAGATATTCGCGACGAGCGGCGTGTACGGTGAGGCCTCGTGGTCGTTCATGCCGCCGCCTGACGAGACCAACCTTTCCGCATTGAAAAAACGCGGCGCGAAGCTCATCGTCTATCACGGCACGAGCGATCCGGTATTTTCCTCGAACGACACGACGGACTGGTATCAGCGACTGACGACCGCCAACGCGGGCGACGCCAGCGGCTTCGCGCGTCTCTACACGGTCGCGGGCATGAACCATTGTTCGGGTGGCCCGAGCGCCGATCAGTTCGACATGCTCACGCCGATGATCGCGTGGGTCGAGCAAGGCAAGGCGCCCGACAGCGTGACGGCGACCGCGCGCGATGCAAGCAATGCCGTCCCTAACAGCGAAGTGCCGGCTGACTGGGGCGCCGGACGTGCGCGACCGCTTTGTCCTTATCCGAAAGTGGCGCGATACAAGGGCGGGGACTTGAATTCGGCCGGCAGCTTCAGTTGCGGTTGAGCAGTTCAAGGCTTTCGACCCAAGCAGCGTAACCGGCGCCGATAGTCGAACGCCGGTTTCAAAGGACTTGGAAGAGTGCGAACTTCCATCCATCGGCCGGGCGCTCTTTTCGCCCGGCCTCGCAACATCGGCAACGTCGTTCAATCAATGCAGTTCTGCTTTCTGACGTGCCGCGGTCTTCTTCCGGTCCAGCGCAAGCGCGGCAATGAGGCTGATGGCGGCGTTCACCGCAAGCCAGACGCCGACCATCGCACTGCTATGGAAGGCATGCGTCAGCCAGGTGAGAATCGCGGGCGTGAAGCCGCCCAGCACCGCGGCCGCCACTGCCTGGGCGAACGCATAGCCGGAGGTGCGCGCATTGGGCGGAACCAGTTCGACCATCGTCGCGACCTGAACGGCGCTGTACGACGCATAGATGAACGAGAACCACAGTTCGACGACCGCGAACTTGAATACGGTGGCATGCGCGGCGAGCCATGCCATCATCGGATACGCGGTCAGTGCGGCCAACAGCGTGACGACGATCAGCACGGTGCGGCGATTGAAGCGATCGGCCACCGCCGCCATGATCGGCAGCCACACGAGGACGGACAGGCCGCCGAAAAACAGAATGAGGAAGCCGGCCGCCTCGCCGAGGTTCAGGCTCTTGATGAAAGTCGGTGCATAGGTGGTGATGGTTTGGGACGTGACCGTCGCCATGGACACCATGCCCATGCAAAGGATGATGGTCCGCCAGCCCGATACGAGACTGGTGCAGATCTCGGAGACCTTGGGCGCCTTCTTTTTCGCCGAGAACACCGAGGTTTCGGTGAGGCTGGAGCGCAGCCAGAACATGACCGGGATCACGAGACATCCGAGCATGAGCGGGATACGCCATCCCCATGCGTGCAGTTCGCTCGGTGCCAGCCAGTAAAGCAGCACGAGGCCGACGAGCGATGCAGCCATCACGGAGATCTGCTGGCTGCCCGCTTGCCAGCAGGTGTAGAACGCGCGCTTTCCGGGCGGGGCGATTTCAGCGAGATAGACCACGACGCCACCCAGTTCCGCGCCGGCGGAAAAGCCTTGCAGCAAGCGGCCGAGCAGCACGATGACCGGAGCGGCGATGCCGATGCTCGCGTACGAAGGCGTGCATGCCACGGATATGATGCCGAGCGACATCAGCGACAACGCGAGGATCAGGCCTTTGCGACGGCCATGACGATCCGTGTATGCGCCCAGCACGATGGCGCCGACGGGCCGCGCGAGAAAGCCGAAGGCGAAGGTCATGAGCGACATCATCAGCGAGATGTATTCGTTGTCGCTCGGGAAGTAGGTCTGCGCGATGTATCGGGCGTAGTAGCCGTAGATCATGAAATCGTAGATTTCGAGCGCATTGCCCGCCACGACCTGGATGATCGGTTTGACCGCTACTTTCGATTCCCGGGCGCTCGCGTCGGTGGGCGGCGCTAGGTCCGTGGAGGCGACCGCAGTATTGTCCATCGTCTACTCCTGTCAAAGTGAATCACCGCCGAACCGCCCGCGCGATGATGATTGCGCAATCATTTAAACGAATGATTGCGCAATCTTTTCATCGTGGCAAGTCGGGTTAACGTGCAACGCACACCCTCTCGACGGGCAGCATCGCGTGAATTCAGCTTTTCTTGGAGACCATGCCGACGGTGGCGAAGCACGCACAGCGTGTAGCACGCGTCACGCGCTTTGCCGATCGACGATCGAAAAACCGGTATCCAGCCGCACGGCGACCGGGTGTGTGTCCGATTCGGCGGCAAAGCGGGCGAGCAATGCGGCGGCGGCGTTCTGCCCGATCGTCGCCCCGTCCACGCGAACCGTCGATAAGGACGGATAGACATGCGCGGCGGTGCTCAGATCGCCGAAGCCCATCACGGCGATGTCGCGCGGCACTTGCAGGCCGCGGCTCGCGGCCTCGGCGAGCACGCCCTGCGCAAGAGTGTCGGAACTGCAGACGATGATTTCGGGGCGTGCCGAAGCCATCATCCTGCTCAGCCCTTCCCGGCCTTGCTGCAAGGTTGCCGGCGCCTGCAGCACTTCGAACGGCACATCGGTGTTGCCGTGGCGGGCCAATTCGTCGATCAGGCTTCGGCAACGGCGCAGCCCGCGCGGATCGTCGACCGACACGACCCCGAATCGCCGATATCCCTTGCCGAGCAGATGCCGCGCCACTTCGACCCCGACTTTCTCGTGCGAGAAGCCGATGACCATATCGATAGGCTCGTCCGTCAGATCCCATATCTCGACGACCGGAATCCTCGCTTTCGTCAGCCGGTCGATGGTCGCGTCGGTGTGATTCGTTCCGGCGAGCACGATGCCGTCCGGGCGGCGGCCAAGGATCGCTTCCACGAGCGTCTCTTCGGTCGAGGTGGAATAACCCGTGAGCCCGAGCAATGTCTGGTAGCCCGACGCGGTCAAGCCGTCCATCAGTGCCTGCACGGTGTCCGAAAAAATGGAGTTGGCGATCGTCGGCAGCAGAATGGCGACCAGACGGCTCCTGTTGCTCGCCAATCCACCCGCCAGCATGTTCGGCACGTAGCCCGTCGCTTTCACGGCGTCGAGCACCTTTTTCGCGGTGTCGCTGCGTACGAGCTCGGGCCGATGCAACGCTCGCGAAACCGTCATCGGCGCGACGCCGGCCACGCGGGCGACATCGATCAAGGTCACGCTCGCCGCCTGATCCGACAGCCCGGGAGACGGTTCGCGTGCGGACTTCTTAGCCATGCCGGTTCCTGTTTGTCACTCACCGTATCAGTGTAAACCACGGTGATTGCGCAATCAAATTCGCTTGAATGATTGCGCAATCATTGTATGATCGAGTCATGCGCCTGGAGCTCGAAGCTCCGCTTCCCTTCGCTTCCGACAGGACACCCGTTCATGAACATGATCAACTCGCTGCCCGAGACCGCCACGACCAGCTGCATCACGTGGATAAGGATCGCCTCCACCTTTCTGCCACTGGCGAACCCGATCAGCGACGCCAAGGTGCTCACCGGCCGTCAAAAGCCGATGACTGAAATCGCGATTCTCTTTGTCGAAATCGAGACGTCCGACGGCCATCGCGGTCTGGGCTTCAGCTATTCGAAACGCGCCGGCGGTCCGGGCCAGTTCGCGCACGCCAGGGAAATCGCACCGACGCTGATCGGGGAAGATCCGAGCGACATCGCCAAGCTCTGGAACAAGCTCGCGTGGGCGGGCGCGTCGGTGGGCCGCAGCGGCATGGCGGTGCAGGCGATCGGCGCGTTCGACGTCGCGCTGTGGGATCTGAAGGCCAAACGCGCGAACCTGTCGCTGGCCAAATTGCTCGGCTCGCAGCGCGACTCCGTGCGCTGCTACAACACTTCCGGCGGCTTCCTCCACACACCGCTCGACCAGTTGCTGACCAACACCGATGCTTCGCGCGAAAAGGGCATCGGCGGCATCAAGTTGAAAGTCGGCCAGCCCGACTGCGCGCTCGACATTCATCGCGTCGAAACGGTGCGCGAGCATCTGGGCGACGCGTTCCCGCTGATGGTCGACGCGAATCAGCAATGGGACCGGCCGACGGCGCAACGCATGTGCCGCACCTTCGAGCAATTCAATCTGGTGTGGATCGAGGAGCCGCTCGACTGCTACGACGCCGAAGGTCATGCCGCGCTCGCCGCACAGTTCGACACGCCGATCGCCACCGGCGAGATGCTTACCAGCGTCGCCGAGCATTGGGAGTTCATCCGCCAGCGCGGAGCCGACTATCTGATGCCGGATGCGCCGCGCGTCGGCGGCATCACCCCTTTCCTCAAGATCGCCGGACTGGCCGAACACGCAGGCCTGATGCTGGGCCCTCACTTCGCGATGGAACTGCACGTGCATCTCGCCGCCTGCTATCCGACCGAACCGTGGGTCGAGCACTTCGAGTGGCTCGAACCGCTGTTCAACGAAAAGCTCGAGACGCGCGACGGCCGCATGATCGTGCCGACACGCCCCGGACTGGGATTGACGCTCAGCGAGCGCGTCGGCGGATGGACGGCCCAGGAAGTCGAGATCGGCCACCGCGCCTGATTCCCCGAACAAGACGGCAGCGGTGCGGATATGCGCGGCCGTCCGTATAAACATTAATATGCATATCTAATCATGTCAGACATCCTGCTGATCAATCCCGTTCTTCCCGACATCGACGCTTCTCTGTGCGCGTCCTATCGCGTGCATCGCTATTACGAGCAGGATGACAAGGACGATTTCCTGCGCGCGGTCGGCAGCCGGATTCGCGGCGTCGTGACGGGCGGCGCCTCCGGCATCGACAGAGCCTTGATGCAGAAGTTGCCTGCGCTCGAAGTGGTGGCGGTCAACGGCATCGGGACCGATGCCGTCGATCTCGAACAGGCCCGCGCTCGCGGCATTCATGTGTCGACGACACCCGGTGTTCTGACCGATGACGTCGCCGACCTCGCGATCGGCCTCCTGATTGCCGCGTGCCGCGGTCTCTGCGCCGGCGATCGCTACGTTCGTCAGGGCAAGTGGGGCAAGAGCGGCTTGCCGCTTGCCCGCAGGTTCAGCGGCATGCGCGTCGGCATCGTCGGGCTGGGACGCGTCGGCCGCGCAATCGCCACGCGCGCGGCGGCCTTCGGCTGTCCCGTCAGCTATACAGACTTGCGCGAAGTTCCGGATGCGCCGTACGCCTACATCGATGATCTCGCAGACCTCGCGCGCGCGAGCGACGCACTCGTGCTCGCCGCATCGGCCGACGACGCCGAAGGCATCATCGATGCCCGTGTGCTCGACGCGCTCGGTCCGACGGGCTATCTCATCAACGTCGCTCGCGGCAGGCTCGTCAACGAACGGGACCTGATCGAAGCGCTCGAAGCGGGTCGCATTGCGGGCGCGGGCGTGGACGTTTTCGTGGACGAGCCCCATGTTCCGCCCGCCCTCTTCGACATCGAGCAGGTGACCCTCCAGCCGCATCGCGGCAGCGCCACGGTCGAGACCCGCAGGGCGATGGGTCACATCGTGCTCGCCAGTCTCGCCGAGGCATTCGCGGGCCGCAGGCCGGCGACCAGCGTCACGACCTGAGCGTATGTCAACGCCCGTTTCGCGTGCCCATCCCCGGTAGACGGAACCGTTCCCCCGAACAAGGAATGACCATGGAAGCAGAGTCGCCGCTCACCGTGCGGACAAATAGAATGTCTGGTCCCGTTGCGGGGTCACGCCGACGATAGTGAGCTGGCCGCTTATGACGGTCGCTTCGACGGACATCGACACGTTGTTGAGCGCACACAAGGCGCCAGTAAAGGTCAACGTGCCGTCAAGCAGATGCTTGCCGGTCGATCGCGGTTTGAAGCTGCCGGTGAACGTACAGGCACTTTGCGTGCCTGTGGCCGTGCCGTCGGTGGCGAACGTAATCGTCGAGATCGGCGTGACGCCCGACTCGCTGGTCCACGAGCGCGCGACATCGCTGATGGCGATCGGCGTATCGTACGTCGCGTTGTAGTTGCCGTTAAAGCTCGTGGCGGTCGTATCCGGGGCGACGTAAAGGCTCGTAGTCGCTGCTAGCGTGCTCTTCGTAGAGAAGTTGCCGGACAGGGAGCCGGCGCGAATCGCGCCAAGAGTGTGGAAGCCGACCGTCGCCGAATCGGTGAATGCGCCGTCGGTTGCCGTCATGATGCCCTCGATCAGCCAGACGAACGAGCCGCCGTTTGTAAAGATGCTGTAGTACTGACCGGTCTCGAGAACGATAGTCTGCGCCGCAACCGACTGCGACGAATTCACCGAGCCGTACCAGATGCCTTCCGGCAACGCATGGGAGGTGTTAGCGACGCAAGACTTCTGCAGAGTATTGAGGTCGGAGACGCAAGTCTGGTCGTCATTCCCGCCGCCACACGCAGCGAGTACGGGAAAAGCGAGCAGCGCGAGCTTCGATACAAGTTTCATGGCGTATTCTTAGTGTTCGGAGTGAGCACAGGCTGCCGCCCTTCAGGGCGCGCCGACAATGAGATAACGGAAGATCACCCGAAAACTTTAATGCGGGGACGCGCGATAGCTTGTCGAGTGATCGAAAAATGCATCCCGCGATGTCAAGTCGAACACTTGTCGGCGTCAAAAGGCTTCTGTCCTCCGCGAGGCAGTCGCTTGAATGGTTGAGTCACGGTGCTGGCGAATGGCTGCAAATGGCCGGGCCCCGCCGAAGACCGACGGGCGCGCCCTCACAGTCCTCGGACGGCGCTTCACAACCTCCTCGTTCGCCTCGGGCTGTGACCTCGCCGGTCAGCTCTCCGGGTCGTATCCGAACTCGCGGAGTTCCTGCGAGCAGCGGCAGGCTTCGGCGATCTTCGCGGCCCATAGGACGGCGGCTTCGCGCGACGGCAGTTCCAGGACACAGAAGCCGCCGTCGAACTCCCTGGTCTGCGGGTAGGTCTCGTTCGTGACGGTGCCGTCGGCGGCGACCATCAGCGGCGCGACGTCCCCATTGATACCGCCGCCGAACACATAGACGCCGGCATTCTTCGCCTCTCTTATGACGGCGTGAGCCGCTTCGCTGACCGCGGCCATGTCTTCGTCGGCGATGTTCATCGCCGATCCGGGGAAGGAGATAAGGAATTTCGTCATCGTTCGATCCAGGCAAGAGACATTCAAGCGGCTCGATTTCAAACGGCACCGGCCGCTTTCAGCGGTACACGGATGAAGAAGGGGATAACGCTGGCGTGGTTTCTCGCGAGCATTGCCCGCATCGGGCGGGTGACTGCTCGGTGAAGCAAATGAAGCCGATGCAAAGTTATGCGGACCGCAATCGCACCGGCGAGCCCTATCCTCATATCTTTTACATCAAACGTGTGAACAGCAGACCATAAAATTTTTTCGTTCTGAACTACACGCCCTCTCCTTCATTGCCAGAAGGCGCTCCTGCATATTCCAACCATGGATTGTCAGAGGCAGCGCCCTACTGCCTGACTGCGGTCCGGTCCGAGCGATTCACCGAAATCTGAAAGTCAACAGTGCAGGCTGAGCGCTCCCAAAGCACGAGGGGCGGCATGCCGTCGTCGAACGCTCAAGGTACGACGATAAATCAGGAGACAACGATGTTCTCACACCCCGCAATGTCTGTGGACGCTAATCGCGCCTCCGCGGATGCTACGTTTCGAAAGGCGGCCTGGCGCTTCATGCCGCTTCTGTTTGTCTGCTACGTTGTCGCTTATCTGGACCGCGTGAACGTAGGGTTTGCAAAGCTCCAGATGCTGAACGACCTGAACTTCAGCGAGGCTGTCTACGGTCTGGGGGCTGGCCTGTTCTTCGTCGGCTACTTTTTCTTCGAAGTTCCCAGCAACCTTTTGCTTCACCGCGTCGGTGCGCGCCGCTGGATCGCCCGCATTATGGTGACCTGGGCGATTCTCTCGCTTGCAACTGCGTGGGTCACAACCCCGACGATGTTTTACGTTGTCCGTTTCCTGCTTGGCGTTGCCGAAGCAGGATTCTATCCGGGGATGATTTTGTACCTGACTTATTGGTTTCCGTCTCACCGTCGCGGAAAGATGATGGCCGTTCTCACTGCGGGCAATCCTGTCTCAGGAATGCTGGGCGGCCCTCTCTCGGGCCTGATCATGCATTCTTTCGCCGGACTGCTGGGTCATGCCGGATGGCAGTGGCTCTTCGTTATCGAGGCCGTACCGGCGATCGCGCTTGGGATCACCGTCTATTTCTTCCTGGACGACCATGTGAAAGATGCGAACTGGCTCAGTGAAGAAGAGAAAGCGCAGATCATGCAGGAAATCAACGGCGACGCGGCCAGGCGCACGCATGGCTCGGTCAAGGACGCATTCTCCTCCGGTTGGGTTTGGCTGCTGTGTCTCATCCTTTTCGGAATCGTTATGGGTTCCTATGCAATCGGCTTCTGGCAGCCGACCATCATCAAGGCTTCCGGCGTGAACAATCCGCTGACGGTCGGGTTGCTCACCGTGATACCGTACACCTGCGCTCTTATCTCCATGATTCTGGTCGGTCGTAGTGCGGATCGTAAGCGCGAGCGGCGCTGGCACGTTAGCGCTCCCGCGCTCGTAGCAGCGCTTGGGTTCTGTGTCTGCGCCGTTAGCGGCAACCAGTTGTTGCCAGCAATGATTGGCCTGTCACTCGCTGCGGCGGGCATCATTTCGGCACTACCGATGTTCTGGGCACTGCCCACCTCGTTCCTCGGCGGCACCGCTGCGGCAGCGGGTATCGCACTCATCAATTCGACGGGCAATCTAGCCGGATTTGTAAGTCCTTCGGTGATGGGCTGGCTCAAAACCGAGACGCATTCCTTGACCTCAGGCTTGTACCTCGTCGCAGGATGTCTGACACTCTCGGCAATACTGATTCTGGCGTTCCTTCCAGCAAAGGTGGTGAACCGGTGACGGATGCAGGTTGGCTGCAAAGCGTCGTGGTCGATCGTTGAACGTTGAACGTCAGTTCGCCATAGTGCGCAAACTTTCCACAGCGCACGTAATGAAGTGGGCGCCAGCAAGCAAGTGCAAATTTTGGAGAAAGTCATGGCTGAAAAAAAAGTTGTACCGCAGACCCCCGCAGAAACGACTGGCATGAAGCGTGGACTGACCTCATACGGTGATCAAGGGTTCTCGCTGTTCCTTCGGAAAGCATTCATCAAAGGTGCTGGCTACACCGACCAGGCCCTTGACCGCCCCGTCATCGGAATCGTGAATACCGGCAGTGGCTTCAATGCATGCCACGGAAACATGCCGCAACTCGTCGAGGCGGTGAAGCGTGGTGTCATGCTGGCGGGTGGCTTGCCGGTCGACTTTCCGACCATCTCGATTCACGAGAGCTTCTCTTCGCCCACATCGATGTATCTGCGAAATCTGATGTCGATGGACACGGAGGAGATGATTCGTGCGCAACCGATGGATGCAGTCGTGCTCATTGGCGGGTGCGACAAGACCGTGCCGGCGCAACTGATGGGCGCCGCTTCTGCCGGCATTCCCGCCATCCAGCTCGTCACCGGTGCGATGCTCACAGGGTCTCATCGAAGCGAGCGCGTTGGCGCATGTACGGACTGTCGCCGCTACTGGGGCAAGTTTCGTGCAAACGAAATCGACCAGGAAGAGATCAACGACGTCAATAACCAACTCGTGGCGAGCGTGGGAACGTGCTCGGTCATGGGTACGGCTAGCACGATGGCGTGTATTGCCGAAGCCCTGGGCATGACTGTTCCTGGCGCAGCGACCCCGCCCGCGGTTACGGCCGACCGAATCCGGGTCGCGGAGCAAACAGGCACGACCGCTGTCAAACTAGCCAGTGAACGACTGACCATCGACAAAATTCTTACGCCAGAGGCATTCGAGAACGCGATGCGCGTGCTGCTGGCTATTGGTGGATCGACCAACGCTATCGTGCATCTCAGCGCAGTAGCCGGTCGTCTCGGTCATAAGATCGACCTCGACGCACTCGACCGGATGGGGAAGGAAACCCCAGTCTTGCTCGACCTGAAGCCGACCGGTCAGCACTATATGGAGGACTTTCACAAGGCGGGTGGAGTCGCCACTTTGCTGCGTGAATTGAAGCCCTTGCTGCATCTCGACGCACTGACCGTAAGCGGTCACACGCTCGGCGAGCAGATTGAGGCGAGTGGCCCCGGTTTCAGGCAAGACGTGGTGCGCCCGATGTCGCAACCTATCTATCCGCAGGGTGGATTGGCGGTTCTCCGTGGCAATCTCGCGCCGGGCGGCGCAATCATCAAACAATCCGCAGCTGACGCAAAGTTGATGGAACACGAGGGCCGTGCGGTCGTGTTCGAGAATGTCGAAGATCTTATCAACCGCATTGACGACGAAGCATTGGATGTGAACGCTGACGACGTCCTGGTGCTCAAGAACATCGGGCCAGTAGGTGCGCCGGGAATGCCGGAGGCCGGATACATTCCGATCCCCCGAAAGCTCGCACGGGCCGGCGTGAAAGACATGGTCCGCATCTCCGACGGCCGAATGAGCGGAACTGCGTTCGGCACGATTGTCTTGCACGTTACACCCGAGGCAGCCGCCGGTGGAACGTTGGCATACGTTCGAAACGGCGACCGAATTCGTCTCAGCGTATCGAATCGAGAGGTGTCGCTGCTTATCTCCGACGAAGAACTCAAGCAACGCGCAGAGGATACGCCGATTGTTCGGCCGACAGCCGACCGCGGTTACCGCAAGCTCTTCTTGCAAACAGTGACGCAGGCAGACGAAGGGGTGGACTTCGATTTCCTGCGGGCGGCCAGTCTTCAGAAGGACAACCCCTCTGCGTGAGCAAGCAGGTCCGAGGCAATGCAAGACGCCTCGGACCTCGCGGGGTCGAAGTCTCGCGCAGTTCCAAGACTTCTCGCGGTTATACCGACCTCACGATGGCATGTCGTCGTGAGGTCGGTTGAACGCGGTCGCCGCGGCCTCTGAGAATAACTTCACTAACGCAAACCGAGGCGAGTGCCGCGCGATAGCGAGCCCGATACGACGTACCGGTGCGCGTTCGGGAAGTGAAATGCGAGTAATGGCCAGGCCGCTCGTCCACAACGAAGGCCAATCGGGCACCAACGATACGCCGAGCCGCTTGTGAACGAGCGTCGCGATTGCGAGCAATCCGTCAATTTCGAGTCGCTGCCTCGGGTGCAGATCGTTGTCGCGCAAATAGCGATCTGCCAATTGGCCGCCGAGGACGGAACGGGCGTATCGAACGAAGGGCTCGGACGTCAGCAGCTCATGTGCGTCTCGCCCGGCCATCGATACAGGCGCCACCACAATGAGTGGTTCTTCAGTCAGTGGGTGCCATTCGCATGTTTTGGGCATCGCGAATTGAGGCTCGACGACGATGGCGACGTCGAGCTCCCCAGAACAGACTTTCTTGCAGAGATCGATCGAGCTTCCCGTGTCGACGAAAATCTTCAGATCGGGATACGAGGCGTAGACGCGCTGCAAGACGGACGGCAAGACGCTGACCATCGCCGACTGGAACACGCCGACTCTCAGTTCGCCTATCTGCATTTGGCCATCTTGCGCCATGGCCTGCATATCCCGGACGGCACGAAGCAGTGCATGCGCGCTGTCCAGCACTTTCACGCCTTCCGCCGTCGGTCCAACGTTGCGCCCTGCGCGTTGAATCAACGTCGTTCCGAGGCTTTCTTCGAGCGAGCGAATTCGCGCGGCAACGGCTGTCGCCGTCAGCCCAAGGCGTCGCGCTGCTTCGGCGATGGAACCACTCTCCACCACGGCGACGAAACTCTGCACATAACGAATGTCCATGATTGATTTTATGACACAGGAGAGTTCCCCGGTAGTCGCTATCGCTGGCGCTTTTCGCAATGGGTCAGAAAAGCTATCGGACCGCACAAATATTCTTCGGTCTGAATTAAAGGATTTATGGTTCTTCGAGGCGACTCTTTGACGATACTTCTGGCTTCGAAGTGCCGGCGCCTCCAAGAGGCCGCATAAACACGAGACCATGATGAAAGTAATCGATGACAAGCGACGTAGTGGCGTTTCACTCGTCGGATGCGCGCATGCACCTTCAAGTTCGGTTAGACGCTGGTGAAGGCGAATGATCGGAGTTCCGTTTGAGTCGTCGAGCCTGCTGAATGACCGCAAGGCGATATCCACACGCGGTCGCGCGACGATTCGGTTCCGGCTGCGCCCCTGGACTCGCGTTGTCCCGGCCATCAAGCATCGAACGAATCGACGGGCCCGATGAAGTCCTTCTTCACGAGGTCGACACCATTCGTGCGCAAGATCGCGTAAGCCATTGCGACATGGAAGTAGATATTCGGAATCACGATCTGCAGCAGGTAGTTTTCGCCGGTCAGCTTTCCGGGCACCCACGACACCTTCACGATCCGATCGGCCGCGTCGGCGTATTGCCCGGCTGTCACGCTTTCGGCGAAGTCGATCGTCTTGCGCAGGCGCGCACGCGCTTCGCCCAGCGTTTGTTCGTTGTCTTCATGTCGCGGAGGCTCCTGTCCCGACAGCCACGCGGCCCCACCCTTGAGATAGTCGCAGGCGCTTTGTATCTGATAGAGCAACCCGCCCATGTCGGGCGCGAGCCGGGTCGACAGCAGCACGGCGACATCGAATTTCTTCGCGTTCGCGAAGCGCTCGGCCTTGTCCAGATATGTCTCCATCGATCGAACGGCCTCGATGCATTGCGCGATAGCTTGTGCATACATGGGGAATCTCCAGAAACAGATGCGGACGCAGTTGCGCCGCTGCGGGCCACTTCACCTACAATACTGCGACGAAATTCTGCGTGAGCAAGCGCTGTGGACCGACTGGAAGCCATGGAAATGCTGGTGACTGCCGTGGACAGCGGAAGCCTGTCGGCGGCGGCTCGCGAGTTGAAGATCCCGGTCAGTACGCTCACCCGCAAGGTAGCCGACCTCGAGGCGTTGCTCGGAACCCGGCTGCTCATACGAACCACGCGCAAGCTCACGTTGACCGATGCAGGCATGACTTACGTCGCAGCCGCGCGACGCATTCTCGAACTCGTGCGTGAACAGGAACACGAAGCCACAGGCGAGTTTTCGACCGCGCGAGGCGAACTGGTCGTCACCGCGCCCGTGCAGCTTGGCCGCCTGCACGTGTTGCCGGTCATCAACCGGTTCCTCGCTCATTACCCGGATATTACGGTTCGACTCCTTCTCTCCGACCGAAACATCGACCTGATCGATTCGCACGCGGATCTCGCCGTGCGGATCGGCGAGCTGCCGGACAGCAACATGATCGCGACGCGCATCGGCTCTTTGCGTCCGATCGTGTGCGCGAGTCCGGGCTTCCTCACCAAAATCACGCCTCCGCGCGAACCCGACGAACTGCTGAAGCATGCATGCGTGGTCTTCAACAGCCCGTATCTGTCGCCGTGGCGCTTTCGGCTTCCGTCGACTCAAAAGGTCTACCTGCTGGAAGTGAAGCCCCGGCTCGAAGTCACCTCGCCCGACGCGGCAGTCAGCGCCGCCGCGGATGACGCAGGCTTCACCTACGTGTTCGAGCACGACGCCGATGAAGCGCTCCGTAGCGGACAACTCGAAATACTTCTGCCGCAATTCGAGATCGATCCCGTACCCGTTCATCTGGTTCATGTATCGAGAAATCTCATGGCGATCAAGCTGCGGCATTTCATCGACTTCGCTGCTCCGAGACTCAGGGAATCGCTGTCCCGATTCGGCAGGCAGAAGCGGCGCTGAGTCCCGACCGCCAACGCTCACGATTCCTCGGCCGGGTCGCCCAGCACCCGCTCATTGCGATTCTCGATGACATCCCGCGTTTTCTTCGTCGCGCCGGGGCCGGCGGCAAAGCGGACGTCGCGGTAGCCCAGCGGCTGTCCGTCCGTGCCGCGAACCTTCAGTGTCTCGACCGGCCTTCCGTTCGCATCCTCGACCAGTTCGATGGGCGGCTTTCCGTTCGGCCTGAGCCATTTGTCGCCCCATTGCATCAGCGCGACCAGCACCGGGTATAAATCCGCGCCTTTAGAAGTCAGACGATAACCGAACGTATTCGCGCGTTCCGCCACCGGGAAGCGTTCGAGGATATCCAGTTCGATCAAGCGCTCGAGCCGTGCCGTCAGAACATTTCGGGCGATACCCAGCCCGCTCTGAAACTCGTCGAAGCGCCGGCTGCCCTGCGTGCACTCGCGCACGATCAGCAGCGTCCACCACTCGCCCACTTCATCGAGGGCGCGAGCGATCGAACAATCCATTCCGTCAAAGCGTTTTCTATACATGGTGCACAGATGCTAACTCAAGTTTCATGACGCAACTTAACCGGTTTTCAGGGAAGAGTTTCCCGGTTTCGGCCCGTACCGTGACGCGACGGCCTTGCCTATAGTTGCGTCACGAAACTTAAACGGCTGTCGTCACCCCGAAGTCGGCCGGGATCGACGCCACACACTGAAGAGCCCCGTTGTCCGCTGTCGGGACGACCAGGATCAACACCAATGGGCGCGAAGGCACGAGCATCGATCTTCGGCCGATAACCTGAGTTATTTAGGATTGCAATGGAAAACAAATTTGATCAGGCCGAGATGGAAGCCGTGGCTCCAGACATTCCGGCGGAGTCGCGTCCGGTTCGATGGATCGGCAAAGGCATTGCCGGCGCGATGATCGTGGCCGTGGCTGCGGCGGCGTTTCACCTCCATGGGTCCGGCGCGGCGCCGGTTGTCGTACCGGCGCCGCCGTCGGTCACGATCAGCGCTCCGTTGCAACGCGACATAGAAGACCGCCTCGGGTTTCTCGGACAGTTTTCAGCGGTGAATCGTGTCGAACTGCGCGCACAGGTGGGCGGTACGCTGACGCAGATCCGCTTCAAGGACGGTGACATCGTTCATCAGGGCGATCTGCTCTTCGAGATCGACCCGGAACCGTATCGGATCAAGCTCAGCGAGGCGACGGCCGAACTCGAAGCCGCCGACGCGCGGCTCGCGCTCGCCACGCGCCAGTTGGCCCGTGCGCAGGAACTGCAACGCTCGGAAGCGGGAACCGTCGAGAACGTCGATCAGCGAGTGGCCGAGCAGCGCGCCGCGCAGGCGGCAGTGGATCGCGCGATCGCGCTGGTTCGCGATGCGCGCTTCGACCTGGATCGCTGCAGGATCGCGGCGCCGTTCACCGGCCGCATCGGCACGCATCTCGTGTCGACCGGCAATCTGGTATCCGGCAGCCGCGCCGGCAGCGGGCCGACGACGCTGCTCGCCACGATCGTTTCGCTCGATCCGGTCTATCTGGATTTCGACATCAGCGAAAACGACTATGCCGTGTTCCAGCGTTCGCGTGCAGACCGGCAAGGGCCGCTGGCCGACACCGTCAACATCTCGCCTACCGGCGACAGCGGATTCACACGCACGGGCAAGCTCGATTTCATCGACAACGCACTCGACCGTTCGAGCGGGACCATCCACGCACGCGCCACGATTCCGAATCGCGATCTGTCGTTGACGCCCGGCGGCTTCGCTCGCGTGCGGCTGGCGACGACTGCGCCGCAACCGGCGCTGCTCGTGCCCGATGCCGCCGTGCTCGACGATCAAACGGACCACATCGTGTACGTGGTGGGTCCGGACGACGTGGCCACGCCGAGAAAGGTCCAGACCGGCGACCTTCGCGGCGGCCTGCGCGTGATCCGTTCCGGACTCGCGCCGACCGACCGTGTGGTGATCGACGGTATTGCCGCTGTGCACCCCGGTTCGAAGATCTCGCCTCGCGCCGGCAACATCCGGTTCTCTGCGGAACAAGTGGTCGACGGAGCGAAATCATGAAACTCACGCACTTCTTCATCGAGCATCCGCGCTTTGCCGCGGTGCTCAACATATTCGTGGTGCTCATCGGTCTCGCGACGATGATCAAGCTTCCGGTGGCGCAGTATCCGAACATCGTTCCGACGACGATTCAAATCACGACATCGTATCCGGGCGCATCGGCCGATACGATCGCTCGCACCGTTGCGACGCCGCTCGAACAGTCGATCAACGGCGTCGAGAACATGGACTACATTTCGAGCCAGTCGACCGGCAACGGCCAATTGACGATCACGGTGATCTTCAAGGTCGGCACGAATCCCGACACCGCGCTGCTTCTGACACGCAGCCGGGTGGAAGACACGCTCTCGCGCCTGCCCGCCGACGTGCAATTGCAAGGCGTGCAAGTGAAGAAGACGATTCAGGCGCTGCTGCTCGGCGTTCACGTCTATTCGCCGGATGGTTCGCGAAGTCCGGAGTATCTGTCGAACTACATGCTGAAGGTTCGCGACCAGATCGCGCGCTTGCCGGGCGTATCGGACTTCCAGTTGTTCGGCGAGCGTCAGTACGCGATGCGAATCTGGATCGATCCCGACAAGGCCGCTTCGTACAACATCAGCGCGAGTGAAATACTCGCCGCGCTTCGCGCACAGAACGCCGCCGTGTCCGCCGGGGTCCTGAATCAGCCGCCCGTCTCGAACCAAGGCACGGGCGCGTATCAGATCAACGTCGAGGCGCTCGGCCGATTGAGCACGCCGGAGCAATTCGGCGACGTGATCGTGAAGTCCGATTCGCAGGGACGCGTCACGCGGATTCGCGATATCGGCCGGGTGGAACTCGGATCGGTGGACTACGGTTCGAAGGCGTACGCCGACCGGTACGCGGCCACGCCGTGGTTCGTGATCGCGACGCCGGACGCCAATGTCGTACAAGTCGAGCACGACGTCTGGGCCAGGATGGCCGAGCTGAAAAAGAGCTTTCCGCCCGGCATCGACTACATGAAGATCTACGACCCGACCACGTTTGTGTCGCAGTCCATTCATGAAGTCGCCAAGACGATCGGCATCGCGATCCTGCTGGTCGTCGGCGTCGTGTATCTGTTCCTGCAGAACTGGCGCGCGACGATCATTCCGGTCGTCGCGATTCCGGTGTCGCTGGTCGGAACGTTCACCGTCCTCTCGCTGTTCGGTGCATCGGTCAATAACCTGTCCTTGTTCGGACTGGTGCTGGCCGTCGGGATCGTCGTGGACGATGCCATCGTAGTGGTCGAGAACGTCGAGCGGAACATGGCGCTCGGCATGACGCCACGCGAGGCCGCGCATCAAACGATGAACGAAGTCTCGACCGCCATCATCGCGATCGCGCTCACGTTGTGTGCCGTGTTCGGGCCGACTGCGTTGATGTCGGGCATCTCGGGACTGTTCTTCAAGCAGTTTGCGATCACCATCGCGGCGTCCACCGTCATTTCTTGCTTCGTGTCGCTCACGCTCAGCCCGGCGCTCTGTGCGGTGCTGCTCAAGCCGCACGAGATGGAGAGGACGCACGGTAGCTCCACCGCATCGGGTCGCTTGCATCATGCGGTTTTCGGGCGCTTCAACGCGTCCTTCGAATGGCTGTCGTCGAAATACGGAAAGGTCACCGGCCGCGCCGTACGCGCGACGACCGTGATGCTGCTCGTCTATGCCGGCCTGATCGCGGCGACCGGTCTGCAGATGTCGAGAATGCCCACGGGATTCATTCCGGAACAGGACATCGGCTATCAGGCGGTGATCGCGTTTCTTCCTCCCGGCTCGAGTCTGGAGCGTACCGACAAGGTGATTCGCGAGATCAACGAGATCGTGCTCGATACGCCCGGACTCAAGGGCGTCACGCATACGTCGCCCGTGTCCGGCTTCGACGTCACGACCGGCACGATCGCACCCAACGTCGGCACGCTGTTCTACGGCCTGCCATCGCTGTACGACAAACATGTACCCGGCGTCAATGCGGCGTCGATGCTGGTCGAACTGCGCAAGCGCGTGGCCGTGGTCAAGGACGCAGTCGTCGTCGTCGTGAATCCGCCGCCCGTGCAGGGGCTGGGCGCGGCGGGCGGCTTCAAGCTGATGCTCGAAGATCGCGGCGGACTGGGTCCGCAAGCGCTCGCCGACGCAGCGCACGCACTCGTGGCCGCAGCCAACAAGGACAAGACGTTCGGCGGCGTGTTCACGCTCTACGACGCAGGCGCGCCGTCGGTCTATGCGGACGTCGACCGTCTCAAGGCGCAGAAGATCGGACTCACGCCAACGGACGTCTTTTCGACGATGGAGCTTTACCTCGGCTCGCAGTACGTCAACGACTTCAACTTCATGGGACGCACGTATCAGGTCCGCGTTCAGGGCGATGAAGCGTTTCGCCGGACACCGGAAGACATCGGCAGGCTCAAGGTGCGCAACGCGGCGGGCGACATGGTGCCGATCAGCAGCGTGGCGACGTTCCACAACGACACGCAGCCGTATCGCGTGCCCCGCTACAACATGTATCCCGCAGCCGAAATCATGGGCGCGGCAGGCCCGGGCCTCTCCTCCGGCGATGCGATCGAACGCATGGAACAGATCGCTCAGCAAGTGCTGCCGAACGGCATCGCCTACGAATGGACCGATCTGGCTCATCAGCAGAAGGAACAGACCATGTCGCCGCTCGTGATCTTCGCCGCATCCGCGCTGTTCGTGTTCCTCGTGCTGGCTGCGCAGTACGAGAGCTGGAAGACGCCGCTCGCGATCGTGCTCATCGTGCCGATGTGTCTGCTCGCAGCATCGATCGGTTTGAACGTGCGAGGCATGCCGATCGACATTCTTGCGCAGATCGGCTTCGTGGTGCTCGTGGGGCTTGCGGCCAAGAACGCGATTCTGATCGTGGAGTTTGCCAAACAGCGTCAGGAGGAAGACGGCGCCAGCGCGGAGGACGCCGCCACTCACGCAGCTCACGTGCGCCTGCGGCCGATTCTGATGACGTCGCTGGCCTTCATCGCAGGCGTGGCGCCGCTCGCCATCGCGAGCGGCGCGGGCTCGGAGATGCGGCAATCGCTCGGCACGACAGTCTTCTTCGGCATGCTCGGCGTGACGCTGTTCGGCCTCGCCTTCACGCCGGCGTTCTATGCCTTCGTTCGCAAACTCGTTATTCGGGACGTGCGCGCCCTGCCGCGCAAGCTCAGCAGTGGAGAAGCAAAATGAACAAGCTCATGGCCAGGACTTCCAAAGCACTTGCAGGCGGTCTGTTCGTCAGTGCATTCCTCGCGGCGTGCGCGGTCGGGCCGAACTATGTCGCGCCCGAAACCCAGATGGCGCCGTTTCATAACGCGCAGCAAGTTGCGCAGCGGCAAACCACGCTGCCTGCGCCGCGCATCGACGACTGGTGGACCGGATTCGACGATCCGGAGCTGGTCACGGTGGTGCAGCGCGCGCTGGCGCAGAACCTGAGCATTCAGGCTTCGATCGCGCGCGTCGCGCAGGCGCGGGCGGCGGCTCAGGCGGCCGGCGCCCGGTTGCTGCCAACAGTCGATGCCGGTGCGTCGTATTCGGTGCAACACCAGAGTGTGGAGAGTCCGCTCGGTGCGATCGCGAGCGCGTTTCCGAACTACAGCCGCGATCAGAAGGAGTATGTGGCGGGCGCAACGGCAAGCTGGGAAATCGATCTCGCAGGCGGCCTCAGGCGCGCGCATGCGGCCGCCACGGACGAAGAGCAGGCCGCGGAGGCCGAGCAACTCGGAACCCGCGTCACCGTCGCCGCCGATGCCGCCGACGCCTACCTGCAAATCCGCGGTCTGCAAGCGCAGCTTGCCGTCACGCAGGATCAGGTGAACACGGACGCGCGTCTGCTGGAGCTCGTGAAAGCGCGCAAGCGCGCCGGTGCATCCGACGAACGCGAAGTCGCTCAGGCCGAAGCGTTGTTGCGCCAGGCGCGTGCCGCCGTGCCGAGCCTCCGGATCGCACTCGAAGCGCAGTTGAATCGGCTCGACGTGCTTCTCGGCGCGCAGCCCGGCACCTATGCGGCGGAACTCGGCGCGCATGCCGGGGCGATTCCTGGCGTGCCGGCGATCGGGAGCGGCGATACGCCGGTCGATGTCTTGCGGCGACGCCCCGACATCATCGCGGCCGAGCGGCATCTGGCGGCGTCCAACGAAGCGATCGGCGTGGCGCTGGCCGAGTATTACCCGAAGATTTCGCTCTCCGGCGCGCTCGGATTCGACAGCCTGTCGGCCAGTCGCTTCCTCAGTGCGAAGGCGTTCCAGGCGGTCGGAACAGGCGCGCTGCGATGGCGCCTGTTCGATTTCGGCAAGGTGGACGCCGAGGTCCGAAACGCGCGAGGTTCGTACGCGGAGGCGCTGGCGCAGTATCGGGAAGCGGCGCTCAAGGCGGCCGAGGATGTGGAAAACGCTTTCATGGCGCTCTCGCAAACGGAGATTCGCGCGCAAGAGATTCAGCAGGAAGTCGATGCCTTGACGAAAGCGCGGGACCTGTCGGAGAAAGCGTATCGCGCAGGTTCGATCACGCTCACCGACGTACTCGACGCCGACCGGCAACTTCTCGATTCGCGTGCCGATCTCGATGCAACAAGGGCGGACGCCGCACGCGCCGCGGTGAGGACGTTCCGCTCGCTGGGAGGCGGATGGGATGCGCCGCAGCAGCAAGTGGCCGGGAATGAATAGCGCGCGCTTCGCCGATTCGCGACGAACAGCTTCCCACTTCCGGCCGGTAGTGCGATCCGGTTCGCTTCCCTATAGTTTCGTCACGCAACGTAATTCGCCATCCTTCCAGAGAGGTTCAAATGGATCGCCGTCTACTCACACTTGCACTCGGTATGTTCGCGCTGGGAACCGATAGCTTCGTTTTCGCGGGCATCCTGCCTGAAATCGCCCATTCGTTTGGCGTGAGCATCGGTGCGGCGGGGCAGTTGATCAGCGTCTATGCGCTGAGCTACGCGCTGCTGGGCCCGACCATCGCCGCGCTCGCCGCGAACGTCGGGCGCAAGCGCCTGCTGCTCAGCGGAATCGGTCTTTTCGTGCTTGCCAATCTCGGGACCATCGTGGCGCCGAACCTCGGCATCGCATTGGCCACGCGCGCTCTGGCGGGCCTCGGCGCAGCGATGTTTTCGCCGACGGCCAGCGGCACCGGCGCGGCGCTCGTGCCGCCGGAGCGGCGCGGCTATGCGTTGTCGATCATCGTCGCAGGTCTGACCACTGCTACCGCCCTGGGCTCGCCCATCGGCGCGGTCATCGGCGGGCTCGCCGGCTGGCACTGGACCCTGGTTCTCGTTGCCGCGCTCGGAGCGGCCGCATTCTTCGGCATCCTGGCGTTCATGCCCGAGGTGCCGCTGCCGCCGGCCATCTCGCTGCGCGAGCGTCTGTCGCCGCTGACCGATTCGCGCGTCGGACTCACGCTCGCCACGACCGTGCTCGCTCAGACCGGCACCTTCATCATCTTCAGCTACTTCTCCGTCGTGTTCGACCGTGCGACCGGCCATGGCGCCATGGTGCTCGGCGGACTGCTGGTGCTGTGGGGGCTGGCCGGAACGTTCTCGAACCTGCTGACGGGACGCATTCTCGACCGGATCGGTTCGCACAGGGTCGTGCTGATCAAGCTGGCCATCGTCGCACTCGTCATCGTCACCATGCCGATCACCAGCGCGCACCTCTGGAGCGCGGCCATCGCCGTGACGATCTGGGGTGCGGCTGCGTGGGGCGTGCTGGTGCCGCAGCAATTCCGCCTCGCAAGCCTGAATCCGCCGATGACCGCGGTGCTCGTCGGCCTCAACACGTCGGCAACGTATGTGGGCGTGTCGATCGCCGGTACGCTCGGCGCCGTCGTCATCCCGCTGACCGGCAGCCACGACCTGGGTTACCTCGCAGCCATTCCGGTCGTCATCGCGATCGTGGTGTCGGGGCTTGCGACGCGCCGCATCGCATCGTTCGCGGGTTCCAAGCGCGCGGTAGCGGCCTGAATTCCCGCTCATTTGAAATCGGAGAAAGCCATCATGTCCAAAACAAGCACGTTCCGTCAGTTGCACACCCGTTCGATACCGCTTCTGTTGCCCAATGCCTGGGATGCCGGCAGCGCACGTCTCATCGAGGCGCAAGGCGCACCCGCGATCGCCACGACAAGCGCGGGCTTTGCGTGGGCACTGGGCTACGCCGATGGTCGAAAGCTTCCGTTCGATGAGGTCGCGGCTTCGGTTCGACGTATCGTGCGCGTCCTCGAAGTGCCCTTGTCCGTCGATGTCGAGAACGGCTATTCCGACGATCCCGCAATCGTCGCGGACCATGTGATGCAGCTGGCGGATCTGGGTATTGCCGGTATCAACATCGAAGACGGTGCGGACGCGCCATCGCTTCTTGCCGCGAAGATCGAGGCGATCAAGGACGCGCTTCTACGAGCCGGCATGGATGTGTTCGTCAACGCGCGCAGCGACGCGTTCCTTGCGAACCTCGTCGAAAAAGCAAAGCAGCCACAGGAGGCGATTGCTCGCGGCAATGTGTATGCATCGGCAGGCGCGGATGGTCTCTTCGTTCCGGCGCTCGTGCAGCCGTCGGACATCGAGACGATCGTGGACGGCATCCGCCTGCCGCTGAACGTCATGGCATTCCCCGGCCTCACCGATGCCGTGACGCTCGGGAAACTCGGGGTTCGCCGGCTCAGTGCGGGCAGCGTCATCTCGCAGGTCGTGCTCGGCCGCGCGAAGGCTTTGGCGGCAGAGTTTTTGGCGCACGGTCGTTCCGAGGCGCTCGACGACCGGCCGTTGCCGTACTCGGAAATTCAGGCGCTGTTCGCATGAAGAACTAACCCCGGTCAGATACCGACCGCTGTGGAGGAATAAAGGAGCGCGCGTACATCGAAGTCTCGTCTCATCACTCAGGTGATGATTTCCAGAAAGTCTTTGCCCCGGCCCATGCGATATGCACGGGCACATCGCAACAGTTCGACCTTCCTGATCCAATTGTTTCCTGTAACCGAATTCGCGGACGGGTGCCCCGGAACAGTCGAGACTCCCGTAGCGATGGGCCGGGACATGCCGAGTCGTAGCGAGCCTGCGGAAAAGTGAGTTGTTCGTAGAGCACGAATCGCTGGCGGCGTCATTCGACGGTCGAAGGAAAAGGAATTCGCGGGACGCCAAATCATCCGTTATCCTTAACATAGGTGATGGCGTCACGCATCGCGCCGAAACGGCGACGATATTGCGCCGGCGTAAGACCCACCTTCCGTGTGAACAGACGGCTAAAGAATCCCGCGTCTTCATAGCCGACTTCATTGGCAATGGCTTCGATCGGCTGGCTGTCGGTTTCGAGCATCTGCTTGGCTTCTTCCAGCCGAAGCGTATGCACATAAGCGAGCGGCGACATGCCCGTCGCCTGCTGAAAACGTCGCTTGAACGAGCGCTCGGGCACGCCGCTCACTTGCATCATCGCGCTGACGGGCGAAGGCTGGGCATAGTGATCGGCGATCCACGACTGGCATCGAGCGATGACAGCATCTTCCGCCTGACGCGTGCGCGCCAACCGCGCGAACGGTTGCTGGCCGACGTCGTGCCAGTCGACGAGATTGATGCGCGCCGTCTGCATGGCCGTTTCGATACCTGCCAGCCGCGCGATCAGATACAACGCCAGATCCAGCCACGACGTGCCGCCGCCCGCCATGATGAGCCGTTCGCCATCGCCCGATGCCACGAGCGCCCGATGCGCGCGCACCTTGATCGACGGATATCGTCGTGACATGAAATCGCAGTACGCCCAGTGTGTCGTCGCGTCGAGGCCGTCGAGCAAGCCGGCTTCCGCGAGCAGAATCGCGCCCGAGCACGCGGTTGCCACGATCTTGCCCTGTGCATGACAGCGTCTGAGGCACGCGATTTCGTCATCGAAGCGGCCCTCGAGCGGCTCGCCGGGTGGAACCAGCAGTTCGGGCACGCAGATGACGTCGGCATCCTCGCACGCATCCAGCGGCGCGTCCGCCGTGATGCGCACGTTGTTGCCGGCGACGAACGCGCCTCCGTGGCGCGACACGACGCGCGGCACGATCGGCGCGCGCCCCGGCGAGCCTTCGACGATAAGCCCCCAGTCGCGCCCCGCCGACATGAACATGTCGAACATGCCGTACACCACCGAGGCCGACGTCTCGGGCAGCGCGAGGATGCAGATGCGCACGGGTGAGGGGTCGTTCATGGCCGTTTTGTCCGGTAAGTTGCCGAAATGGCTTTAGCGTCGGGCGCGCGCTCGCCGTATCGTGGCTCCGTCGCAATGTTATTTAAGTGTAAGGAAGGCTTTCGCGCCAGCGCGTCACGCAGCAGCGCGCGCCCGCGCGCGCATGTTGTATTCCCTCCTTTCATTCGGCGAATTTGCCGCCCATGCATCGCGACGATTTCTCCGATATGGACCTCGTTGACGGAGCATGACCATGAGCCAGTACCGCACTCACCTTCCCCAACTCGATGACGCGCTTTTCATGACCGATGGCGGCATCGAGACCACGCTGATCTTTCACGACGGCATCGAGCTGCCTTGCTTCGCCGCTTTCGATCTGCTGAAGGACCTCGCGGGCACCGCGCGCCTCGAAGCGTATTTCCGGCGCTATGCGAGTCTTGCCCGCACAGAGCGCATCGGTCTCGTGCTCGAAGCGCCGACCTGGCGCGCGAATCAGGACTGGGGCCGCAAGCTCGGCTATTCCGAGGCCGAACTCGACAAGGTCAACCGGAAGGCGATCGAACTTCTCGTGCGCGTGCGCGCCGAGTTCGAGACGCCGGACACGCCCATCGTGATTAGCGGTTGTCTGGGTCCGCGCGGCGATGGTTACCGGATCGATTCACGCATGAGCCGCGACGAGGCGCGCGCCTATCACCAGCCGCAGGTCGACACGCTGGCAGCAACCGAAGCGGACATGGTCGCGGCCTTCACGATCACCTATCCGGAAGAAGGCATCGGCGTGATCGATGCCGCAAGGAGCGCCGGCATGCCCGTCGCGATTTCGTTCACGCTCGAAACGGACGGACGCTTGCCGTCGGGCAATGCGCTGCGCGATGTCATCGAGCGCGCCGATGCGCAAACCGACGCCTATGCGGCGTACTACATGATCAATTGCGCGCATCCATCGCATTTCGAAACCGTGCTGGGCGATGGAGGCGCGTGGCTCGACCGCATTCGCGGCATCCGCGCGAACGCGTCACGGCGCAGTCACGCAGAGCTGGACGAATCCGCCGACCTCGACGATGGCAATCCTGAAGAGCTCGGCGCGCAGTATCGCGCGCTGAGCGCGTTGTTGCCGCGCATGAACGTGGTGGGTGGATGTTGCGGCACGGATCATCGCCATGTCGGCGCGATGTGCAGCGCATTGAAGGGCACGAGAGGGCAGTATGCCGGCGCGTGAAAGCGTCGGTGCACATGGCGCGTGCGCGCGTTCGTCAGCGTCGCGCGCGCTCTTCGCACCCACAGCGCCGCGGCCTGCTCGCGGCAAACCCGGACATTCACCTATATCCCATAGATCGTTGATTTTATTGCCACATTTATAGTCACGCACACGCCATGCCGTTTTTGTGACAAACAATGTCGGCTCGATGGTAGCCCTATCTCGCCGCTCCGCTCTATCGTTTAGGCCATAGCGACACCAAACGCAAACATGGCTCTCAAGAGCTCAGGAGACATAGTGGAAACCCTTGCCTTCATCTGGGACAACCTGGCCAGCATCGCCAGGATGACCGGCGAGCACATCGAGATCGTCGGTGTGGGCGTCGGCCTTGCGATCGTCACCGGCGTGCCGCTCGGCATTGCGATCACGGTCAACCAACGGCTCGCGAAGATCGTGCTGTATGTCGCGGCGATCATCATGACCATTCCCTCGGTCGCGCTGTTCGGCCTCATGATCCCGCTCCTCTCCGTGATCGGCCAGGGCATCGGCTTTCTGCCGACGGTCATCGCGCTTTTCCTTTACTCGCAGTTGCCGATCGTGCGCAACACCTACACCGCGATCACCAACATCGACCCGGCCTTGCGCGAAGCGGCGCGCGGCATGGGCATGACCACCGGCGAGCGTCTGCGCAAGGTCGAGATTCCGATCGCGCTGCCGATCATCATGGCCGGCGTGCGCATGGCGGTCGTGATCAACGTCGGCATCGCGGCGATCGCGGCTTATATCGGCGCGGGCGGTCTCGGCAAGCTCATCAGCCGCGGCATTTCGCAGTCGGACCCGCGACAGTTGATCGCCGGCGCGATCCTCGTGAGCGTGCTCGCCATCGCCGCCGACATCGGTCTTTCGTGGGTGCAACGCTGGCTCACGCCGAAGGGACTTCGCGCCCCTTCCCGCGCCGCCAGCCTCGCGCTGCGCCTCACCGCCATGACGGGCTTTCGCAAACAAACCGGACACGCGCAATAAATCATGATCAAGCTCACCAACCTTACCAAGCGATACGACGGCGCGGCGAGCGCGGTCGTCGACGGCATCAACATGGAAGTGGGCGCGGGCGAGATCTGCGTGCTGCTCGGGCCATCGGGCTGCGGCAAGACCACGACGCTCAAGATGATCAACCGGCTCGTGCGTCCGACCTCCGGCAAGATCTATCTCGAAGGGCGCGACACCGACGAGTTCGAAGTCGTCGAGCTGCGCCGCCGCATCGGTTATGTGATCCAGCAGATCGGGCTGTTTCCGAACATGACCGTCGAGGAAAACATCTGCGTGGTGCCGACGCTGCTCGGCTGGGACAAGGCGAAGGCGCGCCGCCGGGCGGCCGAGTTGCTGGAAATCGTCGCGCTCGATCCGGCCACGTATCTGACGCGCTATCCAAAGGACCTTTCGGGCGGGCAGGCGCAACGTGTCGGCGTGGCGCGCGCGCTCGCCACCGATCCGCCCGTGATGCTGATGGACGAACCGTTCGGCGCGATCGATCCGATCAACCGCGAGCTGATTCAGGACGAGTTCCTGCGCATCCAGAAGCAGGTGAAGAAGACGATCATGTTCGTGAGCCACGACATCGACGAAGCCGTGAAGATGGCCGACAAGATCGCGATCTTCCGCAACGGTCATCTCGAACAGTTCGACTCGCCCGACAACATTCTCGCGCGCCCGGCGACGCCGTTCATCGCGGGCTTCGTCGGCACGGATCGCGCGCTGAAGCGTCTGCGTCTGTTGCGTGCGCGCGATGCGCTGTCCGCCTGCGATTGCCTCGTGCGCGTGGGCGAGGACAGCACGCGCGCCCGATCGATGATGGAACGGCACGGCGTCGAACAGATCGTGCTCGTCGATGCCGCCGACAAACCGCACGGCTATATCACGATGGAACGCCTGCTGAACGTGGACGGCGCGGTCACGGCGGCGCACGCGCTGCCAGTGCAGGCCATCGCGAGTCAGAAGGACGATCTGCGCACCGTGGTGTCGACCATGTTCGCAAGCGGCGCGTCCTGGATGCCGACCGTCGATGACGACGGACGCTTCGTCGGCTATGTCAGCCAGGAACGCATCGTCGACATGCTGAAACTGCCTGCGGGAGAACACGCATGAAACGCCTGCTTTCACTCGCGCTGCTTGCTGCGATCAGCACGCAGGCGCATGCGGACAGCTGGTGGGAAAGCATCAGCCAGTATCGCGGCGACATCGTCTATCAGGGCCTTCACATGATGATGATGGTCGCCGTCGCGGGCGTGCTCGCGATTCTCGTCGCGGTGCCCGCCGGCGTCTACCTGAGCCGTCCGTCGCAAAAGCGCGGCGCGGCGATCGTGATGCAGTCGCTCAACGCAGGACAGGCCGTGCCGAAGCTCGCGCTGCTCGCACTCGCGATGAGCGTGATGGGCATCGGTGCGATACCGGCGATCTTCGGCCTGTGGGTCGCCACGCTCCTGCCGATCGCGCTGAACACGTACGAAGGTCTGCGCGCGGTGCCCCCGGCGCTGATCGAAGCGGCAACCGGCATGGGCATGACGCCGTGGCAGATTCTCTGGCGCGTCGAGCTGCCCAACGCGCTGTACGTGATCTTCGCGGGCGTCCGCACGGCGCTGGCGATCACCGTCGGCACGGCGCCGCTCGCGTTCCTGATCGGCGGCGGCGGGCTCGGCGAACTGATCTTCACCGGCATCGACCTGAACGACTTCGGCATGCTGCTCGCGGGCGCTGTTCCGACCGCGCTGCTGGCGATCCTGACCGATGCGTTCATCGGACAGATGCAACGCATGCTGGTTTCGCGCGGCGTGAATCCGCAAGCCTGATCCATCCACCTCGAGAGAGACCATGAGAAAGTTACTCGCAATATCATTCGGCATCCTTATTTCTCTGTTTGCAAGTTTCCCGGCGAGCGCCGCTTCGGTGGTCGTCGGCGGCAAGAACTTCACCGAGCAGCAACTGATGGCGGAAATGACCGCGCGCTATCTGGAGGCCAAGGGCTTCACGGTGACGAAGAAAGACGGCATGGGCAGCGCGGTGCTGCGTCAGGCGCAGGAGAACGGACAAGTCGATGTGTACTGGGAATACACCGGCACGTCGCTCATCACCTACAACAAGATCAATGACCGCCTCTCGCCCGACGACACCTACAAGAAGGTCAAGGAGCTCGACGCGGCCAAGGGCCTCGTGTGGCTGAATCCGTCGAAGGCGAACAACACGTACGCGTTCGCGATGAACCAGGACGAAGCGAAGAAGCTCGGCATCGTCACGATGAGCGATCTCGCGAAGGCGATCAAGGACGGCAAGGAACTCACCTTCGCGTGCAACTCGGAGTTCTATGCGCGCCCCGACGGCTTGCGCCCGCTGATGAAGCAATACGGTTTCGAGTTCAGCCAGGGCGACGTGAAGCGCATGGATACGGGCCTCACGTATCAGGCGCTGAAGGATCGCCAGGTGAACATCGCGCTCGTGTTCGCCACCGATGGCCGCGTGCCCGCGTTCAACTTCGTGCTGCTCAAGGACGACAAGGGCTATTTCCCTTCTTATGCGCTGACGCCGGTCATCCGCAAGGCGACGCTCGATGCGAATCCGAACCTCGGGCCGCTGCTCAACGCGCTGTCGGCGAAGCTCGATGCATCGACGATGGCGCGCCTCAACGCCAGCGTCGACGTGCAGAAGAAATCCTTCTCCGATGTCGCGAACCAGTTCCTGAAAGAGTCCGGGCTGATCTGACCCGCGCCTCGGCAAAACCCAAGGACCGACCTCATGACCACGATCAAAGTGGCCGCCGCACAGACCGATACCGCATACGGCGACATGCACGCGAATCTCGCGCGGCATCTCGATCACATCGCCGATGCGAAGAAGCGCGGCGTGCGCCTGCTCGTCTTCCCCGAGCTCTCGCTGCACGGCCATAGCGGCGGCAAGGACGCGCTGCGTCTCGCGATGACGCGCGACGACGCCGCCATCGGCCAGCTCGCCGAGGCGAGCGCGGGCATGCAAGTGTCTTTCGGCTTCATCGAGGAAGCGCCGGGCGGACAGTTCTACAACAGCCAGGCGACGGTCGCGAACGGCAAGCTGGTGCACGTGAATCGCAAGACGATGCTCGCCACCTACGGCAAGCTGCGCGACGGTCTTTACTTCGCGGCAGGCACGAAGCCCGGCGGCTACGCGATCGACGGCGACTGGCGTGTCGCGACGCCCATCTGCAACGACCTGTGGAATCCCGCGCTCGTACACGACCTGCTGTGCGACGGCGTCACGCTGCTGGCCGCGCCGATCAGCTCGGCGCGCGAAGCAGTGGGCGAAGGCTTCGACAATCCTTCTGGCTGGGACCTGAACCTGCGCTTCTACGCACTCACCTACGGTGTCGCGATCGTGATGGCGAACCGCGTCGGCACCGAGGGAATGATGACCTTCTGGGGCGGCTCGCGCATTCTCGATCCCTTCGGCAAGACGATCGCGCAGGCAGAAGGCGAGGACGAATGTCTCGTCGTCGGCGAGCTGGATTACGAAGCAGTCCGCCGCGCGCGTTTTCTTCTGCCCACCGTGCGCGATGCGCGCATCTATGCACAACGCACCCGAACCTTCACGACCGACAACCATGCGTGATTATCTCCTCAACGACGCTGACCGCGCCTTTCGCGCCGAAGTCCGCGATTTCCTGCAGCGCGAGCTCGCGCCGCGCGCCGCCGATATCGAAGACCGTCAGGACTGGGACGCGGTCAGGCATGTCGTGCGCGCGCTCGGCGCGGCGGGCTATCTGAAGCTGATGTTCCCCGATCTCTATCGGGGCGCGCTGACGCATCCGGGCCTCACACACGCGACGATCCTTTCCGAAGAAGCGTCCTACATCAACTACGCGTTCGAGACGACCATCGCGACGGCGCTGTCCTGCGCATATCCGCTGCATCGTCATGCGAGCGCGCGTCTGCGCGACACCTATCTGTCGCCGATCCTCGAAGGCACGGCGATCGGCGCGATCTGCGTGACCGAGCCGAATGTCGGCAGCGATTCGGCGGGCATGGAGACGCGCATCGATTTCGATGAAGCGCGCAACGAATGGGTCATCAACGGCTTCAAGCGCTATATCTCGAACGCGTCCGTCGCCGACGTCTACATCGTCTACGGACTCACCGGCGACGGCATGACCGCGGTCGCGGTGCCGAAGAAGGCGAAGGGAATCAGTTTCCCGCGCAACTATACGTTCATGGGCCGGCGCGGCTGCATCGTCGGCGAAGTGAAGTTCGAGGACTGCCGTGTGCCGGCGGATCATCTGCTCGGTGAAAAAGGCGGCGGCTTTCGCATCATGCGCGGCATGTTCAACTTCGAGCGCGCGATTCTCGGCGGCTCGGGTCTGGGCGTGGCACGCAGCGCGTTCGATATCGCCGCGGCGCACGCGCAAACGCGTAAATCCTTTGGCGAACCGTTGGGTTGCAAGCAGCTCATCTGGGACAAGATCGCGCAGATGAGCTGGCGTATCGACGCATCGGAACTCATCACCTATCGCGCCACCAAGATGTACGACGCAGGCGTGGACGGCAAGGCGCTGATGAAGGAAGCCGCGATGGCCAAGCTCGTCGCCACCGAAACCGCCAACTATTGCGCCAACGAAACCGTGCAGATTCTCGGCGGCGACGGCATCACCAAGGAATACGGCCGCGCGGAGCAGCTCTATCGCGACGCCCGCGCGCTGACCATCGTCGGCGGCACGTCGGAAGTCGCCAAGTATCTGATCGCGGGCCGCGATCTTCCCGATATCCGGATCACCCTCTAGAGAGCACCACCACGCATCATGCTCACGATCACGTCGCTTTTCGAAAACACGGTCGCCAGATATCCGGACCGACCCGCGCTGACCTGCGGCGCTGTCTCGCTCACCTATGCGCAATGGAGCACGCGCGTGCGCCGTCTCGCACAGGCGCTGTTCGATCTCGGCGTGCGCCAGATGGACCGCGTCGCCATCCTGCAGAAGACCTCCGATGCGACGCCGACCGCCTATATGGCGTGCCAGTTGCTCGGCGCGATCGCGGTGCCGATGAACTTCCGTCTCTCCGCGAACGAAGCCGCCTTCATTCTGCGCGACGCGGGTGCGCGCGCGCTGATCTATGACGACTCGATGTTGCCGGTGATCACGAAGATCGAGCAGTCGGTGCCCGATCTGCGCACGTACGTGTGCGTGAACCAGGGCGCGGCGTCGCCGTCGCATCACCATTCGCTCGACGCGATCATCGAGGGTGCGGGTGCGCTGGATGCGCCTTTGCCGCGTCTCGGACCAGACGATGTCTCGGCGCTGGTCTATACGTCCGGCACCACGGGCCGCCCGAAAGGCGCGATCCACACGCACGGCAACGATGTCGCCATCGCGACGAACTGCGTGATGGAGTACAGCCTGACGAGCACGGACGCGGCCTTGCATATCGCGCCGCTCTATCACGTCGGCGGCATGCAGGCGTATTTCGTGCCGCACATGATGGTCGGCGCGCACAACGTGATCCTGCCGCGCTATGAACCGCTCGCGACACTGCAGGCGATTGCGCACTACGCGATCACGACGCTGTTCGCGGTGCCGACGCAGATTCAGGACATGCTGTTTCATCCCGACTTCGCCTCGATCGACACGCACAGCCTGCGCATGATCACGACCGGCGGCGCGGCGATTCCCGCCAGAACCATGCAGCGCGTGATCGACGAGTTCTGCCCGAGCATCTTCAACGGCTACGGCATGACCGAAGCGAGCCTCACGCTGCTGCTGCATCCACGCGACGCGCTCACGTATCTCGGCTCGTGCGGCAAGCCCACGCTCATCAGCACGTGCCGCGTGATCCGCAACGATCCCGAGCGCGTGATCGGTCCGCATGAAACGGTCGCGCCGGGCGAGGTCGGACAGTTGATCGTGAAAGGGCCGCAACTCGCAGCGGGTTACTGGAACAATCCGGTCGAAACGGACAAGAAGTTCAAGTCGGGCTGGCTTTACACCGGCGACCTCTTCAGCGTCGACGAAGCGGGCTACTTCCACTTCCAGGGCCGCGCGGACGACATGATCGTGTCGGGCGGCGAGAACATCTATCCGCGCGAGATCGAGGAAGTGCTGTATCACTGTCCCGGTGTGCAGGAGGCCGCGGTGATCGGCGTGCCCGACGAAAAGTGGGGGCAAGCGGTGACCGCGTTCATCGTGCGCAGCGTCGCAACGCTGACCGAGGAGGATGTCGCCGCTTTCTGCAAATCAGGCGACGACCTCGCGCCCTACAAGCGCCCCAAGAAAATTTTCTTCGTCGAGAAGCTGCCGCTGAACCCGAGCGGCAAGGTGCTGCGTCACGAACTCGCCGGAGCCGTTTATCAAAGCATGCTTGCAGGAGCCCACCAATGAGCGACCCCGTACTGTACGAACAGGACGGCCACATCGTCACGATGACGCTGAACCGCCCCGAAACCCGCAACGTCATCACCGAGATGGATATGGTCGACGCGATCGTCGCCTGCCTCGAGCGCGCGCAAGGCGACATGTCCGTGCGCGCCATCGTGCTGACCGGCGCGGGCCCGGCCTTCTCGTCCGGCGGCAACATCAAGCACATGCGCGACGACGTCGGCACGTTTTCCGGCAACTCCGCGCAGATCCGCGAGAACTATCGGCGCGGCATCCAGCGCATCCCGCGCGCGTTTCATGAACTCGACGTGCCGTGCATCGCGGCCGTCAACGGTCCCGCGCACGGCGCCGGCTGCGATCTCGCGCTGATGTGCGATATCCGCATCGCCGGAGAAAGCGCGCTTTTCGCGGAAAGTTTCGCGAAGGTCGGGATCATCCCCGGCGATGGCGGCGCATGGCTGCTGCCGCGCGCAATCGGTCTGTCGCGCGCGAACGAGATGATCTTCACCGCCCGGGCGATCGATGCGCGGCGCGCCGAGGAATGGGGACTCGTGTCGCGCGTCGTGCCCGATGCGCAATTGATGGAGACCGCCCTCACGCTCGCGCGCGACATCGCCGGCAATCCGCCTGACATCCTGCGCATGTCCAAGCGTCTCGTGCGCGAAGGACAGCGGATGGACCTGCCGAGCCTGCTGGAGATGTCGGCGGCGTTTCAGGGCATCGCGCATCGCACGGCGGATCATCGCGAGGCGATCGCCGCGACGTTCGAGCGCCGCGCGCCGGTCTACAAGGGAGCGTGACGGATGGGCACATCCGCTATCGCGTTCATTCATGAGCTGACCTTCGACGCGCTGCCGCCGACGGTCGTCGAACAGGCGAAGCTGTGCGTGCTCGATCTGCTTCGCGTCGCGCTCGCGGGCACGCAGACAGCGTTGTCGGCTATCGCGCGCGATCATGCCGCCGAGTTCTTCGCGCCCGGCACGTTGCGCTCGCGCATGCTCTTCGATGGCCGCCTCGCCAGCCCGCCCGGCGCCGGTCTCGCGGGCGCGATGACCATCGACAGTTGCGACGGCCACGACGGCCACGCGCAGACCAAAGGCCATGTCGGCGTGACCGTGCTGCCCGCGCTGCTCGCGCTCGCCGACGCGCGGCAGCACATGAGCGGCCGCGAGTTCCTCGCGTGCGTCGTGCTCGGATATGAGTTCGGCACGCGCGCGGGCATTGCGCTGCACGCGAGCGCCTGCGATTATCATACGTCGGGAGCATGGAATGCCCTGGCTGCGGCGGCACTCGCGGCGCGCGTCCTCTCGCTCGACATGCGGCAGACGCGCGAGGCGCTCGGCATCGCCGAGTATCACGGGCCGCGCAGCCAGATGATGCGCTGCATCGATCATCCGACCATGGTGAAGGACGGCTCCGGCTGGGGCTGCATGGCGGGGCTGTCGGCGGCCTTTCTGGCGCAGCGCGGCTTCACGGGTGCGCCGGCCCTGACCATCGAACAGGAACAAACTCGCAGCCTCTGGAACGATCCCGGCGAACGCTGGTGCATCATGGAGCAATACTTCAAGCCACAGCCAGTCTGCCGCTGGGCGCATCCCGCCATCGATGCGGCGCTCGCGCTCAGGTCGAGACACGGCTTCACGAGCGCGCAGATCCGCGCGGTGAAGGTGCGCACGTTCCATCATGCGACGCGTCTCGCGCACGCCGCGCCGGCGACCACCGAGGCGGCGCAGTACAGCCTGCTCTTCCCGGTCGCGGCGGCACTGAAGCACGGCGCGGTACGCTTCGACGCGCTGCATGGCGACGCGCTGCGTGACGACGAAGTGCTGCGCCTGAGTCATCTCATCCAGACCGAAGAGCACGCGGCGTACACTTCGCGGTTTCCGAACGAGCGCATCGCCGAGATGAGCATCGAACTATTCGACGGCCGGCGTTTCGATTCCGGTCCCACAGAGGCGCTGGGCGACCCCGATCGCCCGCTCGGCGCCGAAGCGATCCGCGCCGGATTCCGCAGTACCTTCGGTGCGTCGGCGCGCGAACTGGAGCATGCCATCGACGTGCTCGATTCGCACGACGTCAGCGCGACGCCCCTGCTCGATCTCGTGCTGACGCGCCCGCGCCCGGCCTGACGCATGAACGCGAACGACATTCCGCCTATCGCACGCGCTGCCGGTTCGGGGCGCGCGCCGGCGACTGTCGCTGCGCAGGCGGCGCTCAAGCCCCAGCGCATGGGCTTCTTCCTGGTTCCGCATTTCTCGATGATGGCGCTCAGCTCCGTCACCGAGCCGCTGCGCGCGGCCAATCGCGTGAGCGGCAAGGAACTGTATAGCTGGCATCTGATCAGCGCGGACGGCGAGCCGGTTTCGTCCAGCTCGGGCTTCGCGCTGCTGCCCGACTTCGCGATCACGTCATCGCCGGAATTGAGTCATGTGTTCGTGGTGGCGAGCATCGGCGTGGCGAATTATCGCAATGCGCAGGTCTTCGAGTTTCTGCGCCGCTATGCCGCGAAGGGATCGACACTGGGCGGCATCAGCCTCGGCACGATGATCCTCGCGCGCGCGGGCCTGCTCGACAAGCGCCGCTGCACGATCCACTGGGAAGCGCTCAAGGAACTCGCCGACGAATTTCCGTCGCTGGACGTGAGCCGCGATCTCTACTGCATCGAAGGCGACCGCATGACATGCAGCGGCGGCACGGCCGCCATCGACATGATGCTCGACCTGATCGCGCGCCAGCACGGTCACCAACTGGCCGCGGAAGTGGCCGACCAGTTCATCCATACGCGCATGCGCACCGCGCAGGAAAGCCAGAAGATGGCGATTCAATGGCGCTATGGCGTGGAGGACAGGCGCATCGTGCATGCCGTGACGCTGATGGAACAGAATATCGAGCGTCCGATCCCGATGAAGACGATCGCCTCGCTGGCGGGCATTTCCCCCCGTACGTTCGAACGCATGTGGATCAAACACTTCAATGTCCGGCCGTCGCAGTTCTATCTCGAACTGCGCCTCAAGGCGGCGCAGAAGCTGATTCGCGAATCGTCGCTGTCGCTGCTCGATGTCGCGATGCAATGCGGCTTCGCGAGCGCATCGCATCTCGGGCGCTGCTACAAGCAGTTCTTTGCGAAGACGCCCGGGCAGGAGCGTGCTTCGGGGGAAGCGCGCTAACGCGGCGTTTTCATCCCGCGTCGCCGGTCCTGTCGGACTGCAAATTCAATCATCAGACGTTACCGGCTGTTTCATCATATTACGAAAGGTAACGGGATTTTAAGTCTCATTCAAGCATCATTCGTCCGACGTAGAGGCAATCCACCGAAGAATGATGTCTTGCCCCTTCCACTGGACACCCGGTGTTCCGGGTGACTCCCCGTCGTTTCTCCGAGCCCATTTGTCCTGACTCCCAGCGCCGGCAGCCAGCGGGAGCGCATTCGTGCGCGCTCGCTCGCCTGTCCGTTGCCTGAGTCGCCCCCGAATGGAATACATGGCGTCGCTGAGCGTCTGGAAGACCGCTCCGTAATTGAAGTAAGACTTAATGAAAAAGCACTCCCTTTATCTTTCGACCCTGATTCTCGCGCTCGCCGGTTGCGGCGGCGGCAACGATGGTGATACCTCTGCTTCCGCGACCTCCGCGGCAGCCTCCGGCGCGGACGCGACCGCGCAGGCCACCGCCAAGGCAGCGGCGGCGCGTCAGATGACCTGCGCGGCGCCCACGACCGCGGCCGGGTCCTCGGGCAGCGGCCTGATCACCGTCGATACACCGAACTCCGACGGCACGCGCATGTACCCGATCAATGCGAAGGTCAACGTCGCGATCACCACGCGCGCGCGCAGCGCCGACAAGCTCACATGGACCATCGCCGACGTGCTCGGCAATACAGTCGCGAGCGGCAACTTCGCGGTGCCCGCCGGTGCGACGACGAGCACGCTCGCGTGCACATCGACGCTCGCCGGCTATTTTCAGGTTTCCGCGACGCTCGCCACCGCGGGCGGCAAGGTGAGTGCTTCGGGCACGCGCCCGGCGGGCTTCGCCAGTTTCGGCGTGATTCCGGATCTCTCCGCTGCGGTTCCGGCCGTCCAGTTCAAGAAGCAGGACCAGCATCGTTTCGGGATGCAGGGCTTCAACGGCTGGAGCCCGGGGCTGTCCGCGCTCGGCATCTCGTGGACGATCGACGATCGTTCGATGGCGATGATGGAGCAGACCGAGCGCTTCGAGTTCGTTGCATCGGCGGACAATCTCGATCCGTTCTACAAGTCGGGCAAGGTGATGCGTCTGTTGCGTCTGGACGGCATGCCTGTCGGCGCGAGCACGCACGGCCTGCTCCCCGACCGCGCCTATATCCCGAACGACCTCGACTACTTCCAGAACTACATGGCGCGCCTCGGCCAGGAAACGGAGTCGATTCGCGCGAAATACTATCCGACGATGTCGGGCAACTATTACCAGGTGACCTGGGAACCGGAAGTGTTGTGGAAGGACACGGACCGCAATCTCGTCGCGCTTTATCAGCACGCGTATAACGGCCTGCATTCGACGGACCCGCACGCGGTGGTCATGGGCCCGGCCGAGTCGTTCCCGCTGCACACGACGTATCGCCTGAACGCGCTCGCGCCGCTCGGCTTCGCGCAATACCTGGATGGCGTCACGACGCACGGCTACTACGACGATGAAGGCTCGTCGCCGTCGCATCCGCCGGAGCGTCGTTACACCCTGAACAACGGCGCGAATCCGTCGCTCGCGCTGTTCAACCAGATGCGTGGCCTGCGCGCGGAAATGCAGCAGGAGTACAAGCCGAACATGAAGCTGTTCGTCACGGAAACGGGCATCAGCTACGACCTGGGCGCGAGCTACGGCGCGAATTACCCGACGCCGAATATCCTGTTCGCGCAGGGTGCGGTCGTTGCGCGCACGCACATCATCCTGCTGGGCGAAGGCGCGGATCAGACGTACGTGTTCTACGGCCCGGACTATCCGGACGAGATCGGCTTCGGCACGTTCTTCGACCTCGACCACGCGCAAGGCTCGCTCGACGCGACGAACATCGCGCCGAAGCCCGCCGCGATGCAAATCGCCGCGATGACGCGCATCCTCGACGGCACGACGACGCTCGGTCCCGTGAACAACACGCCCGTCGGCGTCTATGCGTACGGCTTCCAGCAGTTGAACGGCGGCCGCGTCATCACCGCGCTGTGGACGCACGAGAACGACGTGTGGCCCGCGTCGAACGGCAAGTTCAGCTCCACCTACAACGTGCGCTACACGCTCAAGGTCGATGCGGCCGGCACTAGCGGCACGGTGCAACTGATCGACGCAATGGGCAACGCATCGAGCGTGCCGTACACGAACGGCTCGGTGACGCTGACGCTGACGGAAACGCCGCAATATGTGGTGTCGACGAACGCGACCGTCGCGAAGAGCAACACGACGAAGCCGGTGGGTTACGTCGGCATGTGAGCGTGATGCGATCCGTTCGGAAGCCCGCGTCGTATGTACCATGACGCGGGCCGGCGAACGATCGCAGTTCACTTCGTCACGGCAGGTCGAACCTGCCGTACGATCGCGCATTGCGCCGGCTTCCCGCCATCGACTTTCTTCGACGCGCGATGAAAGCCGGCGCGCCCCATCCGGTCACCCGACGTCCGCGAGTCGCCCCGCAAACACGCCGATGACCTCGCTCAGATCTTCCGGCGGCAGGTTACGCACCAGCACGAGGATCGTCCCCGAGAACAGCTTGCCTCGCCAGAACTTGAACATCAGCGAAGCAAGCGCGGTCAGCGAAACGCCTGTCGCGGTGAACAAGGCCGTGATGGCGGCGACGTTGTCGCGGTGTGCGAACACCAGCACACAGCCGCCGACGAACAGAACCACCGTCATCCCGATGCACATGTGGAAGTACTTGTCGCTGCGCGACTGAACGACCGCGAGATCGGCGACGAGGCGTTCCTGCGCCGCGCGGCGTTCGCGCCGCCGCTCCTCGTCGGCCGACGGATCGTGCGGCATGCCCGGCACGGACACCGGGTCTTCACCGAAGTGTGCGCTGCCCAAAAAGCGGTCCAGCAATCGCCTTATTTCTTTCATGATCGACCTCGCTCTGAATGCGCGCGCGCACCTTGAAGACAGCGTCTTCGAATGCGCCCGGATGTTTTGACAGCCAGTCCACGACATACCGGTACATCAGCATGCGCGGCAGCGGATAAGTGAGTTGCTCGTTGCACGCGACGTGGCATGCGGGCGCCTGTTGCTTGATGCGCGTGGCCAGCAGCACGCAAGTACAGACGGTGAGATCGAGCAGCCGGTCATACGACTTCGGAATGCCGGCGACGATCGTTTCCACCGTTTGCAGCCCCTCGGCAAATTCGATCGACGCGCCGCCTCTGAACAGGCCCGGCCCGCATGCTTCGAGTTGCAGACGCCGTTCGTGCCAGCGCGACTGCAACTCGCTCAGCCTGCCGGGCGGCGCCTGATGCGGCCGCGCGAGCGGCACGTCACGCGTATCGGCGAACAGCGCCCGGTTCAGGACGGCGAGACGGTCGTCGCCGCGCGGCGGCGCGTTCGTCGACGCCATCACCGCGCGGTGCAGCGCATGGCCGGGATCCGCGAGCGCGATATCGACGGCCTGCGGGTCGGGCAGATCGGCGCGGCGGAAAATGGCGCTGCGCCAGTGCGAAACGACCGTGACCACTTCGAAGCGTTCGATCAGCGCGAGAAGATCCTGCAAAGACGCATCGCGCCGCACCGTCACGCCCTTGCGCTCGACCTGCTTCAGCGCACGTTCCATCTGGCCGGCCGTATCGCTCCAGCGATTCCACGCGGCGTGCGCGTCGCGTTCGGGCGCGCGCCCGCTTTGCAGATACTCGAAGATGAAACTCCCCTCTTCCGCGGCATCGAAACGCTGCACGAAGCGCTCGCGCGTCAGCGGCACGCCGATGGCGACGGCGCAGTCGCTAGGCGAGACGATCGTCTTCATCGCACGCCTCCCCGGAAGGACGGTTCACCAGATAAAAGTCCTTGTTCTGCTTGTCGATGATGTGAATGGACAGATCGTCGAACGAGCCGTAGGCCTGATGCAGGTCCTGTTTCAGCTTCCACGCCGCGTACATCATGTCGGGGCTGTCGAGATTCGCGAGCATCGTCTTGATGGATTCCAGCTTGACCAGCGCGGCGTCCCTCAGATTGGTGAAGTAGAGACGGATGCGCACGATAATCGACGCTTCCTTCGCCACCGCCGGAATCGCGAGATCGACGTCGACCGCCACGCGCCCCGCTTCTTCGAAAGGCTGCGAGATACGCACGGCGGACACGGCCTTCCACTCGTAGCGCGTGTTCAGCACGGCTTCTATGGACGCGGGCTTCATCGTGCCATCGGTGGTGGCGATCAGGCGCACTTCCGTTGCGGCCGGATCCTGCAGCTTGGCCGAGTTCAGCAGCGAGCGTGCCGAACGTTCATCCATGCCCTGAAAATGCACGCGGATCATGCCGTCGGGATGTTGCGAGGCGAGCGTACGCAGCGCATCGACGGCCGCCGGCGGATTGCTCGCCTGCACATACGCTCCGTCCGGCCCGAGCAGGGAGAACTGCATCTTCCCGTCGCGCGCGATCACGAACGGCACCTTCAACTGAGTCGCGTCGCGCGTGGTCGCGAACGCGGCGAGCAGATGGCCGTCCGTGCTGCCGCCGGGCTGCGCGGCGAAGCTCCAGCCGGAGCTATAACCGCCCGGCGGCACGCTGCCTCCGCCCATTCCACGTCCGCCATTGCCCAGCGCAGCGCTCGGCAGATGCAGCGTTTCGTTCAGATTGCGCGTGTCGGCGCCGGCGCGCTTGAACGCGCTTTCGATGTCTCGCTGGATCAGGTTCGGATCGCGGTTGCCGAGGTCGCGGCCGAGAATGCGCTCGACTTCGGGCAAGCCGTCGTGGTCGGCCTCGTTGTACAGCGCGACCGTGCGGCCGTCTTTTTCGACGAACTGGAGCGTGCCGCGCGGCACATTCGAACCCGCGCGGTATTCGAGCACCGTGGCCGACAGGTTGTGACCTCCGGTGACGTCGCTGCCCAGCATCCTGGCCGATGAAAAAACCACCGACGGCGTGCGGATCCATCCTTTGTCGGGCCGCTTGTTCCAGTCGCCGATATACGCTTCGGCCACCGACGAGCGGGCGTCGCTGTCGAGCATCACGACCTGTATCAGCTCGGAAATCCTGGATGCGAGCCCGGCCATCTTCTGCGACGGTTCGTCGTCCTTGAACACCGCGAGGCGAAACGCGACGGGGTCCGCGACAGCATCGATCAACGCGTCGCGTTGCGCGTCCGTGGCGTTCTGCAGATAGGTGCGCAGCGCGCTCTGCGTGGTCTGCGCCCTTCTGATGAAGTCGGCGATGCCGGGTTGTTTTTCGTCGCCCGCGCGCATGGAGAAATCGAGCGCCGCGAGCTTCTCGATCATGCGGCCGGTCGCATCGTGAAAGCGGTTGAAGCGAGGCGCATGCGGCGCGGCCGCGGCGCTTGCGCGAATGTCGAAATGCACGAACAACTGATACAGCGCCGCATATTCGACCACCCGCGCGAGATTCGCGTCGCCCAGCGTGCCGAACCAGTCGTACGCGGCATCCTCCGCATCGCGCACGTTCTGCGCGTCGCGCGAGAGATAGTCGATCGGCAGCGCGCCCGTGCGATGCAGCGCATATACGTCGAAGCCGCCGCGATCGATCGCGTAGCCGGCGCCCTTCGTGTTCCAGTTGAACGTGACCGAGCCGCCGTCTTTCACGGTCTTCGTGAGCACCGGCGTGGACGGAGAAATGGAAGCCGGATCGGCATACTTGAAGTTGACATAGCGCACGGAGCCGCCCAGCGACCAGGACTTGAGCATCTGATCGGTCACGTTGAGCAGGCTGCCATATTCGGTGTCGATGAGTTGATCGCTCAGATAGATCGGCGCCCAGTCGAGCTTGCGCTTGTTGTCGACGCGACCGGCGAAGGCGAACTTGCGCTCATAGCTCTGCGCGAGCTCGTTCCGGTTCGCCGATGCGAGCAGCATCACCGTTTCCACTCGCAACGGCGGCAGCGCGTCGACACTGTTCATCCGTTCGCGTCCGATGATCGCCACATGGTCGCCGAAGCCGACGCCGCCCAGCACGAGATCCGCGTCCAGCACGAACTCGCGCGCCTGCGCGCGCATCTTGCCAAGATCGGCATCGCGCGCGACGCACCAGACGACCAGCCCGCGCTCCGCCGACGCATACACGCCCGGCGCGCCGCGTTCGAGAATGCGGCGCAACGTGACGGGCGCCCCGCCCTGCAGCGGCTGAAAGCGCAGCACGCCGGCGGACGGCTCGATGCCGCGCTCGGGCCACGCGTTCGCCACGATCGATGCACCGACGAACATGACGATCAGCGTCATCCCGAAGCGGCGACGACGCAGCAGCACGTAGCAGAGCGCGCCGCCGATCAGCAGCGTCAGCGCGACCTTCGCGCCGCTTTCGAGCGTCCATGGGCCGTCGTCCCGCTCGGCGTTGTCGCCGACGAGCCAGCGCCAGATCTGATTCGACGTGAGGCTGACGTCCAGTCCGGCGAGGTGCGCGACCGGCGCATTGTCGGTGATCGGCAACGCATAGGCCTTGTACGACGTGCCGTACAGCAGCGACGACAGCGACGCCACCAGCGAATCGACATCGGCCTGCGAAGCCGGCGGAAGATCGACGACGGCGTCCGACAGACGCCCGTCGAAGCCGATGCGCGATGACTTCACCGCGATCTGGCTCATCAGCGGCGAGAGATTGCGCAGGTCATCGACCGTGACGCTCGCCGGCGGCTCGGAAATCACGAGCGTGCGATGACCCTGCGCATCGGGCCGCGATATCGCGATGGCCTGCATGTTGAACGGATACACGGCGCGAAAACGCGCCCAGTCCGCCTGCGGCCTGGAAGCGTCGGCGTGCGCGATGGTATGGACCGATCCGATCAGGACAGCCAACACAAACAGGAATAAAAACTCGAATCGATTGGAATCGCAAAGCCGCTTCTTCGCGCGATGTCCGGACGACGAGACCGGCATTCCCCGAGTCGCCGCCTGTTGTCTTTCTTGGATACGCATACACCCTCCGACCGCATTGATATGAGTCCAGTCGACCGTCCCCGAAGGCACGGCCGGGCATGACGAGGGGATGCGTGGGTCCGAGGCGCGGCGCAGGTTCGGGCGGCTACGTGCTCGTTGTAGTTCGGATCGTTGTGCGCGTGGCGCCCGGGGGCGGCGTGATGAGACCGGGAGGCGGAAACCCCTTCCGTTTCGAAACAATCGGCAGCCGAAGCTGCTCGATACGGCAGTTATCCCACAGGGAAAGGGGCGGCACAGCCCTCCTTGAGGATGCCTCCATAAGCATGGATGAAACGGTGAATACGGCTGTTACGATCGTCCGCTTCGATTCGATCAATCGCTTCTGGCATAGAGGATCGCTAACGGAGCACGAACAGCCGCTGCATTCAGTACTTGTTTAGAGACTCGCGATCGCCTAGTTTCATAACTAGCCGATCACCATGCATTTTTCGCGCTGCGCCACGACTGAGAAGGGCGGACATCGCCGACTGGTTTCAAAACGGTGCGTTTTTGCTCGTCTTGAGAAAAGGAGTTGAAGCCGCCGCTGCGCGAGCGGGAATCGCGCAGGCAGATCCTTGCGGTTGCGAATAACCATAAGTCGAGGGCAGCATGGCTGGTCAATGTCCTGTTACACGCCGAACCTTCCTCAAGGCCGTCGGTGGAAGCGCCGCTACGGTCACGGTCAGCGGCATCTCGTCTCTGTTGACCGGTTGCGCGACGCGCGATCTCGACAGCGGCTCGAATCCGGCCATTGCGGCGGCCGGCACAGACAATCCGGCCATGCACGGCGCAACACCGGACTGGGCGCCCGAACCCGGAAAAGCACGCTGGCGAATCGAGGGCGTGAGCAAGGTAACGGGCGCGAAGGTCTACGCCCGCGATTTCAAGGCAGCCGATTTCGAAGGCTGGCCCAGGCAGGAAAACTGGCTATACGCGCTTCGATGCGACCGCATCGATCAGGTCGTGGTGGATTTCGATCTGAGCATGTTGCCGGGCGCGCTGCAGCCGGTCACTGTCATTAGCAGCGACACGCTCGCGCAACACCAGATCCCGATGTCGCTCGACCGCAATCCCGACAACCGCGCAAGTTTCGAGCTGCTGGCCCGACGGGGGCATCCGGCAGGCTGTTATGGGCAACCGGTTGCGCTGCTGATCTTCGAGAACTTCGATATCTATCGCCGCGCCAGGAAGATCCTCGATTTCAATCCCGCCGTCATTCAGTACGGCGCGCCGGGCATGGCAGACCCGAAACCTCACGCTTCGTTCGATGCCGATACCTTCAGCCAGGAAAAGATCTATGTCCGCAATGACGAGCGTGGATTCTGGAACACGAACATGAAGCCGAATAGCGAAGGCAATCCCACGCCCGACTTCAAGGAGCTTTGCCGGCGGGAACGCGATCGGATCGCCATCCTGACGGCCGATAACGTCCGGCGAGGTGCCTGGCGCGAATTCGGAACCGCGGACGGGCGCATCTTCCAGACACCCGCGATGGACCCGATGTTCATGGAACCGGAGTCGGGGCTCGCGTGGTTCAATCCGCAAACGCAAGTCCTTCGAATGGTTCTGGGTACGCAATCGCCACACGACGACGGAGCGAACGTCGCCGATCTGTTCAAGCCCAGCGACCTCCGGATAAGCCATGTCAATATCATTGCGTGCTATCCCGGCGGCGGCTTCGGCGGGCGCGACAAGTCGTACTTTCCGAGCTATCTCGGGCTGGCGGCGCGATTTGCCAAAGCGCCCTTGCGCTGGCAGATGTCGCGATACGAACAGTTTCAGGTCGGCCTGAAGCGCTGCGAAACGCGATTCGAAGAATCGATCTGGCTCGATCGGCGCGGCAAGATTCAGGCGCTCGCCGGCAAGTTTCTCTTCAATGCCGGCGGCAGGCAAAACCTCACGGGCGCCGTCGGCGATCTCGCGGCCATGAGCGCGATGAGCTGCTATGACATTCCGCGCGCGAGCGCCGAAGGCGTCACCTTTTTCTCGCCGGAATTCTATGGCGGTTCTCAACGTGGCTTCGGCGGCCCGCAAGCCTTCATGGCCATCGAAACGTTGCTCGACGAAGCGGCGCGCGCGCTCGGAAAGTCTCCGTTCGAGATCCGGCGCATGAATCTGCTGGGTGCGCCCGACAGCAAGACCATCACGGGCGGAAAGATTCTTTTCGATCTGCAATTGAATCAGCATCTGAACCGGCTGGAATCGCATCCCTTATGGACCGGAAGAGCGCGCACGCGCGCCGAGCGCGCGAAAAGCAAGTTGCGCTACGGCGTCGGGCTGGCGATGTCCAATCAGGCCTATGGAACGGCGAAGGACGGCGTGTTCGCGATGGTGGAGATCGGCCCGGGCACGGGCTTGCGCGTGCTGACGCATTACACCGACATGGGCAACGGCGCTGCCACCACGCTCGCGCTCGCGCCGGCCCGCTATCTCGGCCGGAATGCGCAGCAGATCACGATGAGCGATGCGGAAGTCTTCTTTGCAATCGAAGGCTTCAAGGCCGCCGATCTCGGCAAGTGGGGCAAGTTTTCCGATGCGAAAGGACTGTCCGGTCCGTTCGGGTCGTCGAGCGCGTGCCTGGGCGCGTTTCATCACTATCAGGCCGTCGACCGCGCGGCGTTGACGCTGATGCTCCACAGCATTTTGCCGGCGGCCCGAAGCATCTGGGGCGACCAGAAGATCGAACGCCGGGACGTGAAATGGGTCGACGGCAACCTCACCGCCGCGGGGCATCCGACGCTCGGCTGGTCCAGGCTGCTCGACGAAATCAACCGCAAGCAATGGGACACCGTCGCCGCGGCCCATGTCACCTATGCCGGCGATTTCTGGAAGAGCAACTATGTCTTCAGATCGGGCGTACACCTGATGGACTGCGACTTCATCGCCACGGGGACGAGCGTGAACGCCCTGAAGGCCGTGTCGCACGGCATCCTGCGCGAGCCGAAGGAAGTCATCGTCGGATATGGGCGAACCAACTATGCACCGGCGGCGGCGCTCGTGTCCGTGTCGGTGGCCGCCGCCACGGGACGCGTGAAGGTCGAGCGCGTCGTGACCACCTTGAGCGCCGGCCGCCTGATCTGCCCGGACATCGTCAAGGGACAATCGCACGGCGCGGTCGCGATGGCCATCGGCAACGTGCTGAGCGAAGCATGTCCTCCGGGACCCGACGGCCCGGGCAACGGCAGATGGAATCTGGACCGGTATCGGATCACGCGCATGCCGGACGTGCCCGATCAGGAGCTCTACGCGCTCGACCCGCCTGACGACGATCAGCGGCACGACGCACGCGGAATCGGCGAAGCGGTCATGTGCCCCATCGCGCCTGCGTTGCTCAACGCCCTCGCAATGGCGACAGGACGACGGTTCAGGCAGACCCCGGTCACGCCGGAAATGATTCGGGAGGCGCTGACGTGAGCGACGCCGCGATCAAGCTGCACGTCAACGGACGAGAAGTGACGGTGAGCGCCGACGATGCCGACATGAGCCTCGCCGAATATCTTCACGAGCGCCTCGACCTGACCGGCACCAAGGTCTGCTGCGGCATCGGCGTGTGCCGGGCCTGCACCGTGGGCCTTCGTTACCGGCCCGAAGCGCTGATGGAAAAGACCCTCGCCTGCGCGACGACCGTCAGCACCGTTGCCAATCAGCACGTCTATACGGTCGAGAGTCTCGCGCAAGGCAGCCGGCTTTCGGCCCTGCAGCAGAGCTTTCTCGAATCGTTCGCGTTCCAGTGCGGCTATTGCACGCCCGGCTTTCTGATGGCCGCCACGGCGATGCTGGATCACCTCAGGCAATACGGCCTGCCCGCCGACCGGCTCGACGAGGCGATCGACACGTGGGTGGGCGGCAACCTTTGCCGCTGCACCGGGTACATCAAGTACAGGGAAGCGATCCGCAAGGTCGCGCAGGCGCAACTCAAGGGCGGAGCCGGATCATGAGACTCGCGCACGCCGTGCTTTTGCTATGCGCGCTATGCCTGGGCGCGGCCGCTCCGGCGCTCGCCGACAAGCACGAACAGACGATCCTCGAATACGGCGCGCAATGCGCCCGGGAAATCGGCGAAATTCCGCCGTTCGATTGCGCGAGCGGCACCGAAATACCCATCACCGTCGACGGAAAGCGGGTCGCCGCCGATGCGTTTCCGTCGCGCTGCGACAGGCCGTCGCTCTTGCGTCCCGACAAGGATCTGATTCAGCAGTGCATGCCCGGCGCCAGGATTCTCGATCTGTCACGCGGCGCGACTCAGATCTCCGCCTATTGCCGCCGGAACACGCAAGTCGCTCATGCAAGCACGTATTTCGATGAGGTGGTCGTCGTGCTGCATCACACCGGCAACGGCAAGACCTGCTGGTTTCAATCGAAGCCGCCGGCCAGAGACGGCGGCTTCGATGCCTCGCGCGTGCCGCCGCCTCACGAAAAGACGCCGCCCGGCGAAAAGCGCGCGGCGGTCGAGTTCTGGAAGACGCCCGGGGAAGTCGCCAGGCAATCGACAAGCTGCATCGCATGCCACGATGCCGGGCCGTTCGTCCTGAGTCCGTTCATCGGACAGGTGTGGGACAAGGTGCCGACCGATCCCTGGGGCAAGTATTCCAGCATCGGACCTGCGTTCCAGATGCATCGTCTGAAGACGATGAGCACGCCGGGCAACACTTGCGTGGGATGTCACCGGATCGGCACCGAGAAGAGCTGCGAGCACTATCTCGGCTTCTCGGCGGGAACGCACGCGCCGGGCAACAACAAGCTCGCCGACACTTATCCGATGAGCCACTGGATGCCCACGGACAACAACATGAGCGAGGCGCAGTGGATGGCAGCCAATCAGGCCTCGCTCGACGCGCTGCGCCGATGCTGCGAACATCCCGAGACGCCCGGATGCACCTTCACGCCGATCCCGACCAGCGATGCCGCCCGGTAAGCAAGCGCGTGCGTCGGCGCGTCAGCCGAAGAAGTTGCCGCCCTCGATGAGAATCGCCTGAGCCGCCACGCTCTCCGGAAACTTCGTGTCGATGCCGTGAAGCGCTCTTGCGAAGCGAATGCCCGTCAGCGCTTCGATCTTGCCGAGCGGGACCTGATACCAGCGGAATTCCTCGAGTTCGAGCGCTTCCGGCTTGAGCGTCTTGAGCAGATCGTTCTGCGTCAGCAAAAAGGCGCGCGCTTTGTTCGAACCGTCTTCGTCGTCGGTGAAGAAGACCGCTTTCCAGAATTGCCGGGGAATCTGCACGTCGCGGTAAGTGGCATCGCCGGGATCGAGCACGGGGCCGCCGATCAGGCTGACGCGCAGTTTGCGCAGCACGACATCGTCGAGCACGGCGTTCTCGAGCAGCCCCCACTTTCCGCTCAGCTTCGACTGATTGAACGTGCGAAGCTGCGGCGTCATGTTGGTGAAGAAGAAACTGTCCTGATTCGCCTGCCGGGCTTCCTCCATGCTCCCCCATACGAGGTCGTCGCGGCGCGCGAGATGGCCGCGGTCGATGTCGTTGCGTTCGTACAGTTCATTCCCGATCTGAAACGCGTCGAGGCCGTCCCGTTCGTCCTTGACGAAGTCCAGCCCCTTTCTGTCGAGCGATTTCTTCGCGCCGCCGTCGATGTTCCACGCGCAGCAGAGCGGCAGCTTTCTCGACGCGGAGAGCCACACGGTGAAGTGGCAGTAATCGATCGCGTCCTGTCCGTCCAGGCCGCGCAGATCGTCCTCGACCTTTTTCAAAAAGGCAGGTTTCGGCACGGCAAAGTCGAGGAAGCCCGTATCGAAGCCGGTGCGCAGCGCACTGTCCCGTGCACTGTCGCGCGCCCGCCGCCCGCGCGCGAGCGCCTGCTGCGCCGGCTCGCCGGTATAAGGCGCGATCTCCAGTTTCTGGAAGACCGAATTCGCATAGCAGGCAAGCGCGAATTCGCCCTCCGAGCCGTCTGCTTCTCCGCCGAAATGCAGGCCGAGCATGGTGTCCGTGACCTTGCCGGTTTTCGGATCGACGGCCATCCATACGGAACCCGAATCGCCGCCCTTGGATATCTCGTTGTCCGGCGCCGGGTGCGCGCGCGAGGGCTCCAGTTCGAAACCGCTGATCGCCTTCTCGCCGACGCCCTCGTAAGTCATCTTGAAGAGCGCCTCGATCCGCGTGACCGTGGCGAACGTGACGCCCGTGGTCCGGCCGCTCTTGACCACGAGATCGCCGATTTCCGCTTTGCCGATATTCGCCACCGCCGTGTCGAGTTCGAGCAGCTTCGGATCGAACTGCCGGTTTTCGATGGTGGCGACCGCGCAGTCGCCCGCGATGCCGAGGTGGCTTCTCGCCAGCTTGCCGACGACATTCTGCGCGACGCGGTCGTCGTCGAACGGACCCGGCTGCACGATCTCGTCGCCGGGCGCGCCCGATGCGCCGCAGAGCACATGCCAGTTGCTGAGGATGAGCGGCCTGCCCGAAGCGGCGTCGCGCACGATGGTCCCGATGGTGCCGGCGGTCGAACGAATGTGGCCGACGCTGAGTCCACCGCGGATCGTATCCTGCCGCGCCTTTCTCGCCGGCTTGGCTTCGAGCGCGACCACCTTGAACGCCGGCACATAGCTGCGCTGCAGGACATCGACCGGAATCCGCCGTCCCTCGAACTCGATGGATTCGGGCAGCGGCTGGATCGCGTTTGCATCGAGTGCTTCCGGAGACATCTTCTGCTCGACGGTGAACTGCAGCGACGGCACGTTCGTCGTCTTGCCGCCGACCTGTTTCATGCCGATGCCGACGCTCGTCACGTTCGGGCGCTTGAGCAGCGCTTCGCCCTCGGCGCGAATCAGCCGCCTGATGCGTTCGATATCGCCGGACGGCGTCCTGGACGACTTCTTCGCCGCCGTGCGGCTCTTCCTGGCGGCGACCTTGGTGGGAGCCTTCTTTGCCATGCTCTTCTCCTTGTCAGGTCACGCCCGGTGGATGAGACGCGTCGACATGAATGAAAGGAGAAACCGGCGCAAATGTAAAGCCGGACGCACGCAGCGCTTCACGCGCCAATCGACCGTTCTGCCCCATCGAGCGATTGTGATTTAGGCGCTGCATTCACTTCCAGAAGCCCGGCCGCCCAGCGTGCGCCGCATGTCGTCGGTGGACTAGGCGGTTTCGGCCAAAGCGTCGTCGGCAAAAGACGCGCAGCTTGCCGAGTCTCTCGCGAAAAACTAAGAATGACTGAGTGTGCGCTTGACCTGGACGTATCCGGGCACGTTCGAAAGCGTGGAGAATCCAGCGTGAATACGAAAACTGCCTCGTCGTGGTTCCGCGAATTGCGCACGACGAATCTCATCGGCGAAGCGCGCACGTTTCGCGAGGCGATCGCCGATCTGCCGAGGATTGCGCAAAGCGATGCGTCGATCATCGTCTGCGGAGAAACCGGCACCGGGAAGGAACTGATCGCGCGAGCGATTCACTATCACGGCAGGCGGGCGGACTTTCCCTTCGTGCCGATCAACTGCGGCTCCTTCACCGATACCCTGCTCGAAGAAGAACTCTTCGGCCACGAGCGAGGCGCGTTCACCGATGCGCGCAACCGTCGCGCGGGACTGATCGCCGAGGCGGAGGGCGGAACGCTCTTCCTGGATGAAATCGACTCGCTGCCCATGAAAGCGCAGGTCGATCTGCTGCGGGTGATTCAGGACCGCAGCTTGCGCGCGATCGGCTCCAACGTGCAACACAGCGTGAACATCCAGATCGTCGCCGCGACGAATGTTCCGCTCGAAGAGCTCGTCGATCGCGGACAACTGCGCTCGGACCTGTACTACCGGCTCGCCGTGTTCGTGATCCAGCTTCCGCCGCTGCGCGAGCGCAAGGAGGACATCCCTTCGCTGGCGGAGCATTTCCTGGCCAAGCATCTGCCGGCCGCGCGAGCGCCGCTCGCGCTGTCGCCGGAGGCGCGCCGCGCGCTGCTGTCGTGGCACTGGCCGGGCAACGTGCGAGAACTGGAGAACGTCATCATTCGCGGCATTCATCTGGCGCGCACCGGAGCCATAGGCGTCGCCGATCTGCGCTTGCCGAAAGACGCCTGCGCGGCCGCGCCGCAAGCGGAGCCTTCACAGACAAGCCACACGGACACGCGACCGATGGTCGTGCAAAAGCGCGAGCTGATCGAGGGCTTCGAGCGGCGCTATCTCGCGCATCTGCTCGCGCGGCACGAAGGCAACGTGAGCCGCGCCGCGCAGACCGCAGGAAAGGAGCGGCGCGAGCTGGGACGCCTGCTGCACAAGTACGGTCTCGATCCCGGCGCGTATCGTCGCGGCGCGGCCGCGTAGCGGACTCCGAAACGCGCGCGTCGAACGCCACCCGGCGAGTGAGTGATCTTTGCCCCGGTAGACCGATGAGGCGTCCCCTGCGGGCGATTGGCACGTGCGTTGCATGAGACGGCCACGAACCGAATGCCGCCCTTCAACTCATTTCCGTTTCCATTCGCCGATGGATTCGCGCCAACGCGAGGCTCAACTGAGCGCTGCTGTGAGGGACTACATCAGCGCGCATCCCTTTTCGATGGACACCGCCGAAGGGATCGCGAACTGGTGGATGCGCGGAACCGGAGCGCCCGTGCCGCGGCGCATGTTGATCCGCGTGCTCGACCGGCTCGTGCAGGAAGGCGTGCTCGAAAAGATCGGCAGCGGGCCCAATGCGCTCTATCGGCGCATGCGATCGGTCTGATTCAAGTGTAGTCGCTGACATTCGCTTCGGATCGCTACGCTTTTTATTCGGCGGCTCTTCCGAATCCGCCCCTCCGGGTCAGCGATGCCCCACCGGGTTCAGAACGCCCCAGCCGCGACCCGCCCGGGCGCAGCGCCTTTCATCCGGGTTTCCACGGCTTTCGCGCCTCTTGTTTCCGGGTGCCGGCAATGGGGCTTCCCGCACCCTCCCTATGCCGCGATTCGCATCGAAATCCTAATCGATTGAAGCACTTGCGCGTCCACCGCATGCTGGCACCGCCCTTGCAACCGTTCGCGAATGCGTGGCGCGGCCGCCGCGCTGCGGTCATTCAAGCGGAGGAGCACGCCATGGCGAAGCTGCAGTGGTCGGTCACGTTGCAGGTGACCGGAGGACCGACGGTCAGTTCGGGGCAAAACGATCTGGACATCCAGGCCATCGACCGCATCGACGTGACGATCGAGCCCGGCGACGCCGACAAGGTCGTGCAGATCCAGCCGGGCGCCGCTGGCAAGGTCCATCTGCTCGTTGTCACATCGGATCGCTACGGGGACAAGCTGAGCTTCAAGGCAAGCGACGGCGCCACCGATTCGGCAAAGGTCGTGCTCAACGCGCCGCAGGTCTATGCCGGCGGCGCCACGGCGCTGTTCGGCACGGACCCGAAGGAGCTGAAGCTCACGAACGCCGACGCCGATCCCGCGCAAGTGACGGTCATCGTCGCGCGCGACGCGCAGGTCTAACCGGAGATTGCCGTGCCTCAACCACTCACCTATCCCGGCGTCTATATCGAAGAAGTCTCGAGCGGCGTGCGCACGATCACGGGCGTCGCCACGTCGATCGCGCTCTTCATCGGCTGGGCGCCGCGCGGGCGCATCGACCGGGCGGTGCGCATCGCGAGCTTCGCCGACTACGAGCGCCTCTTCGGCGGCCTCGATCCGCGCACGAAACTCGGCCATGCGGTCAGGCAGTTCTTCGACAACGGCGGCAGCGACGCGTACATCGTGCGGCTCGCCGATCCGGTCGCGACGCCGTCGAGCGCGGTGATCGGCGATCTCACGATCACCGCGAGCTCGCCGGGCAAATGGGGCGACGGCTACGCGGCGCGCACGACGCGCCGCCCCGCGCCCGACAACGCCCGCTTCGCGCTCGACGTGCTCGACACGAACAACGGCAACGCGGTCGTCGAGAGCTTCCAGAACCTGTCGATGGACCCGGCCGATCAGCGCTTCGCCGAAAGCGTGATCAACGACCGCTCGGCCTTCGTCACCGTCAAGTCAGCGGCCAACAACACGCCCGCCGACACCACGCAGCCGCTCGGCGGCGGCGCCGACGGCGCGGTCCTCGCGCCGGGCGGCGCACCCTTTCATACCGCGCTCGGCAAGGTGTTCGGGATCGGCTCGATCACCGATCGCATCGATCTGTTCAATCTCGTGTGCGTGCCCGGCGAGACCGAACCGAACACGCTCGCCTCGCTGCAAGGCGAATGCCGCAAGCGGCGCGCCTTCCTCATCGTTGACGCCGACCCGACCGCGACCGTCGCGTTGCTGAACGCGGGCGCGCCCACTCCGCTCACGTCGAATTCCGACGCGCCCAATTCGGCGATCTACTTCCCTTGGGTCCGCGCGCCCGACCCGCTGCAGCAGGGCGCCCTCGCCGACTTCGCGCCGTGTGGCTTCGTCGCGGGCGTGTTCGCGCGCACCGATGCGTCGCGCGGCGTGTGGAAAGCGCCCGCCGGAAGCGAGGCGACGCTCAACGGCGCGAGCGGCCTTTCGATCACGATGAGCGACGCCGAGAACGGGCAGCTCAATCCGCTCGGCATCAACTGCCTGCGCACGCTGCCGGTCTACGGCAACGTCGTGTGGGGCGCGCGCACGCTGCACGGGCAGAACGATCGCGGCTCGGAATGGAAATACGTCCCCGTGCGGCGCATGGCGCTGTTTCTCGAAGAAAGTCTTTATCGCGGAACGCAGTGGGTCGTCTTCGAGCCGAACGACGAGCCGCTCTGGGCGCAGATCCGCCTGAACATCGGCGCGTTCATGCAAGGCCTGTTCCGTCAGGGCGCGTTCCAGGGCCGCACGCCGAAGGAAGCCTACTTCGTCAAATGCGACAGCGAGACGACGACCCAGGCCGACATCAACCTGGGCGTCGTGAACATCTTCGTCGGCTTCGCGCCGCTGAAGCCCGCCGAATTCGTCGTCATCCGGCTGCAGCAGATGGCCGGCGACATCCCGACCTGAGGAGAGAGACGACATGGCCCAGTTCTCCGTTAATCCGCAGCGCTTCGATCCGTACAAGAACTTCAAATTCCGGGTGAAGTGGGATGGCCGCTATGTGGCGGGCATCAGCAAGGTGTCGTCGCTCAAGCGCACGACCGAAGTCGTCGAGCATCGCGAAGGCGGCGATCCGTCTACGGGACGCAAGTCGCCGGGGCGCAGCAAGTTCGACGCGATCACGCTGGAGCGCGGCGTCACGCACGATCCCGAGTTCGAACGCTGGGCCAACAAGGTCTGGAACTTCGGCGCGGGGCTCGGCGCGGAAGTGTCGCTGAAGGACTTCCGCAAGGACCTGATTCTCGAGGTCTACAACGAGGCCGGGCAGCTCGCGCTCGCGTACAAGATCTTCCGCTGCTGGGTGTCGGAGTATCAGGCGCTGCCCGATCTGGACGCGAACGCGAACGCCATCGCGATTCAGCACATCAAGCTGGAAAACGAGGGATGGGAGCGCGACACGTCCGTCGGCGAGCCGGCGGAGCCGAGCTTCACCGAACCCGCATGAACGACGTTCTCACCCTCTGGGAGCGCGCCGCCGCCGCGCCGCCGGACGTCCGCGACGAAGCGCTGCTCGGCGCTGCCGCGCCCGCGTCGCTGTCCGCGCGCAACGCGGCGCTGCTGGCATTGCGCGCTCGGCTCTTCGGCGCGACGCAGCGGCTCGTCGCGGCGTGCCCCGGGTGCGCGGCGCAACTGGAGTTCGAGATCGATTGCGGCGCGCTCGCCCGTTCGCTGTTGCCGGCGCCGGACGCCGCCGGCGCGCACGAGCTGCGTCACGGCGGCTATCGCATCGTTTATCGCGTGCCGGAGAGTGGCGACTTGCGCGCCGCGGCGAACGCGGACGATTTCGCGACGGCGCTGTTGCGCCGCTGTGTCGCGCAGTGCGAACTCGGAGGCATCGCGCATGCCGTCGACACGCTTCCCGACGAAGTGACCGATGCGCTCTCCGATGCGCTCGACGCGCTGGAGCCCGGAACGTGCGTCGATTTCGACCTGCGCTGCGTCGACTGCGGCGTGCAATGGAATGCGCCGATGGACTGCGCCGCCGTGCTCTACGGCGAAGTGCGCGCGCGGGCCGAGGCGCTGCTCGTGGAGGTCGATGCGCTCGCGCGCGCCTATGGCTGGAGCGAGGCGCAGGTACTCGCGCTGAGCCCGACGCGGCGCGCCGCGTATCTGCAACTCGTGGGGGCCGCCTGATGCGCTTCTTTCAGCGCCTCGCTCCCGGCGCGCGCACGCAGAACGCGGTGCGTCCGGTGCTGACGCCGCGCGGCATGGAACCGCACGCGACGCTGCCCGACGCGGACACCGAGCGGTCGATGCCGCCACTACGCGCCATCGCGCCGGCCGGCGCACCCGATTCGCCGGCGCCGGATCGCATGGCAGCCGAGCGCGAAACGCCGCCGTCGGACAGCGTGGCCGCGCACGCGCCACGCTCCGTCGCACCGATACCCACGCGACCGCAACACGACGATCCGCCCGCGCAACCGCGAACCGCATCGCGGCCCTATACCGTCACGGGCGTGATGCACGCTGGCGAGCCCGCCGTCGAACCGATGCCCGCGCCGGTTTCCGGCGCAACGCCGCCCGCGCGCGCCGCTCACACCCGCGCGCCCGCCGCGCCTGCGCCAGAACGCCCGCTGAGCGCCGCCGCGCTTGCGCAGCGCATGCTGCCGGCCGCGCGCGAGGCGACCGTCGTGCACGTGACGATCGACCGTATCGACGTGCGCGCGCCCGCCGCGACGCCCGCGCCGCGCCCGCAGGCGAAGCCCCGCGCCACGCCGGCGATGTCGCTCGCCGACTATCTGCGCCGGGGCACGTCATGAGCTCGCCGCTCGCGATCGGCGCGGTGAGCGCCGTGCTGCGCAACCTGCTCGACAACGGCATGATCGAGGCGGGCGTGACGACCTTCGGCCCGGTCAACGTGACGGCGGTGCCGCCGGACACCATCGACCTGGATAACGCCGACGAGCCGCCACGCCTGAACCTCTTCCTGCACCAGGTCACGCCCAACGCCGGCTGGCGCAACGCGGGCCTGCCGTCGCGCGGCGCGGCGAGCGGCGAGCGGCTGACCAACGCGCCGCTCGCGCTCGACCTGCACTACCTGCTCACCGCGTACGGCCGCGCCGACTTCCAGTCCGAGATCCTGCTTGGCTACGCGATGCATCTGCTGCACGAGCGGCCCGTGCTCGACCGCGCCGCGATCCGGCGCGCGCTCGATCCGAGCCCGCTCGACGTGAGCATGCTGCCGCCCGCGATCCAGGCGCTCGCCGCGTCCGATCTCGCCGATCAGGTCGAACTCATCAAGGTCACGCTCGCGGCGATGGGCGGCGACGAAATGTCCCGGCTCTGGACCGCGATCCAGACGCACTACCGGCCATCGGCGGCGTATCACGTGTCGGTCGTGCTGATCGCGGGCGCGAAGCCCGGTGTCACGCCGCTGCCGGTGCTCTCGCGCGGACAGGTCGACAGCGCGACCCGACGCGACCGCGGCGTGATCGTGAATCCGGACCTGCTGCCGCCCTTGCCGACACTCTTCGGCGTCACGCCGCCCATCGACAAGAATCCCGCCGCGCGGCTCGGCGAGACGCTCACGATCGACGGCGTGCGGCTCGCGGGCAGCGGCCATCGCGTGCTTCTCGCGCACCGTCTCCTGAGCGCGCCGCTCGATCTCGGCCCGTCCGCGCCGAACGCGGCCGGAACGCGCCTGACCGTCGCGCTGCCCGACGACGGCCCCGCGCAAGGCGACTACGCCGCCGGGCAATGGGCGCTCAGCGTGCGCTTCACGCCGGCGGGCGAGTCGAATCCGCGCGAAACGAACGCCGTGCCGCTCATGCTCGCGCCCGTGCCGGTGATGGCCGACGACGCCGCGCTCGGCTTGTCGAAGATCTCCCTCGTGCGCGACCCCGCGACGCAACGCGTGACCGTTACGCTGCAAACGCGCCCGCAGGTGCGCCTCGCGCAGCAGGCGACGCTGATGCTCGACACCGTCGAGGCAAGCGCGCTCGCGCGCGGCGCGGCCGCCGATCCGCTCGTCTTCGAGTACCCGGCCACGCTCGTCGCGGGCGCGCACTGGCTGCGGCTGCGCGTCGACGGGGCCGACAGCGTGCTGATCGACCGCAGCGGTCCGGCGCCGGTCTTCGATCCGTCTTTGCGGGTGATCGTCCCATGAACCTGCACGACATGACCGCGTGGAGCGAGCGCAATCGAGACTGGCTGTCGGCGCGGCTCGGCTACTGGCGCGAGCGCCTGCGCGCGCTCGCCGACGACGACGCCCACGACGATGCGTGCGGCCTGCCTCCGGACGACACCGGCGACGGCTTCCGGCCGGCCGCGCACCGGCTTGCCGCGGCATTTCGCCTGTCCGCGTTCGAGACCGAGTTGCTCGTGCTGGCCGCGGGCGTCGAGATCGACGCGGCGCTCGGCGATGCCGTTGCGCGCGCGCAGGGCGATGCCGCCCAACGCGCGGCGGGCGTGCGCTTCGCGCTCGCGCTCGAATTGCTGCCGCACGCGCATTGGGATGCGATATCGCCGCTCGCGCCGCTGCGCGCGTGGTCGCTGATCGATGTCGATACTTCAGCGGGCCATGCGCGCGCGGCGCTGCGCATCGACGAGCGCGTGCTGCACGCGATCACCGGTGTCGAAGCGTTCGACGAGCGCCTCGCCGGCATCGCGCGCGCGCTCGACGTGGCCCCGGACATCGCCTGCCCCGGGATTGCCGATGTGATCGCCGGGGCGCTCGCCACGCAACCGGAAACGCTGATCGTGCTCGCCGACGCGCGGCTCGACGCGGAGCGCGTGCGCGCCGGGCGCTGGCTCGCCGCCTGTGCGTTGCGGCGCGCGGGACTGCGCGCGCTGTGGCTCGACGTGGCGGCACTCGCCGGGGATGCGCGCGAAGCCGCCGGCATCGCGCGGCGGCTCGCTCGCGAGGCGCGTCTGTCGCAAGCTGGTGTCGTCGTGGCGCTCGACGGCGACGCGTCCGCCCACGACGCCACGGTCACGCGCTTCGCCGCGACGCTGAACGCGCCGACCATCGTGCTCGGGGCGCCGTCCACGCGCACGCTCGCCGAATCCGACCGCCCGGTGCTGCGCTTTGCCGTGCCGCGCATGCGCGCCGTGGCGCGCGGCGACCTGCCGGTGCACGTGCTCACGGCGACCCGGCGCGCGCTGCACCAGTTTCACGTCGATCCGGCGTTGCTCGATCAGGCGCTGCGAACGGCCGCCCATCTCGGCGACAACGACGAGGACGGCGCCGAGCGCACGCTGTGGCACGCGCTGCGCGAGGCCGCGCGCGGCGGGCTCGATGCGCTCGCCGAGCGCATCGACAGCGGCACGTCGCTCGACGATCTCGTCGTGCCGGGCTTCGTCGCCGCGCAACTGCGCGAGATCGCCGCTCATCTGCGTCATCGACAGACGGTCTACGACGACTGGGGCTTCGGTCGCGGACAATCGCGCGGCCTCGGCATCGCCGCGCTGTTCGCGGGCGAATCCGGCACCGGCAAGACCATGGCCGCCGAAGCGATCGCCAACGCGGCGCGGCTCGACTTGTACCGCATCGACTTGTCGGGCGTCGTCAGCAAGTACATCGGCGAGACGGAGAAGAACCTGGCGCGCCTCTTCGACGCCGCCGAGGCGAGCGGCGCGATCCTGCTCTTCGACGAAGCCGACGCGATGTTCGGCAAGCGCAGCGACGTGAAGGACAGTCACGACCGCTACGCGAACATCGAGGTCGCGTATCTGCTGCAGCGGATCGAGTCGTATCGCGGCCTCGCGATCCTGACGACGAACATGAGGAGCGCGCTCGATCGCGCGTTCCTGCGGCGGCTGCGCTTCATCGTGCAGTTTCCGTTTCCCGATGCGCGCTCGCGCGAGCAAATCTGGCAACGGCAGATTCCGCGCGACGCGCCGTCCGGGCGCATCGACTTCGCGGCGCTCGCGCGCCTGCAGCTCACGGGCGGCAGCATCCGCTCCGTGGCGCTGCACGCCGCGTTCCGCGCCGCCGACGCCGGCCGCGCGATCGATCACGCACTGCTGGTCGAAGCCGCACAGATCGAGCACGCGAAGCTGGAGCGCGCGATGAGCACCACGCACAATGGGAGTCCGCAATGAACACGGTGAACGTGCGCATCGGCCGGCTGGTCGTCGACGCGCCGCTTCGAGGCGAAGCCGCGCAATGGGACGAGGCTATCGGTCGCGCGCTCGCCGCGCGTCTGTCGGGCGCGGGCATCGCTCGGGCGCACGTCCCGGAGACGATCGCGCGGCACGTCGCGGAACGCCTGAGCGAATCCACATCGGCCACGCGCGCCGCGCCGCACGGAGTTCGACATGGCCGGGTCTAGTCCGCGACCGGTCGCGCGCGCACCGGAGCCAGATCACGCCGTCCGGCCGGCGCGCCTGCTGCGCAAGTGCGCGTGCGGAGCGCCCTCGCCGGGCGGCGAGATGTGCGACGAATGCAAGGGCAAGCTGCGGGCGAAGCCGGCCGCGGGCCCGGCGCCGGTGCGCGACGCGCCGCCGAGTGTCGAACGGGCGCTCGCGGGCGGCGGCCGTCCGCTCGACGCCGCGCTGCGCCAGGACATGGAGCGGCGCTTCGGCCACAGCTTCTTCGACGTGCGCGTGCATGACGACGCACAGGCCCAGGCCTCGGCGTCGGACGTCGGCGCGCGAGCCTACACGGCGGGCCGGCATGTCGTCTTCGCGGCGGGGCAATATGCGCCGCGCGCCCAGGAAGGCCGGCGCCTGCTCGCGCACGAACTCGCCCACGTCGTGCAGCAACGCACGGCGGCGCCGGTCGTGCGCGCCAAGCCGAAGAAAAAGGGCGGCGACAAGCCCGCGAAGCCCGCCGTGCCGCAGATCTGCGGGCGCGATTCACGCAAGGTCAAAGGCAACTGGATCACCAAGGTGAACATCGACGTGGGCAGCAATACGCTCACGATCGAGTGGGACGATCCGTCGACGGCGCCCGCGCTCAGCAAGGGCACGCACGCGATATCGCCGGGCACGGGCAAGTGCTGCGTCGACTGCGACGACGAGAAGACGAGCCAGACGGACGGCAGCCTGTGCACGCCGAAAGGGAGCACCTGGAAAGTCTCCGACACCGGATGCGCCCTCGGCGGTCATCCGAGCGCGAAGAATCCGAGCTATTTCCAGCGCGGCGGGATCGCCATCCATAGCGGCAACACGGCGAGCCCGCCCCGCTCGCACGGCTGCTCCCGGACTTCGGTGCAGATCTCGGAGCTGATCCACGACAACGTGGTGATCGACAAGACCGACGTCGCGGTGAGCGGCACCTGGTCCGGCACGCAGTGCTACATGAACGGCAAGACCGACACACTCTCGAACCGCAAGGATGTCTGCGACGGCAACACGCTGAAGAAGAGCGAGCCGAAGGGCAAGAAGGCGTCGCTGGAACCGCAGCCGGACGAAGACGCCACGCCGGAACTGCTCGCCGACGGCCCCGGGCCGGGCAACGAGCCGGCATCGGAAGAGCCCGACGACGAAGCCGCGCTCGCCGGACTGGAAACCGAAGAAACGGACGACGACCGCGGCGGCGAATCCGTGATGCAGACCAAGCTCGCCGTGGGCGCGGCCGACGATCCGCTCGAACGCGAGGCCGATCGCGTCGCGGATCGCGTGCTGGCGTCCGACGCGGCCAGCGAGCGCATCGCGCCCGGACAGACCAGCGCGCCGGTCGTGCAGCGCGACTCCCAGCCCGCATCGCCGAATGCGCTGGACAAGACCGCGCAAGCGATCGTCGATGCCGCCAGGGACGCGAAGACCGACGTCGCCCAGCGCGCCGTCGACGCGGTCTGGGCGATCCTCAGAGCCTATTACCCCGATGAAGTCTCGAAGATCAGCAAGGTCGTCTACGACGAGAACGAAATCGGGCTCGCGACGGAGCCTGTCGGACGAGGCGCCTCGCTGACCGGCAAGATCACCGTCGGGCGGTACTTCGTCACGGAAATCGACAAGTTCGCGCGGCGCGTGCTGCAGGTCGGCCACGAGCTGCAGCACGTCGATCAGGAACGCGGCGGCATGAGCGGCGACAAGAAGAAGGACGAGCGCGAATTCCTCGCCTATGCGTGGGCCGCGATGCAGGCGCCCAAAGCGGGCACCGGACGCATCAGCTACGTGACCCGGCGCGACACGATCGATTGCGCGCTCGGCCACTACTACTGCCTCGAAGCCAGCGACCAGACGAAATACGAGGACAAGAAAAAGCAGTTGCTCACCAAACGCGACGAGGTCAATGGCAAGGGCGGCAATCCGGCAACCGATCCGCCGACAAGCTGCAAGCCATGCAGCCCGAAAAAGGACGGCAGGACCGACAAGCCGGGCAAGTCGTCCGCGCCGGGCGCGCCAGTCAAGGCATCGGCGCAGCCATCGACGACCACGGTCACATCGGCCGAAGTGAACCGTGCGAGCGCGCGCAAGTCGCCCGAATTCTCGGTCGCGGCGGGCGGCGAAGCGGAACGCTCGCGCGAAGGCACGGAGGGCAAGGCGACGCTGAGCTTCGAGGCGTCGATCCCGCTCGCCGATCTCATGCGGCCCGGCGGCCTGCACGCGGGCAGCATCGGCGGTTCGCCGCTCAGATTCTTCGACGAATTCAGCCTGGAACCTGGCGTCGATCTCGCGAGCGGCCCGCAAGGACGTCTCGTCACGCCGCTCGCGCTGGAGGCATCGCTGAAGATGGTCAGCATCGAGTGGCTCAAGGACGCAACGCACGACAAGTTCACGCTCGGGCTCGGCCTCGAAGGCAAGGCGTCCGGGGAATACACGCCGCAGACGGGCGAAGGCAAGGTCGAGCTGGGCGGCGCGGCGGGCCTCGAAGCCGAGTACAAGCCGTGGGAGCACGTCTTCATCAAGGTCGAGGCCAAAGGCGAAGGCAAGTACAGCAAGTCGGGCGATGCGCGGTTCGAGTGGAACGGCGTGTCCTTCACGGCCGGCGGCAAGATCGGCTTCGAATTCGGAGGTGACTGACGATGAGCCTCACCGCATCGCCCAGGCTCGTGAAAGGCGGCCTCGTGATCCTCGCGCCGGGCGGCGGCGCGGTGCGGCGCACGATCGCGCTGCAGTACAACCCCGATACGCTCACGCGCAGCTATCAGGTGCAAGGCATCGGCGGCGACGGCGGCGGCGAGCGCGCACAGCCGTTCCGCCTCAAGGGACCGGCGATCGAGAGCATCAAGCTCGACGCCGAAATCGACGCCACCGACCAGCTCGAATTCCCCGACAGCCACGCGAACACAGTCGCTTTCGGCATCGCGCCGCAGCTCGCCGCGCTCGAGGCGCTCGTCAATCCGGGCGTCGACGAGCTGCTCGCCATCGCCTCGCAAAGCGCGAGCGGCACGCTCGAGATCATCCCGCCCGAAGCGCCGCTCGCGCTTTTCATCTGGAGCGCGAGCCGCGTCGTGCCGGTGCGCGTGACGGAGCTTTCGATCACCGAGGAAGCCTTCGATCCGGCGCTCAACCCGCTGCGCGCGAAGGTGTCGCTCGGGCTGCGCGTCATGAGCACCGACGATCTCGGCTTTACGCACAAGGGCGGCACGATTTTCCTCGGTCATCTGCGCGCGCGGGAATCGCTCGCGAACCTCACCGGCGGCGCCACGCTCGCGTCGCTCGGCATCGGCAACCTGCCCTGAGCGCGGCCACGACCAAAAACGAGGAGGCGCAGCCCTCATGACCACCGATCCCGTCCAGTTGCTGATCGAAGCCGGCGCGATTCCGTCGAATCCGTTCGGCGCGGACAGCCGTTATCAGGGCGTCGCGCTCGGCGCGCACGTCGCGCGTCCCGGCGAACCGGGCCGGCCCTACGTGCTGCGCCGCTTCATTCCGCAGCGGCGCGCGATCACCGTCGCCGTCGAGCACATCGTGACGAGCGGCGAGCGCCCGGACCTGCTCGGCGCCGCGGCGCTCGGCAACGCGCTGCTGTACTGGCGCATCGCCGACGCCAACGCCGTGCTCGATCCGTTCGAGCTCACCGACACGCCCGGCCGCCGCGTCGCGATTCCCTTGCCCGTGGGCCTGTGAGCACGCCATGTCGATCCTTCAAGGCGGCGTCCAGCTCTCGCTCTACATCGGTCCGGTGCCCGTCGCGGCGCCTCGGGAAGCGGTGGAGTCGCTCGTGCACGCGAAGGTGGAAAGCGGCTCCGGCGATGCGCAAAGCGGCTTCGAGCTGACCTTCGAACTGCCCGCCCGCTCGCCGCTGCGCACGCTCTTTCTCGTCGCGGGCGGCGGCGGCGTGCCGCTGATCCGGGTGGTGCTCGTCGTCACGATCGACGGCGTCGCCGAATCCATCATCGACGGCGTGACGACCAACGTCGAAACGGAGCCCGGCCAGGGCGGCGTCGCGCGGCTCGTCGTCAAGGGCAAGGACCTGTCCGCGCTGATGGATATCGTCGAGCTGCCCGGCATTCCGTTCCCCGCGATGCCGCCCTCGGTGCGCGTGCTCCTGTGCCTCGCCAAGTACGCGGCGCTCGGCGTGATCCCGATGGTCATTCCCGGCATCCTCGACGTTCCGCCGCTGCCCGTGCAGCAGATTCCGCAACAGCGCGGCAGCGACTACGCGTATGTGAAGCGCCTCGCCTCCGAATCCGGCTACGTGTTCTATCTGGAGCCGGGGCCGTCGCCCGGCACGTCGAAGGCGTACTGGGGGCCGGAGATCCGTGTCGGCGAGCCGCAAGCCGCGCTCACGACCAACATGGACGCGCTGAGCAACGTCGAAAACATGTCGTTCAACTTCGACAAGGAGCGCAAGACGATGCCCATCGTGTTCTTTCAGGAGAGCGTCAGCAAGGTGCCGATTCCGGTGCCGATCCCCGACATCACGCCGCTGAACCCGCCGCTCGGCATCGTGCCGCCGCTGCCGCCCAAAATCGAGCAGCTCGACCGCACCGCGCATCTCCCGGCGCCGCAGGCGCTGATGGCGGGCCTCGCCTATGCGAGCCAGCACAGCGATTCGGTGTTCGGCAACGGCTCGCTCGATGTCGCGAAATACGGCCGGCTGCTGAAATCGCGCCGCCTCGTGGGCGTGCGCGGCGCGGGACTGCCCTTCGACGGCCTCTACTACGTGAAGCGCGTGACGCACGAGATCGAGCGCGGCTCGTACAAGCAGAGCTTCTCGCTCGCGCGCAACGCGCTGATTTCAACGCTTCCCTCGGTGCCGGTATGAGCGCCTCTCCCCTCTATGGCAAGTATCGCGGCACGGTCGTCAACAACGTCGACCCGATGCAGATCGGCCGCATCCAGGTGATGGTGGCCGACCTGGCGGGCCTCGTTCCCGGCACCTGGGCGATGCCCTGCCTGCCCTCCGCCGGGATCAACACCGGCGTGTTCACCGTGCCGATGATCGGCTCGGGCGTGTGGATCGAGTTCGAGCGCGGCGACCCGGACTATCCGGTCTGGGTGGGCGGCTACTGGGGCAGCGCCGCCGAAGTCCCGGCGCTCGCGCACGCCGTGCCGCCCGGCGTCTCGGGCATCACGCTGCAGACGACGCTCAAGAACGGCATCGTCATCAGCGATCTGCCCGGGCCCGCCGGCGGCATCATGATCCAGACGACCACCGGCGCGATGATCTCCGTGAGCGACGCGGGCATCATCATTTCCAACGGCCGTGGCGCGATCATCAACATGACCGGCCCGACGGTGGACGTCAACATCGGCGCGCTCACCGTCGTCTAGGACGCCGCCATGCCCGCCCCCGTTCTCCATCTCGGCGCCACTGTCCTGTGCTCGCACGCGGGCCAGGCCACGCCGCTCGCGCCGTTCGCGCGCGTGCTGCTCTCGGGGCAGCCGGCCGTCACGCTGACGAGCCCTTACGCGATCGCAGGCTGCGCGCTGACCGGCACGCCCAATCCGCCCTGCGCGACCGCGCAATGGATCGCGGGCGCCGCGCGCGTCATGGCGGGCGGCGCGCCCGTCGCCACGATGACGGGCATGGCCACGTGCATTCCGACCGGCACGCCGCTCCTGCCGGTCGCGGCGCAGGCGCGCGTGCTCGCGACCTGAGAGGAACGACTGCAATGAGCGATTTCCTCGACTTCCCCTATCACTTCGACGGCCGCGGCCGCAGCGCGGTCACGGCTCGCGAGGACCACATCCGCGATCTCATCGAACAGGTGCTTTTCACGGCGCCCGGCGAGCGCGTGATGCGCCCGGACTTCGGCAGCGGCCTGCTCGCGCTCGTGTTCGAGCCCAACAGCACGACGCTCGCCGCGACCACGCAGACGCTCGTGCAGGGCGCGCTGCAGCAGTACCTCGCGGATCTGATCGCGGTGCAGGGCGTGAGCGTCGTCAACGACGACGGCGCGCTGCGCGTGACCGTGCGATACGTCGTGCTGCTCGATCGCAGCACGCACGTCGCCAGCTTCGGCGCGCCGGGGGCCGCATCATGACCTTCCATTGCTGCGACCAGCGCCGTCTGGAAGTCATCAAGCTGCATGGCAGCGATAACGGCATCGAGTTCCTCGAAGTGCTGGACAAGGCCGCGCCGCCGGGTGCGCCGCGCCAGCAGACGCTGTTCGTGCGCCTCTTGCGCAGCGGCTTCACGCTCACGCCCGACAACCTGCGCATCACCGGCGGCGAGCGCATCGCGACAGTGGGCGTCGTCTGGTGCGCGAGCGCCGATGCGCTGCCGCCGCAAGCCGAGCCGCATCTCGCCGACACGGTCGACGACCCGTCGCACACGCTCGTGATCCGCACCGACAGCAGCGGCGACCGTTCGACCTACACGCTCGCGATCGTCGCGAATTCCGGCAGCGACGACCCGCCGGCGGGCTTCGATCCGAAGCTGTCGTCGATCGGCTTTTCGTTCAAGGTCGAATGCGCGTCGGACTACGATTGCGGCGCGACGCCCGCGTGCCCGCCCGCATCCGGCGGCACGCCCGACATCGACTATCTCGCCCGGGACTATCCGGGCTTCAGGCGGCTGATGCTCGACCGCCTGAGCCTGCTCGCGCCGGGCTGGGCCGAGCGCTCGGCGGCGGACGTGGGCGTGACGCTCGTCGAGCTGCTCGCTTATGCCGCCGACAATCTTTCGTACCGGCAGGACGCGATCGCCAACGAGGCGTATCTCGCGACGGCGCGACGGCGCGTTTCCGTGCGACGCCACGCGCGTCTCGTCGACTATCGGATGCACGAAGGCTGCAACGCGCGCGTGTTCGTCCACTTTCAGGTCACGGGCAAGAACATCGCGCTCGCGCAAGGCACGGCGCTCCTCACGCAGATGCCGAAACTGGATACGGCCGTGAAGCCCGCGAGCCCCGCGCTGCGCGATGCGATCGCCGCGGGCGCGCTGGTATTCGAAACGGCGCACGACGCCACGCTCGACGAAGCCCTCAACGAGTTGCCGTTCTACACCTGGGGCGACCTCGGCTGCTGCCTGCCGCGCGGCTCGACCCGCGCGACGCTGCGCAAGCATGTCAGCCCGCTCGCGACCGGCGACATCCTTGTGTTCGAGGAAATCACGAGCCCCACCACGCTCGTCGACGCGGACGCCGACCGCGCGCACCGCTGGGCCGTGCGGCTCACCTCGGTCACGTTCGCGAGCGACCCGTCGGGCGGACTGTTCGACGAGGTGCCCGATAACGCCCCGCGCGACGTCACCGAGATCGCCTGGGACGCCGCCGACGCGCTGCCCTTCGCGCTGTGCGTGTCGGTGGCGGCGGACCCCGGCGTGAAGATCAGCGTCGCGCGCGGCAATATCGTGCTCGCCGATCACGGCATGAGCATCGCGAACGAACCGCTCGGCGACGTGCCGACGTCCACGCTGACGATCGCCCCCGCCACGCCCGCCGGCGCCTGCATCAAGCCCGATCCGGCGCCCGTGCCGCCGCGCTACCGGCCCGCGCTCGCGAACGCGCCGCTCACGCACGGCTTCGATCTCGCCGGGCTGCTGGCGGTGCCCGTCGCGCAGGACGAGGCGTGGTGGCCCGCCAGTTCGCTGCTCGCGATCGCCGCGCGCGACGCGACGCCGCGCATCGCGTCGCTCACGGCCACGCTGGGCGCGGTGACCGAGCCGTGGACGCCGCGCCGCGATCTGCTGGAGAGCGGCGGCGACGCGAGCGATTTCGTCGTCGAGATCGAGGACGACGGCACCGCGCGCCTGCGCTTCGGCGACGACGTCAACGGCAAGCGGCCGGACGCCGGGACGCGCTTCACGATCGGCTACCGCGCGGGCAACGGCGTGGCGGGCAACGTGGGCGCCGACGCCGTCACGCACGTCGTGACCACGATCTCCGGCGCCTTCGATGCCGTGCGCAACCCGCTGCCCGCGGCGGGCGGCGTGGACCCGGAAGACATCGAGGCCGTGCGCCGCGACGCGCCGCAGGCCTTCCGCACGCAGGAGCGCGCGGTCACGCCCGCCGACTACGCGGCCGCCGCCGAGCGCCGCGCGGATGTCCAGCGCGCCGCCGCCACGTTCCGCTGGACGGGCAGCTGGTACACGGTCTTCGTCACCGCCGACCGCTTCGGCGGCGGCGCCGTCGATGCGCTTTTCGCGAGCAGGCTGCGCCGGCATCTGGAGCGCTTTCGCATGGCAGGGTACGACATCGAGGTGAACGGCCCGCGCAACATCGCGCTCGACGTGGCGCTGCACGTCTGCGTGAAGCCGGATTATTTCCGCGCCGACGTGCTCGCGGCCGTGCAGACCGCGCTTTCGAGCGGCGTGCTGTCCGACGGCACGCCAGGCGTATTTCATCCGGACAACTTCACGTTCGGGCAGCCGGTGTATCTGAGCCGCGTCGTGGCTGCCGCTCAGCGCATCGAAGGCGTGGACGCGGTGCGGCCGGAAGTGTTCCAGCGCCTCGTCAATCCGAGCCCGACTTCGCTCGCCGACGGCGTGATCGCGATCGGCGATCTGGAAATCGCGCAGCTCGCCAACAACCCGAACTTCCCCGAACGAGGAAGACTCACCGTGCATGCCGGAGGCGGCAAATGAGCAACCCTGTTCCCGATCTCAAGGCGCACGTGCCGCCGCTGCCGCCCGGCAGCGAAGTGTGCGGCTGCTGCGAAGGGATCGCCGTCGAGACGCCGCAGGGGCTCTACAACCGCGACGGGCTGTCCGTCATCGCTTACCGAATCGGCGACTACGCGCGCTTTCGCGCGAGCCTGCACGCGTCGCTGTCGGCGGCGCGCTTCTCGCGGCTCGGCAAGCTGCGCACGCGCGACGACGACGATTTCACCATCGGCCTGATCGACGCCTTCGCCTGCTGCGCCGACGTGCTCACGTTCTATCAGGAGCGCATCGCGAGCGAGTCGTACCTGCGCAGCGCCGTCGAGCGCGTGTCGCTGCAGGAGATGGGCAAGCTGATCGGCTATCGGCTGCGTCCGGGCGTGGCGGCGGAAACCTGGCTCGCCTTCGCGCTGGAGACACCGCCCTCGCCGCCGCCCGCGCAAACGCCGGAGCCGGGCAGCTTCATCAGCGGCGTGCCGGCGGCCCTCGCGCTCGATTCCGGTCTCAAGGTGCAGAGCATTCCCGGGCCGAACGAAAAGCCGCAGACTTTCGAGACAGTGGAAGCACTCGCCGACGCGCGCCCGGCATGGAACGCCGTCCGCCCGTGGATGACGGCGACGATCCGCCCCGGCCGCAACGATACGCACACATACGTCGCCGGGGTGCGCGGCGACCTGAAGCCCGGCGACGCTCTGGTTTTTCTCGGCGATGAATTCCTCGGCAACACCAACGGCAACAACTGGGATTTCCGTCTGATCGACGGCGTCGAGCCGCAGGCCGACAACCGCACGCTGCTCGTGCGCTGGAAGCGCGGCCTCGGCTCCATCGCGCCGTTCGCCAATCCGGCCGCGCAGAACCCGCAAGTCCACGTGCTGAAAAAGCGCGCCGCCGTGTTCGGCCACAACGCGCCGATGTGGGCCAGCATGACCTACAGCTTCCGCTACAACTATCCGGGCGGCCACGACGCCAGCGACAACCTCGCCGCGGACTGGCCGAATTTCGTCGTGTCGCCGGCGGGCGCCACGTCGACGGGCGGCTACGTCGACCTCGACGCGGTCTACGCCGAAGTTCGCACCGGCAGCTACGTCGTGCTCGCCAAGGGCGGCTTCAACTATCCGGCCGAGCCCGCGCCCGCGCTAACCTATGTCGAACTGTACGCGGTGAGCAATGTCGCCGAGGCGTCGCGGGCGGAATTCGCGCTGTCGGGCAAGGTGTCGCGGCTGCAACTGCAGGGCGCCAACTACGCGAGCCAGTTCCGCCAGAACGTGCGCGAGACGGCCGTGTTCGCGCAGTCCGAGCCGCTCGCCTTCGCCGACTACCCCGTCACCGACGATGTCGCGGGCGACCGCATCCCGGTGAACATCGGCGCGGATGGCCTGTTGCCCGGCCGCAGGCTCGTCGTCAAGGGCACGGAGTCGGCGGGCGGCCACGCCGTAGTCGTGCAGGCCACGCTCGTCGCCGTGCATCCGGTGAGCGGCACGCGCTGCGAACTGGAGATCACGCCGCCGCTCGCGAGGCCGCTTTCGCGCGACAGTGTCGTCGTGCACGCGAACGTGGCGCTCGCGTCGCACGGCGAATCCGTCGCGCAGATACTCGGCAGCGGCGACGCGAGCCAGGCCTTTCAGCGCTTCGAGCTGAAGCAGTTGCCGCTCACCTGCCGCACCGCCGACAACGAGCTCGGCGCGGCCGCCGAACTGACCGTGCGCGTGAACGATGTCGCCTGGCACGAGCGGCCCACGATGTACGGCGCGCCGCCGACCGAGCGCGCATACGTGCTCGCCGTCGACGAGCAAGGCCGCGAGTTCGCGGTCTTCGGCGACGGCGCGCGCGGGGCGCGGCTGCCGAGCGGCTCGAACAACGTGCGCGCCGCGTATCGCAAGGGTATCGGGATCGACGGCAACGTCGCGGCCGACACCCTCACACAGTTGATGAGCCGCCCGCTCGGGCTCAAGAGCGTGAGCAATCCAGCCGATGCGCAAGGCGGCGCCGATCCCGAAGCGCCCGGCGAGACACGCCGCTCGATGCCGCTCTTCACGCGCACGCTGGGCCGCGCGGTGTCGCTGCTGGACTATGAGGACTTCGCCCGCGCGTTCAGCGGCATCGCCAAGGCGCAGGCGCAGGTGCTGAATCTGCACGCGGGCACGACCGTCGTGATCACCGTCGCCGGTCCCGAAGACGCCGCGCTCACGCCTGACAGCCCGGTCTGGAAGCATCTGCTGGGCGCGCTCAAGGACAGCGGCGATCCGCACGTCGCGGTGCAGCTCGTGGCCTGCCGTTCGAGCACGTTCAGGCTCGGCATCAAGGTCAGGCGCGATCCGGACTACGAAGCGAAGACCATGCTCGCGGCGGTCGAGTCGGCCTTGCGCGCGCACTTCGCCTTCGATGCGCGCGAGCTCGCGCAGCCGGTGCAGCAATCGGACGTGATCGCGGTGGCGCAGAACGTGCCGGGCGTCGTCGCGGTGGATCTGACGCGGCTCTACGGCGGCACGTATGCTCCCGCGCAAACGGCGGTGTCCCTTCAGGTGCGTCTGCTCGCTTCGCGCATGCAGGTGAGCAACGGCGTCGCGATGCCCGCGGAGCTGCTGACGCTCGATCCGGAGCCGTTCGATCTGCTGGAGGAAATGACATGAGCAGCCTGACGGCGGACCGCCTCTACACTCTGCTGCCCGCGCTTCACCGGCTCCGCGACGCCGCACAGGGCGAACCCCTGCGCGACCTCCTCGCCGCGTTCGCGCAGGAATTCGCCGCGCTCGAGGAGAACGTCGAGCAGCTCTACGACGATCAGTTCATCGAGACCTGCGCGGCGTGGGTGGCCCCTTACATCGGCGATCTGATCGGCTATCGGCCGCTGCACGGCGTGTCGCCGCGCATTGCGTCGCCGCGCGCGGAGGTGGCGCACACCATCGCGTTCCGGCGCCGCAAGGGCACCGCGCTGATGCTCGAGGAACTCGCGCAGGACGTGACCGACTGGCCCGCGCACGCCGTCGAGTTTTTCGAGCAGCTCGCCACGACGCAATACATGAAGCACGTGCGCCTGCAAGCGCCCGCCACCGCCGACCTGCGCAACCTGCCCGCGCTGTTCCGCCAGGGCGGCGCGTTCAACGAGATCGCGCATACCGCGGAGATGCGCCGGCCCGAAAGCGGATCGGGGCGCTACAACATTCCGAATGTCGGCATCTTCCTGTGGCGGCTGCTCGCGCTGCGCCTTTCCGCGATTCCGCTCACGCCCGACGCAGGCGACGGCAGCGGGCGCAGGTTCCGCTTCGATCCGCTGGGCGCGGATCGGCAGCTCTTTCGCCGCGCTCTGACCGAAGACGACATCAGCCATCTGGCCGAGCCGGTCAACGTGCCCGAGCCGCTCAACGTGCGGCTGATGGCGCTCGCCGTGCGCGCATCGCAGGCGAGCGTGATCCCGGCACCCGACGCGCGTCCGGACGACGACTACGGCCCCGGCGAAAGCATCACGCTGTTTCGGCCCGGCGACCCGCCGACGCCGCTGCCCGTCGCCGCGATCCGCGTCTGCGATCTGCGCGACATGCTCGATGCCGGCGGCAACGTCATCGGCTGGAATCACGAGGACGGCGTGCCGGCGGGCACGATCGGCATCGATCCGGAACGCGGCCGCGTGCTGCTCGGCGCAGCGGCCGACGGACCGCTCGTCGCCACGTTCCACTACGGACAGCTTCGCGCGATCGGCGGCGGCGAGTACGCGCGCGCGCCGGAAGGCGGCGATCTGGCCGCGCAGCGCACGGTCGCGCGCGGCAACACGTTCCAGGCCGATCTGGACGCGCTCGCGAGCGGCGGCAGGCTCGTCATCGAGGACAGCTACACCTACGCGCAGACGCCGGTCTTCAAGGTCGACGACGTCCTCGCGCCCGATGCGCCGGGACTGAGCGTGGTCGTCGCGGCCGCGGACCCGGCGCGTCCGCTGATCGCGGCGAGCGGCCCGGTCACGCTGGCCATCGGCGCGCGCGGCCGGCTCGTGATCGACGGGCTCGTGTTCAGCGGAGGCCCGCTGCAACTGCCCGCATTCGCCGATGTCGAGCCGCGCGAACTCGTGCTGCGCGACTGCACGCTGGTGCCGGGCCTCGCGCTCGCGCCCGATGGAACGGCGCGTTCGCCCGGCGCGGCGAGCCTCGTCGTCGGTCATCCGTTCGCGAAGGTGACGCTCGAGCGCTGCATCGTCGGCGCCGTGCGCGCGGTGGCCGACGCGCAGGTCGCGCTGCACGACTGCATCGTCGATGCGGGTGCGCCGGACAACACCGCGTACGCAGCCGACGACACCGGGCTTGCCGGCGCCGAATTGAGCGCGAGCGAATGCACGCTGATCGGCAAGGTGCACACGAAGCTGATGCGGCTCGCGTCGAACTGCATCTTCTTCGGGCAACTCGGGCCGAAGCCGGGCGAGACGTGGACGGCGCCGCTCATCGCGGTACGCAGGCAGGAAGGCTGCATGCGCTTCTGTTACGTGCCGCGCGGCTCGATCGCGCCGCGCCGGTTCAAGTGCGTGCCCGACGACGCGCATCCCGGCGTGCTGCCGCACTTCACGTCGCTGCGCTACGGCGATCCTGGCTACGGGCAACTGCGCGACGCCACCGATGCCGCCATCCGCGAGGGCGCGGAGGACGGCAGTGAAATGGGCGTCGGAAAGCCGCTGTTTCAGCCGCTGCGCGAGACCAACCTGCGCATCCGGCTGGACGAGTATCTGCGCTTCGGCCTGCGAGCCGGCATCTTCCACGCAACCTGAGAATGCGTTTCCAGGAGAACCATCATGGCAGCCGATTTCTCGCGAGTCCGCCTGGATCCTCTGCTCGACTACGCGGGCGTCGAACTCAAGCAGGGCGGCGTGCTGCTCGACGCCGACGCCAACGAGCTCGTCGGCATCGTCGATCGCCGGCTGCGCGCGCTCGCAAGCGATACGCTCGGGCGCGCCCGGGTGTCGTCGACCACGCCGCAAGCGTTCGGCGTGAGCGTGGCGGCGGGCGCGCTGCAAATCGGCGCGGGGCGCTTTTACGTCGACGGCCTGCTGGCCGAGAACCACGGCGCGGCGAGCGCCGACCCCGCGAAGCGGCGCTTCGACGACCTGCTGGCCGAGCCCGCCTTCACCGATCCGCTCGCCTACGACGTGCAACCGTACTTGCCCGGCGCGCCGGCGCTGCCCGCTTCCGGACGTCATCTCGTCTACCTCGATGTCTGGAATCGCGAAGTCACGCACCTGGAGCAGCCGACGCTCGTCGAAAGCGCCGTCGCGGTGGAGACGAGCTCGCGCCAGCAGACCGTGTGGCAGGTGCGCGTGCTGGCCGACGAGGCCGGCGCCGACGCGACCTGCGCCACGCCCGACGCGGACCTGCCCGGCTGGGCCGCGCTGATCGCGCCGTCCACGGGCGTGCTGAGCACCGGCACCTTCGATGTCGCGCCCGTCGACGATCCTTGCGATCTGCCGCCCACGGGGGGCTATCGCGGACTGGAGAATCAGCTTTATCGCGTGGAGATCCACGATCCGGGCCAGCCGGGCGGCGCGGCCACCTTCAAGTGGTCGCGCGAGAACGCGAGCGTCGGCAGCCGCGTGGCGAGCATGGTGTCGGGCACCGAGCTGGAGCTGGAATCGCTCGGCCGGGACGACGTGCTGCGCTTCAATACCGGCGACTGGGTGGAGATCGTCGACGACGCGCGCGAGTTCTCGCAGGCGCCGGGCGAGATTCGCGCGATCACCGTCACCGACGCGACGCGGCGCATCGTCTTCTCGCCCGCCCTGCCCGCCGCGATGCTGCCCGGCGCTTTCCCGGACAGCCAGTTTCCCAACGAGCGCAACCTCCGCGTGCGGCGCTGGGATCAGAAGGGCAAGGTCTTCAGCGCCGCGGCGGGCGGCAAGCCCGTGCAGGTGCAGGATCTGGATGCGCCGGGCTCGACCGGCGTGATCGAGGTGCCCGCGGCGGGCACCGCGCTGCTGCTGGAAAACGGCATAACGGTGAGCTTCGCCTCGACCGGCGCGAAAGGTTTCCGGTCCGGCGACTGGTGGACTTTCGCCGCGCGCACCGCCGATGCGTCGGTGGAGATTCTCGACCGCGCGCCGCCGCGCGGCATTCACCATCATTACGCGCGGCTCGGCCTGTGGGACCTGGCCGCCGGCGCGGTGACCGACTGCCGCCCCGCCTGGCCGCCCGGCGGCGGCGGACAGAACTGCGGCTGCAGCCGATGCGTCACGCCCGAATCGCATGCCAGCGGCGATCTGACGATCCAGGCGGCCGCCGATCAGGTGAGCGGCACGGGCGGCATCGTCTGCCTGCACGCGGGGCAATACGTGCTGGAGGAGCCGGTGCGCATCAAGGGCGCGAAGTCGGTCCGCATCACCGGGCAGGGACCGGCGACGGTGATCGTCGCGCCGGGCACGGCGTTTCTCATCGAGCGCAGCACGGCCGTCGCCATCGACGAGCTGGCGGTGCTCTCGCTCGGCCGCGCGCCGGCGATCAGCGTGCGGACCATCGTCGGGCTCGCGCTGCGCCGGCTGGCGCTCGCCGTGATCAGCCGCGGCGACTCGCGGATGGCGGCCATCGCGCTCGCGGGCGTGGTGCTCGGCGCGAGCATCATCGACAACGTGCTGCTCGCGCCCGACGGCGTGACCGCGCTCGATTCCGACGATGAGCAAGCGCCCCGCTTCCTGCTGACGGCGGCGTTGCGCATCGACGATAACGTGTTCCTGTGCGCCGGCAGCGCCGTCACGCTCGACGGCCTCGTCGTCCACGCCGGCGACACACGCGTGACGGGCAACCAGATCGTCGGCGCGCGCGAGGTCGGCGTCTCCGCACTGGGCGCGGGACTGCCCGGCAGTTGCCTGCGCGTGAGCGGCAACCAGCTCGACGTGCACGGCGCGGGCATCCGCTGTGCGCCGGACGGTGCGTGGATCGGCGAGAACAAGCTGCGTGCGACGGGCGACGGCAATCGCCCGCCACAAGGCTCAGGCATCGAGCTGGCCGCGGGGCTCGACAAGGGCGGCATCGACGCGGCCCAAGTGGTCGCCAATCAGATCGAAGGTTTCGCCGACGCGGGCATTGCCGTGAGCGCGGCCGTCGCCGATCTGATCGTGAAGCTCAATGTGATCGCGCAGTGCGGCAACGGCATCGTGATGACGGAGTCGGCCCGAGCCGATGCCGTCTCTATCGAGAACAATCATCTGCGCGGCATCGGGCTGCCGGGCAACGCCTCGACGGCGCCGGGCGCGATCGTCGGCATCGGCGTAGTGCGCGCGGCGACGGCGTCGGTCGCCGGCAACACGCTGCGCCAGGTGGGTCTCACGGCCGCCGAAGGCAAGCAGGTCATCGCGGGCATTGCGTCGTTCGGGGTGCAGCGGCCGCGCATCGGCGGCAACGAAATCGCGGAGCTCGGGCCGCCGGGCGACTTCGGCGGCACGGCGGCCGGCATCACCATCCGCGCGCCCTACGAAGAGGCCGAGGCCAGTCGCAATCATGTCGAGCGCGACGCCCGGTTCATCACCGCCGCGAGCGATACCGCGTGGCTCGCGCTCGACATCGACGAGCCGCAGGTCGGCGGCAACGCGCTGCTCTCCCGTCTCGGCCGCTACACCGCGCTGCGCGTGGACGAACGGCGCACGCTGGCGCTCATGGGCAGCAAGGCCTTTCTGTTCAGCGTCGATGCGCCCGTGGACCCGGCGACCGGCGCGGCGCTCGCGCTGCCGGGCGCGAGTGCGTCGGTGCTGGGCAATGTGCTGATCGCGCGCGGCCGCGCTCCGGCGGTCAGCATCGCGGCGAGCGGCGACGTGCTCTTCAACGACAATCGTTGCGAGCTGCGCGGCAAATCCGGCACCGCGGCCGTGCTGCTGAACACGCCGGTGGCCGTCATCAACGCCAACCGCGTGCGCGGCGGCGAGGAATCGATCCGCGTGCTCGATCCGAAGGCGCGCGTCACGGTGATCGGCAACATCACCACGCAGAGCATCGGCGCGCCGCTCACGGCCGAGATGGCGCCGCTCAACCTCATCGGCTGAACCAGGAGGAAACGGATATGCGCGTCATCGTCATCAAGCAGGCGTCCGACCTGAAGACGCTCGCCACCCGGCTCATCGGCAAGAAGGCGGACGGCTCCGCGCTCGAACGCATGAAGGCACTCAATCCGCACGCGGACTTCGAACGCCTCGAACCGGGCACCGTCCTGCTGCTGCCCGATTTGCCCGGTCTGAAAGCGGGCGACAAGGACACGCGCTCCATCACCGGCGATGCGCTCGACAGCTTCGCCAAGGACACCGCCTCGGGCCTCGCAGCCGCCGCGAAACGCGTGGCCGCCGCGGCCGATGCCCTCGCGGCCGATCGCGCGGGCGTCAGCGGCGTGTCGAAGGTCGCCGCCGTGAAGCGGTTGATCGACGGCGATCCGGTGCTGAAGAAGCAACTGGAAGACGCCGGCGCGGCATTCAACCGCGAGCAGAAGGAGCTGAAAGAGGCCGCCGCGCAGATCGAAACGATGCAAAAGCTCGTGGGCGAGGAATGGTCCGCGCTGCGGCAGTTGCTGGAGTGACAGGCGAGCAGGCAGTTACCGCTCTTCAGGGAAAAGCCGCATCGGCTTCGAGCCCGGCCTTTTCCCACAGCCAGCGACGAAAGCATTTGACCTTTTCGACGTTCCTTTCGCTCATTCGATAAGAGAGAAAATGCGTTTCCCGCGCAAGCGGTCGAAAGACATCGCCTCCGAGTTCGATCAGATCACCGCGCGCCAGCTCGCGCTCCGCGAGCCTGACCGACTCGAGCGCGACACCCATGCCGTCCACCGCAGCCGAAAGCACGAGCGCGGCTCTGTCGAAAGAAGGTCTCGGCTGCGCGGGCAGCGGAATGTTGTTCAGCACGAACCACTCGGGCCAGGTTACACGGCTCAACTGCGAGTCGATGAGCGTTGCGGACGCCATGAACGACATGAGCGAGACGTTTTTATCTATCAGCGAGGGCGAGCAAAGCGGAACGATGCGCTCCCGACCCATCGCGATCGTCGTGATGCCGGGCCGCTCCAGCGCGTAGCCGTAAGAAACGGCGATATCGATGTCTTGAAGCTGCGTCAGGTCGATGGCCTCCGCGCTCGATGACAAGCGGATCGTCACGTCGGGATGTTCTCGCATGAACTCGGGAAGTCGCGGGCCGAGCCATTTCGCCGCGAAACTGGGCGCACAGTGGACCACCAGAACTTGCGCTTTCGGGGAAAGCGCCACATCGCCACACGCGGCCTCGATGACATCGAACACTCGGCCGAGACTTTCCTGCAGCCTGAGCGCTTCCTGCGTCAGCTCGACCCGACGGTTCCGTCGATGAAAAAGCTTGCGGCCAAAGTACTCTTCGAGTTCCTTCACCTGATGACTGATCGCGGATTGCGTCAGATGCAATTCCTCGGCAGCGAGCGTGAAGCTCTGCAGCCGAGCCGCCGACTCGAACGCGCGTAGCAGGACAAAATTCGGGATGCGCCTCATCGTTGCACGCTCTCATGGACGTCGAACTCCAGTTCGATGGCATCCGACCTGGAAACCTAGTGTTGACGCGCGAGGACCTCTTCGACTCTCGGGATGAGATTCTCGCGCGCCATCCGGACATGGCGCTCGCTCAGTTCCATCGCCAGCGCCTCGTCGCCATCCGCGATGGCCGACGCGATTGCGGCGTGCTCGTCCCAGATTGTCTTGCGCTGGGTCGACGATTGAAGCACGGCTCCCATGACCCGCCGGAGATGAACCCAATGCGAACGGGCCGTCTCCGCGATCAACGGATTTCCCGACGCGACATAGATGGCGAAATGGAACGCCACATCGGCCTCGATCATGGCGGTCACGTCTCGGCCTTTCGCCACCTTGCGGCCGTTGGTCATGATCTGCGGATCGATTTTCCAGCGCTTCTGCGCGGCGAGTCGCGCCGCGAGAGAGTCGAGCGCCCCTCTGATCTCATAGAGGTGGCCGATCCAACCGGGGTCCAGCGGCGCGACCAGCAGGCCGCGACCCGGTGCGTCGATGACCAGGCCATCCTTCTTGAGCAGACGAAGCGCCTGAAGAACCGGCGAGCGAGAAACGGCGAGTTGCTCGGCGATTTCTTCCTGCGTGATCCGCGTTCCCGGCGAGAGAGATCCATCACTGATCGCGTCCAGCAGAACCCTGTACACCTCATCGACATAGTCGGTGCGCGCCTGAAGCTTGACCAGATTGACGGCCATGATTTCGCTCTTTGGATACTGAATACTCCAGCATATCGCCGCGCCCCAGCACATGCAATAGTGGGTGACATTGCACCTCTTCCATCTCGTCGGAACGAGCGCACGAGACGCTCGTATCGATCCTGAGCCGCGAAGGACGAAGGCTAGTTCCGCGGCTTGTCCGCCAAAGCGTTCGTCGCGATCCACGGCATCATCGATGCGTAGCCGAGCACCCACCATTTCGATCGGATGCTCTGCCAACAAGCGTCGACGTGCCGCCAAAGTCGGCGCGCCCGCGCGATTCTCGAGGATGAAGTCACTGTGAATTGCCCGTCCACGCCGGAGAGAAATGAGGTTCGGTCAGTATGGGTGGAACGTCACAGATCGAGCACCAGTTCTTTACTGGTCGCTCTCGACACGCATGTCGTGAGGTACTCCGCTTTTTCCTCGTCGCTCAGGATGAAGTCGTTGTGTTCGACTTCGCCTTCGAGATAGCGGACCTTGCACGTCGCGCATAGTCCGGCGCAACACGATGTCTCGACCGTAACGCCCGCGGCGCTCAACGCGTCGGCGATACTCTGATCCCGCTGGACAGGAATTTGCTGGCCCGAACTGGCGATCTTCACGATGAAATCGCCAGCGGCGTCAGAAGCCTCTCTTGCGCTGACCGGCCGCGCGGGAGCCTTGAAGTGCTCGAAATGAACGGTGCCCGCAGGCCAATGCGCGGACGCGTCCGCGCACGCTTTCATGAAACCACCGGGGCCGCAGTAGTACACGTGCGTACCGGAGCTCGGCTCGATCAATAAGCGGCCGATATCGAGGCCCGCTCCCGGTTGACCGCCGTCGAAGTGATAGTGGAGCTTCCCGCGATCTCTCAGCGCTTCGAGTTCCGCCGTGAACGCCGCATACGCAAACTCCTTCGCGCAATAGTGCATCTCGAAGTCGATGCCGCTCGCCTCGAGTTCGTGAGCCATCGCCTTCAATGGCGTGACGCCGATACCGCCCGCGATGAGGATGACCTTCTTCGCATCCTGAATCAGATGGAAATGATTGCGTGGCTCGCTGATCTTCACGATATCCTGGACGCGGATCTTGTCGTGAACGGCTTTCGAGCCGCCGCGCCCGCTCTCGTCGCGCAACACCGCGATGACATAGCGCTTGCGATCACTCGGAGCATTGCACAGCGAATATTGCCGGATCAGCCCATCGCCGACATAGATATCGATGTGAGCGCCTGCGTCGAACGGCGGCAGATCCTCGCCTTCAGGGTCAACCAGTTCGTAAGAGTTGATTCCTTTTCCCTCAAACCGGATTTGCTTGACCAAGAGCTTCAGCGTCGTCTTCGTGGGATTCGGCTCTTCCAATACGGTGTCCATTTCTGTTCCTGTCTGCTGCTGTCAATGAAGCTGAGGTTCGACCGAGCGGGCGAGGACGGGGCCAATCCGCTCGGCCCGTGACTGCTTTACCCCTTGATCGATTGCTCCATCTCCTCCAACTTCGCGCGCACGAAGTCGGCACGCTCCTGCCCCTTCAGATTCAGGCTTTCGCTTTCGGCAAGAATGGCGACGACCTTTTTGGTCACGGCGCGGCGTTGCACGACCTCGTCCTCGACCGTTGCGGCAATCGGAATGTCGAAAACGTTGCCGGTACAGAAGCTGTTCGGCGCACCCGCGTGTTCCTTGAACCATTCAGCAAACCCGTGCGCCGACGCGGCGGCATTGGTCCCGCGCACGGCATCGCGAAGCAGCTTGCGGAACTGGTAGACGCCCGCGTCGAATTTGGTCGGGTTCTCGAGCGCGTGCACGGCGATGGAACGTTGACTGATGATCGCCTCGTAGTCGCCCGGCGCGTGCTGTGCATCCTTATAGTTCGCACGCTCGCGATGGTTCGCGGGAATCGGAACAAGGTCGTCGATCGTGTACTTGCCGAAGCGCTCGGGACGACGCATCGCAACCTGGCCATCGAGGAAGTCGATGCTCTCGTAACCGACCAGCTCTTTCTTGCCGATGCCGCGTGTGTCGATGCCGGGGCCCATCACGCGCCATCCGATCATCTTGCTGTTCTCATCGTCGACGGGGACGGTCCAGCGAATGATGTGGAAGCGGCTGAACAACTTCTTCTTTTTACCGTCTTCGGACGTGTAGGCATGGAGGCTCAGATTCGGCAATACCTGATGCTGCACGCGCACGAAAAGCCGATCGTCATCGACACGGCGCGCGCCAGCGCAGGCCAGGCTTCGGCCTCCTTGCACCGGAACGAATTGCATGTCCGGTGCAACTTCCATCGACGCTGCGCCGACTTCGTCGAAGGTCGTCTCCTGGTACTTTCCGTTCACCACGTTCTTCGCTGCGTGCAGTGCGGTGGGATGGAAGTTATCCGCTGCGTTGTCCTGCACCTGCAGCCAGTTGCAATGCTGGAAGTTGCTGTAGGGAACGAGTTCATCGCCCGGGGCGACCGTGAAATCCCCTTCCCACTCCGGGAAGGGCGGCTCTGCGTCCGGCGGTCCCATATAGGCGAAGACGAGCCCGTTGCGCTCCACGGCCTTGTACGCCCCTTGCTGAATAGAGCACGCGTATCTTTCGGCTTCCTTTTCTTCGCCCTTCGGGAAAGGGACATGCAGGCAGGAGCCGTCCACATCGAACACCATACCGTGGTAGCAGCACTGGATGCCCTTGTCGAGAATCTTGCCGTATTCGAGCGAAGCGCCACGATGCACGCAATGAGCATGCAAGACGCCGACTGCACCGCTGCCATCGCGGAAGGCGACCAGTTCTTCACCCAGGATCTTCAAGAAACGCGGCGTGTCGGTCAGCTCGATCGACATGCACACCGGATGCCAGAAGGCGCGCATGTATTCGCCCATCGGCGTGCCGGGACCTGTCTCCGTCAGTTCGGGATCGTGGCCGGGCACCTTGCTCGCGTAATAGCCGCCATACGGGATCAGCTTCTTCGCCGTCGGGGCGCCGCCGGCGCTTTTCTGACCTTCGACCTTTTCGGACTTGACGCTCATGACCTGCTCCTTTCAAAGTGGGATCTGAGTTCGGCATTCTGTGGTCCGAACTCTGTATACAAAGATTAAGCTCGAAATCGGGCACTGTCTTTATGGGTAAACGCTAGTTCGGGCGCCCCGGGACCGACTTTCAAGAACCGCCGTCTGGGGGTCGCCGCGTGCTCGTTCAGTCGCGCGCTTTCCGGGAAGAATTGACGAGCTTCGCAGGCACGGTGAACACGAGAACGCTCCCGATCATGAGGCTTGCTGCCAGTGCGAGCACGGCGTTGCCAGTCGAGCCTGTCGCGGTTTGCACGAACCCGATCAGCGAAGGGCTGACCACACCCGAAATGCTCCCCACGGAATTCGCCAGGGCGAGTCCCGCCGCAGCAGCGGCGCCGCTGAAAATGGCCGGTGGCAGCACCCAGAATTGCGAGATCGTGGTCATGACGCCCATCGTGCCGACGGTCAGCGCGATCATGGCAAGCGCCGTCGAACCGGCGTACATCACGCTGAAAACCAGTCCCGCGGCGCCGACCAGTCCTGGAATAGCGAGGTGCCAGCGCCGCTCACCGCTCGCGTCGGAGGTTCTGCTGACGAAGATCATCGCAACGACCGCTGCGCCATACGGCACTGCCGTCAGTAACCCGATATTCATCGGGCTGGATACGCCGCTTGCCTTGATCAAGGTCGGCAGCCAGAAGCTGACGCCGTACAGGCCCATCGTGAAAAAGAAGTAGATCGCGCTGAGCAAGAGAATCCTGGGATTGATCAGGCCGTCCCGGACCGAATGCAAACTGTGCTCAGGCGTTTCGTCGTTCAAATTGCGCTCGATCATTTCCTTTTGCGATTCCGTCAGCCAATTGGCATCTTTGACTTTGTCATCGAGATAAAAGAAAGCGATGACGCCAAGAATGACGGTGGGAACGCCTTCCAGCAGGAAAAGCCATTGCCATCCGTTCATGCCGTATGAGCCCGAAAGTCGCGTCATGATCCAGCCAGAAACGGGACCGCCCAATACCCCCGACATCGGAATGCCTGTCAGAAAGAGCGCCGTTACTTTGCTGCGCCGGGAAGCCGGAAACCAGTAAGTCAGATACAAAAGGATTGCCGGAATGAAGCCCGCCTCGGCAACGCCCAGCAAGAATCGCATGATGTAGAAGCTAGTCGGTGTTTCGACGAAAAGCATACATGCGGATAGCGCGCCCCACGTGACCATGATTCGTGCGATCCAGCGCCTTGCGCCTACTCGCAGCAAAAGGAGATTGCTCGGAACTTCGAATAGCAAATAGCCGACGAAGAACACGCTCGCACCGAGTCCATACACTGCGTCGCTGAATCCCAGATCCTTCAGCATTTGCAGCTTCGCAAACGCGACGTTGATCCGATCGAGATAAGCGAACAGGTAGCAGACAAACAGGAACGGCAAAATCCGCCACATGACCTTGCCATACGTGGAAGATTCGTCGCTTGTGAAATAGGCGGCTTGACTGGGGGAACTCATTGTATGTCTCCTGATTTGAAAACCCATGAAAGCGCCGACGCTCATGCGTTCTTTTCGCCTTCACGCTGCTTCAACTGGTATGACGGCTCGGCGAGCAGATCCATTGCCGAGCCGGTCCCTTGCCCATTTAGTCGAACATGTCCGGCTGGGTTGCCACGAGATCGGTCCAGATCGTCTGGAAGTGCAGCCAGCCGATGTAGTCGCTGCCCACATGCTCGCGGCTGTAGCGCGCGCGGTCTTCGGGCACGAGCTTCGGCGCGATGCCGGTCGCGTCGATCATCAGTTGCTGCTGGCAGCAGCGCTCGAGCGCGATGAACCAGAACGCCGCTGAATCGATGCTGTGACGGCTCGCCGTGAGCAGGCCGTGATTCTGGTGGATCGCAGCCTTCACGCCGTTGAACGCGTTTGCGACCTTGTTGCCACCCTTCACTTCGACGGCGACCTTGCCGGCCTCGTCGCCGATCACGATATGGTCTTCGAAGAACGCGCACGCATCCTGCGTGATCGGCGCGAGCGGTTTGCCGAGCGCAGCGAAGGCCGTGCCGTAGGTCGTGTGTGCATGGCACATCGCGACGATATCCCGATGCTGTTCGTGGACCGCCGCGTGCAGAACGAAACCCGCGCGGTTGAGCGCATAGTCCCCTTCGACGACGATGCCCTGATGGTCCGCGCAAATGAGGTTCGACACCTTCACTTGCGAGAAATGCACGGCCATCGGGTTCGTCCAGTAGAGGCTCGGGTATTCCGGATCGCGCACCGTCAAGTGGCCGGCAAAGCCATAGTCGTAGCCCTGGAGCGCAAATGCGCGGCACGCAGCGACCAGACGCTCTTTCAGATACTGGCGATGCTCGGCCACATTTTCGAACTCGGGCACGGTCGGGAAAATCAGGCCCTCTTGATCGGGCTCGTAAATCGAGACCTTGCCGGGCTTGACGATCGACTGCGGCTTTTCAATCACTTCGTTGGACATGGGCTTTTCTCCTATGGCGGTGGTTGGACGACCTCTGCGGAGCGGCTTGGAACCGAGTGACTCCGGGTCGTCGATGGCTGCATATTGAGCGGCACGCCGAGCCCTGACAAACGACAGTTGTTCATTCGCGCATGAACCGGATTTATGGATCAGTGGAAACGATGAGTTCGCGACGCAAAGAATTGACCCCGAGCGCGTATCGAAGTATGGTTTTCGAATTCTGTATACAGCTTGCGGAATGCAATGAGAAAGAATTCCAGAGAAAGCTTCATGCCGCTTGTCGGCGCGCGACCGCGTGGGCTGGGAGCATGCCCACGCGGCCCGACAGGGCGCGTCGCTGAACGACGGATCAACGCGCGGCGAGCTTGCGGATCACATCGACGAGCGGCGTCTTGCCCTTGAGGATATCCTCGCGACGTCCTTCGAAATCGATCCAGCCTTCGTTGAAGCCGTCGAGCATCCGGATACGCGGCATCGGATGCTTCATGCCCTGACTCACGAAAAGGGTTTCCCATGTTTCGCGGGGCACGGCCTGCGCGCGCACCGGCTTGCCGAGCACGGCCGAGAATGCGGCGGCGATATCGTTCGGGCTCGTGCGTTGCTGGCCTTCCAGTTCGACGATGCGCGCACCCGTCCATTCTTCCAGCATGAGTTTCGCCGCGAGTTCGCCGATGTCCTCAGTGGCGATCATCGGAATCGCGCGATCGAGCGGTTGCAGAAACGAATGCAAGATGCCTTCGTCACGCGCCGAATCGACATCCCATGCGCAGTTCTCCATGAACCAGCCCGGGCGCAGGAAGGTGACCGGAATCGATTGCTTGCGAAGCGCTTCTTCCAGCAGCGTGCGCTGCGTCAGAAGATTGATCTGCACGGCTTGTGCGCCGATCGTCGACAGGCATACGATCCTGCGCGGCCTGGCACGCGCGATAGCCGCGACGATCGTCTCGATGACCTCACGCGCTTCCGGAAAGCGCGGCGCGGGATCGAATTCCGGCGGCGGCAGAATGAACACGGCCTCGGCGCCTTCGAAGGCACGCGCAAGCGCATCGGCATCGGTCATGGTCGCGAGCGCGACTTCGCAACCGCGCGCGGACCAGACCATGCCCTTGTTCTCGTCGCGCACGACGGCGCGCACGGGTTTGCCCGCTTTCAGCAACGCATTGGCGAGCGCGCCGCCGACTTGCCCGGTGATTCCAGTGATGACATACATCGTCCGACTCCTTATGCGATTCGTTTGGTTTCGACAGATCGCATGTTAGGACGCGGACTTCCCGGGAAAAATGGCCTGCCGGTTATGGGATTGATGACACCGTGTCATCGATGGTCTCGTCACACATCGACGCAGTGCCTGCACACCGACTCAGTGCCCCGGCCCGTTTTGCTCGACGCAACTGAGCACGAGCGTGCTGTTCACGCCTGCCTCCGGGCTGAGCATCGCCGTGTGAAATTCGCTGTCCGTGCAACGCCAGTCTGCCTGTAGATCCTTCTTGCAAGCCCGCGTCGCGTCACTGATGCGCTTTCGGTTCGGCATGTACTGACACGTATCGAGGCCATCGCATTGACGCGTGAGATCGTGCGTCGCATTGCCGGATTCGGCGCCGCAGTTCGCGCCATACGTTCCCGATACGACCGTGATCGTCCTTGCTTGAGCGCCCGTCATGCCGGCCAGCATGACGATTCCCGCCATCGCGCAAGCGCACCGAAGCATCCTGACGCGCGCGCCGACTTTATTCGCGTTCATGACTCCCCCTTCGAATTCACCCGACAACACGCTCCGATGTCATGACGCATCGCCACCGGAGATCTTCCATCGTACGCTCGCAACGGCCCGATCGCACGTCGCACATCACGTCGAACAATCGCGGTCGTGAATCGCGATTAGCGCCTGATCGCCGCGCTTTTTTCACTTCGCTTATCATCGGGAAACCGCGCATCGAACCCGTTGGATGGCAACCGGACCGGAGGTCGCATGCCACCGCTACGCGCAATCCATCTGCTGCAAACGAAGGAAGGCTCCCGCCTGCATGGTCCCGAGCTGAGCCGCTGGCGCCGCTGGGGGCCGTACCTGAGCGAGCGTCAATGGGGCACGGTCCGCGAGGATTACAGCGAATACGGTACCGCGTGGGACTACTTTCCGCACGACCATGCGCGCAGCCGCATGTATCGCTGGGGCGAGGACGGCATCGCGGGATTCGGCAATGACCCGCTCGACTGGTGCGCGTCGCTCGCACTATGGAACGGGCGCGACCCGATCATCAAGGAACGGCTCTTCGGCCTCACCAACGAGCAAGGCAATCACGGCGAGGATGTGAAGGAGCTGTACTTCTATCTCGACGGCACGCCGACGCATTCGTACATGAAGATGCTGTACAAGTATCCGCACGACGCGTATCCGTATCAGCAACTCATCGACGAGAACAAGCGGCGCGGTCCCGGCGTTCCCGAATACGAAGTGCTCGATACCGGCATCTTCGACAACGATCGTTACTTCGATGTCTGCGTCGAATATGCGAAGCACGCGCCGGATGACATCGTGATGCGCGTATCCGTCGAGAACCGCGCAAACGAGGCTGCGTCGCTCGATGTGCTGCCGCAGTTCTGGGCGCGCAACCGATGGACCTGGTCGAGCAAATGGGGCAAGCCTTCGCTGAAGCTCGAACAGGACGCGAAAGAAGGCGCGCGCGTCATCGCGAACAATCCATCGTACGGCGCGATGATCGTCACCGCATCGGCACAGGCGCCTGTCGAATGGCTCTTCTGCGAGAACGAAACGAACGTTCGTCGCATCTTCGGTATCGAAGGCGCAGGGCCGTTCAAGGACGGCTTCAACGACTATCTCGTCGAAGGCGACGAACAGGCGATCCGGCGCGATCATGGCACGCGGTGCGCCGCGCGTGTGCATCTGCGGCTAGGCGCGCACGAACGCGCAGTGATGTATCTGCGCTGGCGTCCGGCGTCGGTTTCGAACGATCCGCCGCTCGACATGGCGCAACTGTTCGCGACGCGCGAAGCGGAGGCCGACGAGTTCTACGCGACACTGCAACACGACATCGACGATGCCGACGCCCGACTCGTGCAGCGCCAGGCGCTCGCCGGCATGCTCTGGACGAAGCAGTACTACCAGTTCGACGTGACGCGCTGGCACGACGGCGATCCCGGCCTGCCCACGCCGCCTCACGGGCGCCGTCACGGCCGCAACGCGGACTGGCGACACATGTGCAACGGCGACATCGTGTCGATGCCGGACAAATGGGAGTATCCGTGGTACGCGTCGTGGGACCTCGCGTTTCATGCGGTCGCATTCGCGACCATCGATCCGGACTTCGCGAAGAAGCAGTTGCTGCTGCTCGTGAAAGAACGCTACATGCATCCGAACGGACAATTGCCCGCATACGAATGGGCTTTCGGCGATGCGAATCCGCCCGTTCATGCATGGGCGACGTGGCGCGTGTTCGAGCTCGATCGGGAGATGACCGGGATCGGCGATCACGCATTTCTCGAAGTGATGTTTCACAAGCTTCTGCTCAACTTCGCGTGGTGGGTCAACCGCAAGGACGCCGACGATCGCAACATCTTTCAGGGCGGCTTTCTCGGGCTCGACAACATCGGCATCTTCGACCGGTCTCAGCCGCTGCCGACCGGTGGACGCATCGATCAGGCCGACGGCACCGCATGGATGGCGTCGTACGCGCTCGACCTCATGCAGATCGGCCTCGAACTCGCGATGACGAACGAAAGCTATGTCGAGATCGCGGTGAAATTCTTCGAGCACTTCCTGTATATCGCGGAAGCCGTGAGTTGCGGCGAAGTCTGCAATACCGGCCTATGGGACGGCAGCGACGAATTCTTCTATGACGTGCTGCATCTGCCCAACGGCACGCGCGTGCCCATGCGCATCCGGTCGATGGTCGGGCTCATTCCGCTGTTCGCCGTGCATGTGCTCGAAGAGCGCGTGTACGGCGATCTGCCCGGACTGCGTGAACGCCTCGTGTGGTTTCTCGATCATCGGCCGAACCTCGCAAAGCTCGTGTCGCGCTGGACCGAACCCGGCAAAGGCAATACCACGTTGCTTTCTCTTTTGCGCGGACATCGCATGAAGGCGCTTTTGCGCCGCACGCTCGACCAGGCCGAGTTTCTGTCCGAATACGGCGTGCGCGCACTGTCCCGCGTGCATTGCGACAAGCCTTATATCTTCGATCACGATGGCGTGAATGTCTGCATCCGCTACCTTCCAGCGGAATCGGACTCGCGTGTGTTCGGCGGCAATTCGAACTGGCGCGGTCCGATCTGGATGCCGGTCAATTACTTGCTGATCGAGTCGCTCTACGAATTTCATCGCTACTACGGCGACGATTTCCGCGTCGAGCATCCGACGGGATCGGGCAACATGCATTCGCTGAGCGAAATCGCGGATGATCTTTCACGGCGCATCGGCACGCTCTTTCTGAAAGACGCCGAAGGCAAGCGTCCCGTGATGGCCGCGTATCCGATGCTGCAAGCCGATCCGCGCTCGCAGGATCTGATTCTCTTTCACGAGTACTTTCATGGCGACAACGGGCGCGGCGTCGGCGCTTCGCATCAGACGGGATGGAGCGGACTCGTCGCACTGCTGTTGCAGCCGCGCTTGATGAAGCTGTCGCACGTGGGCCCCGAAGCGCCCGTCATGGCCGTGCGCCTGAACGACGAGGTGAGCGCGGCGATGGGCCGCTAACGCTCATCGCACGAACGCGATGCTCACCGGGGACGCGATATCGGCGGATTGTCCGGCGCCCGACAGCATGCCCGACGCCTGATCGATGCCGAACACGATGACTTTGCCGTCGCGCTGATTCGCGACGATCATCCATTTTCCCGAGGCATCGATCGCGAATCCCCACGGCTTGTCACCGCCCGAAGACACGCGCTGAAGCTCCGCGAGTTCGCCTGAATCCGCATCGACGCGATAGGCGATCAACACATTCTCCGCGCGGTTCGCGACATACACGAAGCGCGCGTCGTGGCTCATCGCGATCTCCGCGCCGCTCTTCACGCCCTGAAATGCCGCGCTCGTGATCGGTAGCGTCTGCATGAGCGTCAAACGCCCTTGCGATGCGTCCCAGCGAAACATCATCACCTGTGCCGATAGCTCGGTGATCAGATAAGCAAAGCGCCCGTTTGCGGAGAAAACGATATGACGAGGCCCGCTGCCCGGAGGCGCGATAAACGAATTCTCCGGGTCTTGAGCGGACAACGCCCGAGTCGCGCGATCGAATCGATATACGAACACGCGATCCGCGCCGAAGTCAGGGACCAGCACATAACGTCCGGATGGATCGACCACGGCATTGTGCGCATGCGCGCTCGCCTGCCGCCGGTTCGGACCGGAGCCGGTCTCCGTGACCGTCGATACGAGCGCGGTCGGATTTCCATCGGCATCGATCGCGACGCTCGATACGGACCCGCTGCCGTAGTTCGCCGCGAGCACGGTCATCGAAGGCATGTCGATATGCAGATTCGTCGTGCCCGTGCCTTCGGTCGCGATTGCGTTCATTCGCGTCAACGCGCCCGATGCGCGATCCACCGCGTAGGCAAGGACGCTTCCCTCTCTCGCGTTATCGTCGTCGACTGCGTAGAGCACGGGTTGTTGAGGATGAGCCTCGACCCATGTGGGGCGCAGGCCGTCGGCGACCGGTCCGATGTTCGTGAGCTTGCCTGTGGACGTATCGAGGCGCAGCGCATGAATGTGCCGCTCCTGCGAGCCTATATAGACGAGTTCCGATTGCGCAACGTTCGATGACGGGCTCGCGCACGCTGCAAGCAACGAAAGCACGAAGAGCACGAGGAGCACGAAGAGCGCCGTCAGTCCGATTCCATGCCGCGAGCGAATCATATGCGAATAGCTTTGCGCCGTTGAAAGTATGGGCAAAGCGTATTCGATTCGCCGATCCGCGTCCCTGCACGAAACGTCGATTCACCGGGACTTTTCGACTCCGTCACTGCGCGGACGCTCTGCGCTGCGGCTGTTGCCTTGCGCAAGCACGGAACTGGCTCGGCGCCTGCCCCACTTCCCTGCGGAAAAACCGCGTGAAATACGCGGCATCCGCGAAACCGAGGCCGAATGCGATCTGCTCGACGGACATGTCGCCGAAGATCAGATTGCGCTTCGCCTCGGTGATGATGCGCGCGTGAATCATCTTCGTCGGGCTTTGCTCTGCGGCGGACGCGCATGCTGCGCGCAGTTGCACGAGCGACACCGCCATCTTCGACGCATAGTCCTGCAGCGCCAGATTCTCGCGGAAATGCTCGTCGATCAGCTTGCGGAAACGCTCGACCAGACGAATATCGTTGCGCGAGCCGCTCTCTCCGCCCGTTTCGTCGAGACGCGTTGCGCGAACCAGTTTGAGCAGCAGCGTTGTGAGCAACGCTTCGATGCCCACGACATGACCGACCGCATCGGACTCGATTTCCTTCTTGAGGTTCTGGATCAGGTCGCAGAACGCATCGCCCGCATCGGCGGAATCCGTGAAAGGAATGACGCGGGGCGCTGCCCACAACGCGATGAATTCATGGAGCCTGGCGTTGACTTGCGCCAGATAAGACACCTCGATCGTCACGACCCAGCGGTCGACGTCGAGCTCGTAGTCCAGGCCGTGCACGCATTCCGTCGGCAACAACAACGCGCAAGGCCCATCGAACGGCACGTTGCTGCCTTCGAGATTGATCACGCCGCGCCCGCTGCGCACGAAAATAAGCTGACCGTATGCGGGATGCGCGTGCGGCTCCGTGCGCCAGCGTCCGCGATCGGTGACATGCCCGACGTGCACGAACCAGTGCTCCTTCTCCGGGCGCTCCACGTACAGGCGTACTTTCGGAACCGTTGCAAACTTTTCTTTGGCACCCGCTTTGGGTTGATGCTTTGCCGAGGCACCGTGTGTCATGAAGTCTCCTTGGCGGCCGCGGCTAACAAAGGCGGCCGTCATTTCCATTCCGGCCGCCTCATCATAACCCGCAAGGAGAGTCACGGAAATGACTCTTATTTTTCCACATCTTTCCGTGAAGTGCGCCTGCTGCTAACCCGGACGATCGTGCGGATCAGAAGCGATGCACCATGCCCACGATGGCCCCGCGCGCGTCGGCGCCCGGTGCTACTGCGAGGCCCGTGTAGCCGGTTCCGTTCAATGTGAAGCGCGCCTGATTGCGATTCTGGATGAAGCCCGCGGAGCCGTACAAGGTCGTGCGCTTGGACAGGGAATACGAATAAGTCACGCCCACTTGCTGCGCGTTGTTTCCTTGTCCCAGCCGGTCGTGCGCATAACCGTACATGAACGAAAGCTGATCGGCGGGTGTGAACGAGTACGATGCCGATGCTTCGTAGACGTCGCGCTTCACGCTTTCATCGGTCTGACGTTCCGTGTGATACGCGAGATAGAATCGCGCCGCGCCGACACCGACCGATGCGCCTGCATTGAACAGCTTCAGTATCGACGTTCCGGCAGCGTTCGCCGCCTGCTCGTAACCGGCAGCGGCACGAAAAGGTCCGTTCACGTAGCGCACGGCCGCGTTATAGAACTGCAAGCCGTTCGTCGGCGTGGTCGTCGAATCGCGCATCGCGACCATGAATTGCGCGCTCAGACCATAAGCCGTCGGCGTGAAATAGGAAATCGCATTGTTCACGCGCACGGTCAGGCTGTTGAAGTTATTCATCGGCGAACCGATGCTCATCACCGCGACCGGATCGAGCTCCGGATTGATGAACACGTATTGCGGCGTGTTCTGCAAGCCGAAGCGCGCCTCGCCGAATGCACCGGACAAGCCCACCCAGGCCTGGCGATTGAACGCAGCGGTCGCATTGGATGCCGCGCCGGTCACGCCGGAAAAGCCCTGTTCCAGCTGGAAGTTGATTCGCAGTCCGCCGCCGATATCCTCGCTTCCCTTGAAGCCGTAACGGCTCGCGAACAATCCGCCGGACACGGCGCGCAGCACATTTCCGCCGGTGGCATTTCTATATTCGATGCCGTTATCGATAATGCCGTACAACGTCACTGACGACTGCGCGTGTGCGGCATTCAAACCGCACAGGCAAGCGACGCCCGTCAGCGCGAGGCGCATCCCTTTCATCGAGTCTCCTGTCGTTCTATTTTTTGAGGCTGCGGCAGTCACGCCAAAAGACTCGCCGATGAACGCCGGCGAGATCCGTCGCGGCGCTTCAGAAGTGGATTTCGGCCATCAGCATCGGCGCGGACGTGATCGTGCTGACCGCAGCGCTCGTCGGCGTGCCGTACATGTGATGCCAGTACTCATAGCCGACGCCCGCATACACGGTTCGCGGATGGCCGGCGAACGAGCCGAGGTCCGCGAGCAGCGACATGCGCGTGAGGAACTCCGTCTGCGTCTCCACGCCGAAACCGTCCTTGCCCTTCGGACCGGTCACGCTGGCGAAGCCGCGGAAGATGAACGGCATGGGGCCGAGCCTGAACGGAAAGAGCCACGAACTCTCGATGTGCCACGCGGTATTGAAGCGAACGTCCACGCCCGCGATGCCGTTGTGATTGCTTTCCGTTCTGAGGCCCGCCGTGACGTTCCAGAAGCCGTGCGGCACCGAGAATTCGATCGTCGGACCGAACACGAACATGCGCGCGCGCTGCGCGAACGCGTCGTTCTTGGTGCCGAATTCATAGCCCGCCGTGACGCCATAGTCGCGAATGAAGCCATAGCCGACGTAGCGCCCGAGTATCTTCGACGCGCTCAGCTCGACGCGGCCCACGCTGTACACTTCCTGCGCACCGCCCGACGAAGGACCGCCCGCTTCCGGATTCGCGTCGTTCGATACGAGGTAATCGACGTTGAATGCGTAGCTGCCGAAGCGGAAACCGCCGGTCGTCGTCAGATAGCCGATGTTCTGCGTCACCTTGTCGGGCACGCCCGGATAGTGGAAGTTGCTGCCGTAGCGATAGCCGATATACGTGTCGTTCCACGTCACCGGCGGTTCACCGAACTCCTCCGCCGATTTGAGGCTCGGCGCGCTGAGCGGCGCGTCCGCGCCCGGCTGGATCGTCTGCGTTTCCTTCGCGGGCGTCGGCGTCGAAGTGTTGGGCGCCGTAAAGACTTCCGCGTGGGCGAACTCGCTGAAACAGCAAACAATGGCCGCGCCGAGAAGCGGCTTGCGCAAAGCTACCGATATCTTTTTCATGTCTCCGTCCATGGTGTTTTAATTCCGCGCCGCTGACGTTTGGCTTTTTGTGTGGCGGTGCTAATGAATGTTATTGAAATCGGGACGGTTAGCCTTTACACAAAAGTCATATTCGCTGGCATTTTTCGCTGGCATTTTTCGCTGATACGCCGCACTGCGCAGCCGCAAATGGAAAGGCGCCGTGCGACAAGCACGGCGCCTTGGTCATCGAGTGAAATCAGTGCGTCAGTTCTTCGGCACGTACATCGGCATCGCTTCTTCCCACAGCGTATCGGTGATCGCATGCTGATCGCTTCCGTCCGCGTTCATCACCCAGTTTTGACCGTCGGGCTGGAAGCTGTTGTCGTAGAGCGCAAGCTCGTCGCGGAAACCGTAAGTGCCCGAGCTATATGCGATGCGGCCGTCCCATGTCCACACCGCGTGTCCCTGATTCGATCCATCCGAAGTCAGCCGCGCGAGACCCGTGCCGTCCGGCTTGATCGTGAACACGTCGTAGTTGAATTTGTTCGGATCGGCCGGATCGATCTGCTTGCGCGTGAATACGATCTTCGTTCCGTCCGGCGACCAGCCCGGCAGGTTATCGGCGTCGGTCGTGAGCACGGTCGTCGTGCGCGTATCGAGATCGAGAATGCGCAAGCCCTGCACCTTCTGACTCCATACGCGATAGACGATCTTTTTCCCATCGGGCGAATAGCTCGGGAAGCCCGCGTTGATGGAGCCGTCGGTCAGGATCTCCGGATGCCCGTTCATGCTGCCATCGGCCCTGATGCGCGCAATGCGGCCCGGACCCGCGCCGCGCGTGAAGAACCAGTCGCCGATGCCGAACGCGACCCACTCGCGATCCGGCGACCACGTCGGCTGGAATGCGCCCGCGAGACCCTTCTTGATCATGACGGCATCGAGACCGCTCGCCGATGCATCGTAAATGCGCGCATAGCCCGAGAAATCGGGATTGACGATCGCGATGGACGAATTGAGCGCCTTCTCCGTGTACACGAGCTTCTTGCGATCCGCCGATAACTGCGGGAACACATCGACGTACTTGTAGTTCCATGCGGGATCGAAGCTGAACAGCGCCGATCCATTCGCACGCGCGGGACGGAACGTCACTTTCTCATAGACCATCCTGGTGCCGTCCGCGGAATAATGCGGCGAGCGGATGCCGGTGTTGCTCGTCGAACGGTAGGCGCCGGCTGTCGTGTAAAGACCTTCGGTATCGCCGCCCTTCACGTGATACGCGACATCGGTCGCATTGAGATATTGCGGGAATACCTTGAAGCCCGGCGTCGAGGTCAATGTGGTTTTGACAAGGCTATCTCTATCCACGGACACGATCTGCGTGCTGACCGAATTGATGCCTTCCGGACGATGCGCGCCCCACGTGGATTCGACCGGCGTTTCATAGAACACGACATGCTTTCCATCCGGCGACCACGCGGGCGAGCCGTCGTCATAGCCGGGATTGCCGGCGATCTTCTTCCAGCCGGTGCCGTCGGGCCGGATCACATAGATGCTGCTTTCCTGCGTGCGCTCCCAACCGACCGGCAAGTTATGACCGCGCCAGTCGGAGCCGATATCCGACGACAACGCGAGCCACTTGCCATCGGGCGACCACGACGGCCGGAAAAAGCCATGCGGCTTCGCCGGATCGAACTTGATCGAGCCGGTGACGTTTTTCAGCGCGCCCGTCGCGATGTTCAGCGTCCAGACATTCGTCGTGCCGAACTCCTGCGCGCCCCTGCGCGATGAAACGAACGCGATGGTGTCCGGATCGGCCGGCGAGAAGACGGCGGCATCGTCGATTGCGATGTGATCGGTGAGACGCTGCAAGCCCGATCCATCCACCTTAACGCGATAGAGATTCGATTGACCGAGTCCATCGCGCTCCGACGTGAACACGATCCATTGGCCGTCTTTCGAGAAAGACGCATGGTAGTCGAAGCCATCGGTGGGCAGCAGCTTATGCTCGCCCGTGCCGTCCGCATTGGACACATACAGCTCGGACGTCACCGGGCCGACGCGATTGAGCAGCAGATCGCCGGCCTGCGCGGCGTGCGCGCCCGTCGAGATTAAAGCCCATGCGCCCCCGATAGCCATGCAAGCGAGGAGCTTGTCTAAACACGATGCGAATTTCACAGCGAATTGCCTCCAGTCATTATGCGTAGGCGAGCCGCGCCGGGCCGCTCGCCGCTTCTGCCATTTCCACCGAGTCAGTCGGCCGCCTTCCAGTACATGAAGCCCATGCCTTCGCCGGTGCCGGCGGGCGTGCGCCAGCACGGCACGTAATCGACGAGCGTCATCTGCGCGCGGGTTTCCTGCACCGCCTTCATCACGCTCACATAGAGCTTGATCTCCGACGTGCCCGATTGATACGAGCGATCGTCGACCGCGGCGAGGCCGTCGTAGTCGTAATCGGCGAGCATCTTCATGATGCGTTGATCGAACTCCTCGTCGTTGACGAAGTGTGAGAGCCCGCCCGATGCGAAGATGCCGACGCGCACGTCCTCCGGCCACGCGGCGATCGCATCGCGCAGCACGCGTCCGAACTCGATGCAGCGCGACATCGACGGCTGCGTCGGCGGATAGAAGCAGTTCATGATGACCGGCACATGCGGCGGCGGGTTATCGCCCATGATCTGGTGATAGACGAAGCTGTATGCGTGCGGCACGACCGGATACTCGGGAAGCGGCTTCATCCATACGTTGTCGGGCCACGCGAAAAGATCCGTCAGGTCGAAACCTTCGCGCTGGAAGTGCTCGATCAGATACGTCGCGAGCTTCGGATGACACTGATGCACGACATGATGATCCGGCGCATAGACCGCGCGCTGCGGCGGGCCGTTATGCACTTCCGCGCCGCTATAAATGGCAATCGACGGCGAGAAGTCGGTGAAGATTTCTTTCTGGTCCTTGCCCAGAATGATCGCGACATCGACCTTCGCTTCGCGATAGGCGGCCGCCATCTCGTCGAGCGCGGCACGGCAGCGTGCGGCGCGCGCGGTGCGCTCTTCCAGCGTCAGATACTTTTCGAACGCCGCTTCGCGATGCGCCTCCAGTTCCGGATACGTCCATGTCCGATTGCGATACCACAGCTCCGGATTGAGACGGTCCCGCTCGCCGTTCTTCAGCCAGTCCTCCGGTGCCTGACCCAGCATGCCGCTATGCGGCACCGCCATCCCGAATACGATCTTCGCCATGTACTTGTCTCTATGAATGAATCGGTTGCAAGGCCGCGTGCGGCGGCTTTGCCGTGTGTCTCATGCGCGATGCAGCGCGCCTTGCGCTTCACTCGCTTTTGGCGCCCATTCGGGCCGGTAAAGAATGGCCGTGGCCGTCGCGCCGATCAGAAGGAACACGAGGATCACGAGCATCGGCAAGTCATAGCTTCCGCTCACGTGAAGGAGCCAGCCAGACAAGCTCGCCGCCACGCCGCCCGCGAGACTCGTCGCGACCTGCTGCACGCCGGTGACGAGACCGATTGCCTGCTTCGGGATCAGCGTGAGGCGCGACAGCACGAGATTGTTCGCCGTGACGAGGCCGAGCAGCGAAAGCGACAGCACGTTCCAGAACAGCGCCATTTCGAGCGTCTGCGCATGAGCGCCGAGCAGAACCGTGCATCCGCCGATAAAGCCCGCGATCGTGAATGCCTTGCGCACGAGAATCGGATCGTGTCCGCGCGCGATGATCCGGTCCGCGGCCCATCCCGCGATAGCCGCGACGATCGCTATTCCCGCGAAGCTGAAGAACGTGAAGATGCCGGAACTCGATATCGACAAGCTGCGTTGCTCGACCAGATAAGCGGGCATCCACGTCATGCAATAGAACGTGAAATAGCCGTAACAGAAGTTGGTGGTCATGCCGCCCCACACGACCGGACTCGACAGAATGCTCGCGAGGCTGACGGTCCGCGCGCTGCGATCCTTCGCCGCGCGCTCGGTCTTCGACGGCAGATCGTTCTTCACCATCAGCAGCCAGGGCGCGAGCCAGATCAGGCCGGCGAGCCCCGTCGCGACGAACATCATCTGCCACGAATAGTTGACGATGAACCACGCACCGACAGGCGCGCCGAGCGCGGGGCCGAACTTGTTGCCCATCGCGAGAATGCCGACGGCGAGACCGTTCTGGCTTTCATCGAAGTTATTGCGAATCCAGCGATAACTCGCCGGAATCACGATAGCCTCCGCCATGCCGATGATGAGCCGCATCACGACGAGCGCCGAGAGCGCGGTGACGGCGCCCATCAACGCGGTGGCGATGCACCACGCCGCGAAGCTGATCGCGTAGGGCCACTTGACGCCGTAACGGTCGGCAACCCAGCCCATCGGCACCTGAAAGACGCCATACGACCAGAAGAAGGCCGCGTTGATCCAGCCGCGATCGATATCCGTCAGCGCGAAATGGCGGATGAAGTTGACGTCCGCCAGCGTCGACGAGATGCTGGTCCGATCGACGAACGAAATCAACACGCCGATCGCGAGGAGCGCGAGCACGGCCCAGCGGCCCGCGTCCCCTTGTCGTGCCGGTTTGCTTGTCTCCATGTGCTTCTTTCTCTTATGTTCGATTGATCGTCGCGCAGACCGCATTCGATGTTGATGCAGCCCGCGCGGACACGGCGCGGCCTCAGGCCAGGGCCGGATACAACTGCTGCGCGGTCTTGCCGAAAATCCATGCGCGGTCTTCTGCGCTCAGCGATGCGAGGCCCGCTTGCGCAGTCGCGAGAATGTCCGCGAGCGTGCCGGGCGAGGTCGGATAGTTCGAGCCCCACGCCATGCGTTGCGCGCCGAATGCATCCACCACGGCCGGAAAGAACGTCTCGGCGCTGGCATTCTCCTTCTTCACGTCGTCGAAAATTCGCGGCGTGAGTTTCAGATAGATATTGTCGAACGAAGCCAGATCGAAGAGTCCCTGCGCCTTCGCATACGGCATGCCATCGGCGACGTCGGGCCGCGCGAGATGATCGAGCACGATCGCCACGCTGGGGAAGCGCTTCGCAAGCCGCGTCACTTGCGGCAGGCCGGTCGGGCCAGTCTGAATGCACATCGGCAAACCGAGCTCGCCGCACAATTCCCACGCGGGAAACGAACGCTCGTCGTCGAGCTCGCTCGGATCGAACGCCTTGGTGCTGCCGCCGGTGAAGAGGCGCAAGCCCGCGAGCCCGAGTCCGACCCATTCGCGAATGCGTTTCGGCGCATCGGCTTGCAGCACGTCGACGGAGCCGATGGCAACCAGACGGTCGGCATACTGCGCGCAGCCATCGATCACATAGTTGTTATCGAAACCATAGGTCGTCGACGAATGCACCACGGCGGCTTTCGCGACGCCTGCCTGATTCATCGCGTCGATCAGGGTCTCGACGGTCGTCGGCCTCTCCTTCGACCACTCCGAGCGCTTGCCGAACAGCGGCGCCGGCGGATAGCGCGTTTCATCGTCGGAAACGATATGCGGGTGGATATCGATGATGTGCTCGATCATGCGTGTCTCCGTCGTCTTCTCTCGTTCGATCAGCGGGCGAGCGGGTCCACGAACAACTCGTCGACGGACAGGCGGCGCGGCGTGAGGCCCTGCTCGAACGCGGTGGCTTCGAGCGTTTCGATGGTCTTCAGGTTCTCGGCGAGACCGTAGGGCAGCGGATCGTAGCCGACGATCTTGCGCAGCGCGAGATACTTCTTGTCGCTCGGGCTGGTCGCATCGCCCGAATCGAGGCGTTGCAGCCATGCCTGTTTCGCGCGATCGAAGGCGTCGTAAATGGACTTCGCGACCCACGGATGCTCGGCCAGCACCGCGTCCTTCACGACGATCGTGCCGTGCATCGGGTAAACGCCGGTGCGCGCGTAGTAATCGGCTTCGAGTTCGGCTGCATCGGGCAGCAGATCGGGATAATCGGCCTCCACTTCCTGCCAGCCGCCCGTGGGCGCGCCGGTGCGTCCGATGCCCGCCGCCGCCGCGAAACCCGCCGCGAGCTCGCCTTTGGCCATCATGTCCGCGAGCGAGCTGCCAGCGGGTGCGTGGATCACGTTCGACGGCAGCTTCAGTTGCGTCACATGCTCCTCGTCATCGACGACCCAGGTCACTTTCGACGCATCGAGCCCGAACTCGTCGATGAGCACCTGACGCGTCCACACGCCCGTGGTGACGGAGTAAGCGCGCACGCCCACCTTCCTGCCTTCGAGATCCTTCGGCGTCTCGATGCCCGCGTCCGGGCGCACGAGCAGGCCGCCATGATGAAAACGTCGCACGACGAAGATCGGCAGCCCGACGAAGGGCGCACCATGAGCGCGCGCGATGATGTAGGTCGTCGGCGCGAGCTCGCAGACATCGAACTCGACATCGCGCACCATGCGGCGAAACGCGCCGATCTGCGGCTTGACAGTGATGAACTCGGCCTCCACGCCTTCGATGGGAATGGAGCCGTCGCGGATCGCCGACGTATGCGGATGTTCGGCGATGGCGATCTTGAGCGGGACTTTCCTGGTCAACATCCTCTCCTGTGGCTTGTTCGCCGGCGCTGATTCCGAAGCGGTTTCAGCGTCGGGCGAATTGTCTCGATGGGACAGAGAATAGAAGAGGACGCCGCGCGCGTCCCTATACAAAAGTCAGTTTCGATGGCACTTTTTTCTGGTTCGCGACCGATGCCCGGAAGCTTTCTACTGTGCCCGCGAGGGCATCGAAAAAATCCCGGCGGACATGATTTTTGTGCAGGGTATTCGGGCGCTCGCCTATACTTGAAAGGTCGTTTCGCGACTTTCTTTCATGTCCCCAGAGAACCGGAGGACGTCATCATGTTCAACCATCTGCTGGTCCCCACAGACGGCTCCGCGCTATCCGAAGCGGCGGTGCGCACGGCGGTCGCGCTCGCGAAAGAGAACAACGCGCGCATCACCGGTCTGTATATGGTGCGGCCCTTTCATATGACCGTTTATAGCGCCGAGATGGTTGGCGCGGATCAGGACGAGGCGCAGGCCGCCGATCAGGCGCGCGCCCGGCAGTATCTGGAGAATCTCAGGGATATCGCCGCGCAAGCGGGCGTGGCGTGCGATACGGAAGCGCCCACCGGAACGCATCCTTATGAGGCGATTCTCGATGCGGCGAAGACGCGGCATTGCGATCTCATCGTGATGGCCTCGCATGGGCACGGCGGGATTCGCGGGCTATTGCTCGGGAGTGAAACGCAGAAGGTGCTGACGCATAGCCATTTGCCGATTCTGGTGGTGAGGCCGCCGGAGTGAGCGGCCCGACCGCGCCCCTACCGCTCCAGATTCCCGAAGCAGACATACTTCGCTTCCAGATACTCCTCCACGCCCGACGACGCCCCTTCGCGTCCCATCCCCGATTCCTTGATGCCGCCGAACGGCGCGACCTCGTTGAACACGAGGCTGTCGTTCACGCCGACGACGCCGCATTCGAGCGCCTCCATCACCCTGAACGCGCGGCTGATATCCGCCGTGTAGAAGTAAGCCGCGAGGCCGGTGCGCGTGTCGTTCGCGAGCGTGATGACATCGTCCTCGTCCCTGAATTGCAGCACGCTCGCGATCGGCCCGAGCACTTCGTCGCCGCACACGCTCATCGACGGATCGACGCCCGTCAGCACCGTCGGCCTGAAGAAGTTCGATCCCGGCGCGACGCGCGAGCCGCCCGCCGCCACCTTCGCGCCGAGTCTGACCGCTTCGTCGACGAGGCTTTCGAGGCGCGTCACCGCGTCGTCGCCGATGAGCGGTCCGATCTGCGCGCCCTCGTCCAGACCGTCGCTCACCTTGAGCAACGCGACCTTCGAGACGAGCTTCGCGACGAAGCGTTCGTAGACGTCCTCATGCACGAAGAAGCGATTCGCGCACATCGCCGCCTGGCCCGAGTGACGAAAACGCGCATCGAGCGCGCCCTTCACGGCGAGGTCGATGTCCGCATCGCCGAACACGATGAACGGACAGTTCGCACCCAGTTCGAGCGACATCTTCTTCACCGTCGATGCGCACAGGCTCATCAGCCGCTTGCCCTCGTCGATGGAGCCGGTGAACGACACTTTGCGCACGTCGGCGCTCGCGAGCAGCGTGGTCCGGATCGGCTCGCCCTCGCCCGTCAGCACGGACAGCACGCCGCGCGGCAATCCCGCGTTCTCGCCGAGCACGCACAGCGCGAGCGCGGAGAAAGGCGTCTGCGGATCGGGATGATGAATGACGGTGCAGCCCGCCGCGAGCGCCGCGCCGACGCGTCGCGCGACCATCGACGAGGGAAAGGTCCATGACGTGATGGCGCCGCACACGCCGATCGGCTGATGCAGCACGCGGATGCGCTGATTGCGCCGCGGCGCGGGAATGTTGTCGCCGTAGATGCGGCGCGCTTCCTCCGCGAACCAGTCGAGATAGTTCGCGGCTTGCGTGATCTCGGAGCGCGCTTCGTGCAGCGGCTTGCCCTGCTCGTTGCACAGGATGATGGCGAGATCGTCGCGATGAAGTTCGACGAGACGCCCCCACTCTCTCAGCACCGACGCACGTTCGCGGCTGCTCCAGCTACGCCAGTCCTGCAGGGCCGCGTTCGCGCATTCGATGGCCTCGGTCACCTGCTCTGCCGTGACCTGCGGAACCGAGCCGATGATCTCGCCCGTGGCGGGATTGGTGACGGACACGCGCGGCAGCGAAGTACTATCGACCCATGCGCCGCCGATATAGGCCGACTGCTCGAAAAGACTCGGGCACTGCAATTCCATGGCTCGCTCCAATGCGTTTGGCGCTTCGTGCATTCAGGTGCATCGAGCTTAACGCATTTCCTGCCCGCCATTCCGGCATGTGCGGCATTTCCGGTATACGAATGCCGGCGGCGCCGCCACGATGCGCGCGCCGCCGCTTCGACATCACCTCAATGGCTCGCGCCCTCCACCGCGCCGATGCCCGTCTCGGAGCGCACCATCTGCGCTTCGAAGCCTGCCTTGTCGATGCGCGCGCGCGCCGATCTGTCGGTCACCGAGAAGAGCCAGATGCCGATGAAGCCGATCGCCATCGAGAACAGCGCGGGCGATGCATACGGGAACGGCGCATTCGCGTAGTGGAACACGTCGACCCACACGGCCTTCGAGAGGATCGTCATCACGACCGCCGAAAGCAGGCCGAGAAAGCCGCCGATCGCCGCGCCACGCGTCGTGCAGCCGCGCCACAGGACCGACATGAAGAGCACCGGAAAGTTGGCCGACGCCGCCACCGCGAACGCGAGCGACACCATGAACGCGATGTTCTGCTTCTCGAACACGATGCCGAGCACGACCGCGACGATGCCGAGCACGATCGTCGTCATGCGCGACACACGCAGTTCGCTCGCGCTCGATGCCTTGCCCTTCTTGAACACGGTTGCATAGAGATCGTGCGACACCGCCGATGCGCCCGCGAGCGTCAGACCCGCGACCACCGCGAGAATGGTCGCGAACGCAACCGCCGAGATGAAGCCGAGGAACACATTGCCGCCCACCGCGCTCGCCAGATGCACTGCCGCCATGTTCGTGCCGCCGAGCAGCTTGCCGCCCGCATCCTTGAACATCGGATTGGTGCTCACCAGTACGATCGCGCCGAAGCCGATGATGAACGTGAGAATGTAGAAATAGCCGATCCACGTCGTCGCCCAGAACACCGACTTGCGCGCCTCCTTCGCATTGGGCACGGTGAAGAAGCGCATCAGGATGTGCGGCAATCCGGCCGTGCCGAACATCAGCGCGATGCCGAACGAGATCGCCGAGATCGGGTCCTTGATGAAGTTGCCCGGGCCCATGATCGACGCCTTCTTCTCGTGCACGTCGACGGCCTTCGCGAACAGCGCCTCGGGGCTGAAGTGGAATTGCCACAGGACCATGAACGCCATGAACGAAGCGCCCGCGAGCAGCAGACACGCCTTGATGATCTGCACCCACGTCGTCGCGGTCATGCCGCCGAAGAGCACGTACACCATCATCAGCGCGCCGACGATCACCACCGCGATCCAGTATTCGAGCCCGAACAGCAGCTTGATGAGCTGGCCCGCGCCGACCATCTGCGCGATCAGATAGAACGCGACGACGACGAGCGTGCCCGATGCGGCGAACGCGCGAATCGGCGTCTGCTTGAAGCGATAGGCGGCGACATCGGCGAAGGTGAAGCGGCCGAGGTTGCGCAAGCGCTCCGCCATCAGAAACGTGATGATCGGCCAGCCGACGAGAAAGCCGATCGAATAGATCAGGCCGTCATAGCCGTTGCTATAGACCGCCGCCGAAATGCCGAGAAACGAGGCCGCCGACATGAAGTCGCCCGCGATCGCGAGACCGTTCTGAAAGCCGGTGATGCCGCCGCCCGCCGTGTAGAACTCCGCGGCCGAACGGGTTTTCTTCGCCGCCCATTTGGTGATGAAGAGCGTCGCGATCACGAACGCGATGAACATGCAGATCGCCGTCCAGTTGGTCGCCTGCTTCACCGCCTGTCCGAGATCGCCGCCCGCGGCGAAAGCACTGGCGGACGTGGCGAAGAGCGCGCCTGGCGCGAGGAAACGTTGCGGCTTCATGCGGCCTCCCGCTTGATCTTGTCGGTGAGTTCGTCGTACGTGCTGTTGGCATGGCGCACGTAGAGGCCCGTGATGACGACCGTGAAGACGATCACGAACAGGCCGATCGGCATGCCCCAGGTCATCACGCCGGCGCCCATCTTCGCGGCGAGAACGTCCTTGTTGAACGCGATGAGCAGCACGTAGCCGTAATAGACGACGAGCACGAGCGCCGTCAGCGTCCAGCCGAGCTTCGAGCGTTTTCGCACCAGTTCGCCGTACGCGGCGCTCGACTTGATTTTCTCAACGATCCTGAGATCCATATCCGTCTCCTGCATGAATGTCTCTTCTCCGGGTGCAAAGGCGCGCGCATCCGGCGCTGCGCGCGAACGATCAGCGATGCGTATGAACAGGGGAATCCCCGGACGGGGATGTCATGCGATGCTTTCGCGCAGGTCGTTCGAGGCGAGTTGTCTTTCCGATGCGCTGGAGACTAAGGTAAAAGCGTGCGCTTACCCGTTTCTTACGTGACGTATTTTCTTTTGACGGGGTTTACGCGGAGCATCGCGCGGCGCCAGGCGCCCGGCAGGCGATCGATCGTTCGCCCGGGCAGCGGGCACTTGTAAGCTGCGCGCGCCGCGCACGGAAACGCAAAGCGTCGAATTTTTCTTCAACGTTTCATAAACCGGCACGATGAGCCGGCGGCTTGCCAAGCTATCCAAAGCGTCCCCGCCGCCGGCGATTCGTCAGCCATCAAGGCGTTTCAGTAACCACTACGCCTTCCTGTCCCCGTGTTCAGTCAAAATGGCAATAAACGCTATGGCGTTTTCAGCCGTATTCAGCTATTAGTAGACACGTCACGCACGTCACGCTACACAGTGGCGAACCATGAGCATCTCTGGCTATAACTCGATCGCCAAAACCGGAGGCAGCTACGACACATCACAAGCACCAGGCTCGCGTTCGTTGACATCGCCATAAAGTCCAGTCCCGCGCGATTTCATCGCATGGCGAAGGCTTCCCGGGGAGCGCGCTTTCCAGGCACGCTTTCGCTTGAACGCACACCGCGAGCATTGTCGTGGCGAGGCGCCTCGCGGGCGCGCTCGCTCATCTACGATCGGCCATCCCAACGGGGGAGGCGCCTATGGCGTTCGTGTCGGAACAGGTATTGGACTGCTGTTCGCTCGCTCAACCGTCGCGCTTCACGCGCGCGCTGCGTCTCGTTGCGGTCGCCGCGATCGCGTCGCTGTCGCTCGTCGCGTGCAAGAAGCCAGCGCCCGAAACGCAGAAGCCCGCCGTCGATGTCACCGTCGTGACCGTCACGGCGCAATCGACGCCCGTCGACTTCGAATTCACCGCGCAGACGCAGAGTTCGCGCGAGGTGGAAATCCGCGCGCGGGTCGACGGCTTCCTGGAAAAGCGGATGTACACCGAAGGCTCGCTCGTCTCGGCGAACCAGGTGATGTTCATCATGGACAAACGCCCGTTCGAAGCGGCGCTGCAAACGGCCAAAGGCTCGCTCGCGCAGCAGCAGGCGCGCCTGCTCGTCACTCAGCAGAATCTCGCGCGCGTGAAGCCGCTCGCCGCGATGAACGCGTTGAGCAAGAAGGATCTCGACGACGCCGTCGGCAACGAGAAAAGCGCGCAGGCCGCCGTCATCGCCGCGAAAGGCGAAGTGCAGACCGCCGAGCTGAACCTGAGCTACACGACGATCCGCTCGCCGCTCAAAGGCCTCTCCAGCTTCGCGCGCGTGCAGGAAGGCAGCTACGTGACGCCCACGCAAGGCGGCCTGCTCACCTCCGTCTATCAGCTCGACCCGATGTGGGTGAACTTCAGCATCTCGGAGAATGAGCTGCTGACCTATCGCGAGCAGATCAAGAAAGGCCAGTTGCACTTTCCGCCTGACAACAAGTTCGATGTGACCGTCATACAGGCGGACGGCTCAGTGTTTCCACAGACCGGGCGCATCGACTTCACGAATCCGGCCTTCAGCACGGAGACGGGCACCTTCCTCGTGCGCGCGGTGTTCGCGAATCCGCAAGGCACGCTGCGCCCCGGTCAGTTCGTCAAGGCGCGCGTCGCGGGCGCGGTGCGGCCCAACGCGATTCTCGTGCCGCAGCGCGCCGTGCTGCAAGGCGCGAAGAGCCATTACGTGTGGGTGCTCGACGAGCAGTCGAAGCCGCACCAGCGCGTGATCGAAGTCGGCGAATGGCATGGCGACGACTGGTTCATCACGAGCGGCCTGAAAGCGGGCGAGCGCGTCATCGTCGACGGGGCGATACGGGTCGGCGCGGATTCGCAAGTTCGCGTCGTCGCCGCGCCCGCTGCGCCCGCCGCGGGCGGCGCGCCGGCGTCCGGCGCGCAGGAGGCTTCGCTCGGACAGACGAAGAACGCAAGCGGCGGGACCGAAAAGTGAAGTGATTTGATCTGACGACTATCGCAAGCGCGTCGCGCGGAAGAGGCCAATGAACATTTCACATTTCTGCATTGACCGTCCGATTTTCGCGTCGGTCATATCGATCATCATTACGCTGGGCGGCGCGCTGACGATGCTCGCGCTGCCCACCGCGCAATATCCCGACATCACGCCGCCGCAGATCACGATCTCCGCGACCTATCCCGGCGCGAGCGCCGACGTGGTCGCGAACAACGTCGCCGCGCCGATCGAGCAGCAGGTCAACGGCGCGGACAACATGATCTACATGAGCTCGTCGAGCTCGTCGACCGGCAATCTGACGATCAACGCCTACTTCCAGATCGGCACGAACCCGGAGCTCGCGCAGGTCGACGTGCAGAACCGCGTGAACCTCGCATTGCCGCAATTGCCACAGTCGGTGACGAATCAGGGCGTGCAGGTGCAGAAGAAGTCGCAGGCGTTCATGATGGTGATCGCCATCTATTCGCCCGACGAGCGTTACGACGCGACGTATATCGCGAACTACGCGAACGTCTATGTCCTCGACGCGCTCAAGCGCATTCCCGGCGCGAACCAGTCCGCGATCTTCGGCACGCCCGATTACGCGATGCGCATCTGGCTCAAGCCCGATCGCATGGCGCAGCTCGGCATCACCGCCGCCGACGTGCAGCGCGCCGTCGCCAACCAGAACCAGCAATTCGCGGTCGGACGCCTCGGACAGTCGCCGACGGGCGCGCCGGTCGAACAATCCTTCGCGGTGACGACATCCGGGCGCCTCACCGAACCCTCCGAATTCGAAAACATCATCATTCGCGCGCAGTCGGGCGGCGCGGCGATCGTGCGCCTGAAAGACGTGGGACGCGCCGAGCTCGGGCAGAAGGACTATTCGATCCGCAGCCGCTTCCAGGGCAAGTCGGCGACCGTGCTCGCCGTCTATCAGCAGCCGGGCGCGAACGCGCTCGACGTGGCGAAGCAGGTGCGCGCGACGCTCGCGGAAATGAAGAAGACGTTCCCGCAAGGCATCGACTACGAGGTCGCGATGGACACGACGGAGTTCACGCGCGCGTCCATCTCCGACGTGGTGCACACGTTCTTCGAAGCGGTCGTGCTGGTGGTGATCGTCGTGTTCGTGTTCCTGCAAAGCCTGCGCGCGACGCTGATTCCGGTGCTCGCGGTGCCGGTGTCCATCGTCGGCACGTTCATGGGCATGGAAGCGCTCGGCTTCTCCATCAACATGCTGACGCTGTTCGGCATGGTGCTCGCGATCGGGATTGTCGTGGACGACGCGATCGTCGTGATCGAGAACGTCGAGCGCAACATGACCGTGCACAAGCTCGATCCGAAGACCGCGGCCAAGAAAGCGATGGACGAAGTGGCCGGGCCGGTCGTGGCCATCGTGCTCGTGCTGTGCGCGGTGTTCGTGCCGGTCGCGTTCCTCGGCGGCATCACCGGGCAGATGTACAAGCAGTTCGCCATCACCATCGCGATATCGGTGGTGATCTCGGGCATCGTCGCGCTGACCTTGTCGCCCGCCCTCGCCTCCTTGCTGCTGAAGCCGGGGCATCACGAGAAAAAAGGTTTCTTCCGCTGGTTCGACAACCAGTTCGCGCGCATGACGCGCGGCTATACGCGCGCGGTGCGGCTCGTCATCAAGCGCTTCGTGATCGCGCTCTTGCTGTTCGTCGGCATGATCGCGCTCGCCGTCGTGATGATGAGAGACATTCCGACAGCGTTTCTGCCGCCCGAGGATCAGGGCTATCTGCTCGGCGCGGTGATCATGCCCGATGCCGCGTCGCTCGACCGCACCGGCGCGGTATCCGACCGCGTCACCGAATACTTCATGAAGCAGCCGGCGGTCGGCAGCATCACCACGGTCGATGGTTTCAGCATTCTCGATAGCCAGAACAAGAACAATTCGTCCACTTTCTTCGTCGGCTTCAAGAGCTTCGAGGAGCGCTACAAGTCGGCGAATATCCGCACGCAGAACGCGCGCGCGGTGCTCATCGACGCCTACAAGAATCTGTCGCAGATCAGGCAGGGCATCGTCGTGCCGCTCAATCCGCCGTCGATTCCCGGTCTCGGCACGACGGGCGGCACCGAGATCTGGATTCAGAGCAAGGGCGATGCGACGATCGCGCAGTTCGCCGGTGTCGTCGACGACTTCGTCGCCAAGGCGAAAGCGCGGCCCGAGCTGACGGGCGTGACGAATACGTTCAACGCGTCGTCGCAGCAACTGCTCGCCGATGTCGACCGCGACAAGGCCGAAACGCTCGGCGTGCCTGTCGAGGACGTCTATAGCGCGATGCAGACGATGTTCGGCTCGCTGTATGTGTCGCAGTTCAACCGTTCGAGCCGGCTCTGGCAGGTGATCCTGCAGGCCGAGCCGCAGTATCGGCTGAAGCCGGACGACCTCACGCAGATCTTCGTGAAGAGCAAGTCCGGCGAGATGGTGCCGCTCAAGGCGGTCGTCAACACCCACTACGTGACCGGGCCGGACCTGATCACGCGGTTCAACAACTTCCCGGCGGTGAAGATCACGGCGAACGCCGCGCCCGGCTATGCATCGGGCCAGGTGATAGCGGCGCTGGAGGACATCGCGAAGGATTTGCCGTCCGATTACGGCATCGGCTGGAGCGGCGAGGCGTATGAGGCGAAACAGTCGGGCAGCAGTTCGGCGCTCGTCTTCGTGTTCGGCCTCGTGATGGTCTTCCTGATCCTCGCCGCGCAATACGAGAAGTGGAGCCTGCCGTTCGGCGTGCTGATGGCGGTGCCGTTCGCGATCTTCGGCGCGCTGCTCGCGATCCTGCTGCGCGGGCTTAACAACGACGTGTACTTCCAGATCGGCCTCACGATGCTCGTCGCGCTCGCCGCGAAGAACGCGATTCTCATCTTCGAGTTCGCCGTGCTGAACCGCGAGGCGGGCGCATCCGTCTACGACGCCGCCATGACCGCCGCCGAAGAGCGCCTGCGCCCGATCGTGATGACTTCTCTCGCGTTCATTCTCGGCTGCGTGCCGCTCGCGATCGCGACGGGCGCGTCGGCGAACAGCCGCCATTCGATCGGCACCGGCGTGATCGGCGGGATGCTCGGCGCGACGGTGATCGCCGTGTTCTTCATCCCGATGTTCTTCTGGGGACTGGAAACGATGTCCTCGCGCTCGAAGAAAAAGAAGGGCGACGAAGCGGCCGCCGCCGATGCGAAGCCGCCCCAGAACGCCTCGGGAAGCGGCCCGAATGCCTCGCCGTCCGCTCCGGACAAGGGAGAATGACATGCGGCGCGCCAGGCTCGTTCTTTCTGCTTCAGGCGTCGCCGCCGCGCTGACGCTGTCCGGCTGCCTGCTCGGCCCGAACTATTCGCGCCAGCCGGTCGACACCCCGGCGACCTATCGCTTCGCCGCGACCGAAGTCGCCGACACCGCGAATACCGAGTGGTGGCAGCAGTTCCAGGACCCGGTCCTCGACCAGTTGATCTCGACCGCGCTCGCCAACAACAAGGACGTGAAGATCGCGGCGGCGCGCGTCGATCAGTTCATGGGCCAGTTCGTCACGACGCGTTCCGCGCTGTTCCCGCAGCTATCGGCGGGCGCGGCGGCGTCGCGGCAGCGCGCTTCGGCCGCGGGACCGCAGCCGCTCAACGGCTTCGGGCCGGTGTACAACGACTTCCAGGCGTCGGTCTCGGCGTCGTGGGAGCTGGATCTGTTCGGCCGCAACCGGCGGCTGACCGAGGCGGCCCGCGCGAACCTGCTGTCGAGCGAGGAAGGACGGCGCGCGACGATCCTGTCGCTGGTGGCGTCGGTGGCGTCGTCGTATCTGAATTTGCGCAGCCTCGACAAGCAGCTCGAAATCGCCAAGGCGACGACGGAAAGCCGCGCCGAGTCGGTGCACGTCTTCACCTTGCGCTTCGAAGGCGGCGAAGTCTCGCAGATGGAGCTCGCGCAAAGCCAGTCCGAATACGAAGCCTCGCTCGCGACGATTCCGCAGCTCGAAACGCAGATCGCGCAGCAGGAAGACGCCCTCTCGGTGCTGCTCGGCGCGAATCCGGGGCCGATCGTGCGCGGCCGCACGCTCGGCGAGCTCGCGACGCCCGTCATTCCCTCCGGTCTGCCTTCCGACCTGCTTGAGCGGCGGCCCGATTTGCTGCAGGCGGAACAGGATCTGGTGGCGGCCAATGCGCTCATCGGCGCGGCGCGCGCGCTCTACTTTCCGCAGATCTCGCTGACGGGTCTGCTCGGCACCGCGAGCGGCCAGTTCTCGTCGCTCTTCACGGGGCCGTCGCGCGTCTGGTCGTTCGCGGGGCAGATCACGCAGCCGATCTTCACGGCGGGCAATATCTCGGGACAGGTGCAATCGGCCGAGGCGCAGCAACAGGCGGCGCTGCTGACGTACCAGAAGGCGATCCAGGTCGCGTTCCAGGAAGTCGACGACGCGCTGATCTCCTCGGAAAAGCTGCATGAGCAACTCGAAGTGCAGATCCGCCAGGTCACGGCGCTCGCCACCTATTCGCGTCTCGCGCGGGCGCGCTACGAAGGCGGCTACACGAGCTATATCGAAGTGCTCGACGCCGAGCGCAGTCTGTTCAACGCGCAGCTATCGGAGACGCAGACGCAGGCCGCGGCGCTCGTGTCGTTCGTCACGCTCTACAAGGTGATGGGTGGCGGCTGGGTCGTCACGGCCGACAACATGACGACGCAGCAGCAGTCCGCGACGCCTTCCCCCGATCCGGGCAAGCCGGGCCAGCCCGCCGTGCCGACGACAGTGCAATGAACACGGTCACATCCGACGATCGCCACGCGCGGCCGCTGATCGCGTGCCACGAATGCGATCTGATGCAGCGCGAGAGCGACGTGCCGCCCGGCGGCACGCTGCGCTGCTGCCGCTGCCAGGCCGTGCTGTACCGGCGCCGGGGGCGCGGCTTCGATCGCGCGCTCGCCTATGCGCTCGCCGCATGCGTGCTGTGGCTGATCTCGAACGCGTTTCCGATCGTCGGCCTCGCGGTGAACGGCGATCTCGTCGAGACGACGCTGATCGGCGCGGTGCGGGTGCTTTATCGCGACGGCATGTGGCCGCTCGCGGGCCTCATCTTCGTCACGACGATCCTGATGCCCGCGCTGCAGGCGCTCGGCATGGTGTGGCTGTTGCTGCCGCTCCATCTGAATCACAGGCCATGGCGCGCCGACGCCGTGTTCCGGCTGCTGCGCATCGCGCGCGACTGGGGCATGACCGAAGTGCTGATGCTCGGCCTGCTCGTCGCGGTCGTGAAGCTCGCGCATATCGCATCGGTCGTGACAGGCCCCGCGCTGTGGTCGCTCGCGGCGCTGATGCTGCTGCTCGTCGCGGCGGCATCGTCGTTCGACGAACGCGCGATGTGGCAGCGCATCGAAGGCGCGCCGCCCGGCATGCCCGCCGACACGCCGCTCAAGGGACGCACGGCGGCGGAAAGCGGCATCTGCGTCTGTCACGATTGCGGCCTCTCCACGCCCGGCATACGGCGCCATGACCATCTGTGCTGCCCGCGTTGCGGCGCGCGCCTGCATCTGCGCAAGCCCGCGAGCCTGTCGCGCACCTGGGCGTATCTGATCGCGGCGGCGATTCTCTACGTCCCGGCGAACCTGCTGCCGGTGATGAACACGAGCTCGCTCTTCGGCGCGCAGAAGGACACGATCATGAGCGGCGTCGCGTATCTGTGGCAATCCGGCTCGTGGCCGCTCGCGATCATCGTGTTCATCGCGAGCATCGCCGTGCCGATGCTGAAGATTCTCGCGATCGGCTATCTCGCCGCGACCGCCAATCTGCGCATGACGCAACGCAGTGTGCAGCGCGCGCGCATCTATCGCGTCGTCGAGCTGGTGGGCCGCTGGTCGATGCTCGATATCTACGTGATCGCCGTGCTCGTCGCGCTCGTGCAGTTCAGCGCGATGGCGACGATCGAGGCCGGGCCGGCGGCGATCGCGTTCGGCGCGGTCGTCGTGCTGACGATGTTTGCGGCGATGTCGTTCGATCCGCGCCTCATCTGGGATTTCTCGCCGCCTCGGGAAGGAACGCGATGAGCTCGCCCGACAACATGCCCGATGCCGAAGTGGTGCCGAAAAAGCGCTGGCGCATTCCATGGATCTGGGTCGTGCCGGCCATCGCGGTGGCGGTCGGCATCTGGCTCGCGGTGCAGGCCGTGCTCGCGCAGGGCCCGACCGTCACCATCAGCTTCAAGACCGGCGAAGGGCTCGAGGCAGGCAAGACGAAGATCAAGTTCAAGGATGTGGACATCGGCCTCGTGAAGTCGGTGGCGCTTTCGAAGGACTACCGGCACGTGATCGCAACGGCCGAGCTGACGCGCGACGCGACCAACATGCTCGTCGACGACACGCGCTTCTGGGTCGTGCGTCCGCGCGTCGCGGGCGGCTCGGTGTCGGGCATCGGCACGCTGCTGTCGGGCGCGTACATCGGCATGGATATCGGCCGCTCGAAGCAGGACCGGCGCAACTATACCGGGCTCGAAACGCCGCCGGTCTTCGCGAGCGACGTGCCGGGGCGGCAGTTCGTGCTGAAGGCGACCGATCTCGGCTCGGTCGACGTCGGCACGCCGATCTATTTCCGCCGCCTGCAAGTAGGCCAGGTGACTTCGTTCGAGCTCGACAAGGACGGCAGCGGCGTCACCCTGCATGTGTTCGTCAACGCGCCCTACGACCGTTACGTGAACGCCGATTCGCGCTTCTGGCAGGCGGGCGGCATCGACGTGACGCTCGGCACCGACGGGCTGAAGGTCAACACGCAATCGCTCGTCTCGATCCTGATCGGCGGACTCGCGTTCGAGACGCCCGCCGTGTCGCTCACCTGGGCCGAGGCGCCCGCCAACACGATCTTCACCCTGCATTCGACGCGCGCCGATGCGCTGCGCGTGCAGGAGCACATCGTCGACAAGTACGTCTTCGCCTTCGAAGGCTCCGTGCGCGGCCTCGCCGTGGGCGCGCCGGTGGAATTCCGCGGCATTCAGATCGGCGAGGTGGCGGCGATCAACACGCGCTTCGATCCGGTCACGAAGCGTATCAGCATACCCGTCGAGGTCAATCTCTATCCGGAGCGCTTCACGTCGCGCTTTGCGACCGTACCGAAAGGCGGACGCCTCGCGAAGGACCGCAAGGAACTCGCGGACCTGCTCGTCGAGCGCGGACTGCGCGGGCAGTTGCGCACCGGGAGCCTGCTGACGGGCCAGTTGTATGTTTCGCTCGACTTCTTCCCGCACGCGAAGAAGGCGAGCATCGACTGGAACCGCACGCCGCCCGAAATGCCGACCACGCCGAGCGGCCTCGACTCGCTGCAGGATTCGATCAACCGCATCATGACGCGCATCGACAAACTGCCGATCGAGCAGCTCACCGCGAGCGCGAGGCAGACGCTCGACAGCACGACCACGCTGATGAGAAGCCTCGACACGCAGGTCGTGCCGGAAGCCGCGACGACCCTCGCCGCCGCGCGCGCCGCGCTCGATGCCGCGCATTCCACGCTGATGCCGGATTCGGGCCTGCAGCAGGACACGGCCGAGGCGGTCCGCGAACTGACGCGCACCGCCGTTTCGTTCCGCAGTCTCGCGGATTATCTGCAGCAGCATCCGGAAGCGTTGCTGCGCGGCAAGCCGGAGGACAAGAAGTGATGCGGCCCGTACTCGTGTCTCTCATCGTTTCGATGGCGATGCTCGCCGGATGCAGCTCGCCGCGCGCGAGCTTCTACCGGCTGAGCGCCGATCCTTCGCTCGCCGCGGCGGCCGCGCGTGCGAACTCGCGGCCGGTGATCGTGGGACCGGTGACGGTGCCCGACCTCGTCGACCGGCCGCAGATCGTCACGCGCAACACGAACAACGAAGTCGCGCTCAACGAATACGCGCGCTGGGGCGAGCCGCTCAAGAGCAGCATCGCGGATGCCATCGCGGCGGACCTCGCGTTGCTGCTCGGGTCCGACAAGGTGGCGCCCGCCTCGCGCGCGATCGCGGACCCGGACGCATGGCGCGTGCGCGTCGATATCCAGCAGTTCGAGTCCGTTCCCGGCGATGCCGTCGCCATCGATGCGCACTGGACCGTGCGCCGCTTCGGCGACGACAATGCATTGAGCGGCCGCTCGCTCGTGCGCGTGCCCGTGGACGGCAGCGACTGGAATGCGCTCGTGGCCGCGCACAGCCGCGCGCTCGCGAGCGTGAGCCGCGATATCGCGAATGCGATCCGGGGCAGCGTCCATTAGTCCATTGAACCGGATGAATGTGCCGGAAATCGGCGGATGCCGCGCACGATCTTTCTGTGTATATCCTTCGTTATGCTTGGCAAGAGTTTCGTGGTGACGTCGCGCTGGATACGCTGCGACGAACCTAACCATATTTTGCAGATTTGGCCGCGAAAGCGAGGTACTCTGAACATTCCAAAACCACGATTGTCACAACGATGGCAGACATGTTTATCAAGATCGATGGCATCGCTGGCGAATCGCAGGATGCGACGCATTCAGAAGAAATCGACGTGATTGACTGGACGTGGAAGGTTACGCAGCAATCGAGCATGATGTCCGGCTCTGGCGGTGGCGCTGCGAGGGCGAGTGTATCGGATCTTGAATTCACGCATCAGCTCGACAGGGCTACCCCAAACCTTGCTCGATACTGCTTTACCGGGAAGCACATTCCACAAGCACGGCTCGTCATGCGCAAGGCGGGCGGAATTCCGCACGAGTACCTGCGGATCACCATGTATGACGTGATCATCTCCCACGTTGAACCCTTCGCCGACGCGAACGGTGCGATCGAATGCGTGCGCCTGTCTTTCGCGAGAATGAAAAAGGAATACATTCTCCAGAACGCGCTTGGCGGTGTTGGCGGGACAATTACGACCTTCCTTGATGTCAGAGAGAACGTGACGAAGTAAGGCGCATCGCATGAGCAACAACGTCTATGCGTTTCAAGGTTATCGCGGGTTGTCGTCCGCTGAGCTATTTCTCTGGGTCTCACTGGACCAGACGAAAAGACAGCTAGGATTCGCCGACCTCGCCGCCACCGCGACCTGGCTTCTCAGCGACAACGATGTTCCCATTCCCGGAAAGATGAAGACGGCTTCAGAGGGAACGTCGGTCATGTCTATTTTTCTTCGGAAAGTCATCAACAAACGAACCGAACGACGGCTTGCAACCATCACCTGGAGAAGCTTCAGCGCGAAGGGATTCAAGTTCGTCTATACGCGTCACCTTGGCGCCTTCGTCGGTCGATGGATTCCTGTCGTCGACCTTGTGTTTCTCGGCTACGATGCAACCGCAATCGTATATCGATCGATTCAAAGGTACAACGCAATGGTCAAACCGGAGGACAGGATTGGATGACGCGCTCTGGACCGCAATCGTCGGCTTCACCCGCGAAGAAATTGGGCGTCCGTGGCTCGGCAAAGAACCGTCGCTTACGCCGTCAACCCACGTGTTCGAGGACCTCCGAATTGATGGCGACGACGCGATTGAATTCGTAGACCGGTTCTTCGAAAAATTCAATGTCAAGGGCGACTTCCCCTATGCGCGATACTTCGGCGGTGAGGGGACAGCGGGTCCCGCGCTTCTCTTCATCCCCTTTTTGGTTTTCGCGCCGTTTCGCGCGCTGTTTCGGCTAGAACGCGCGAGCAACGCGAATCCGGAGTATCGCTCGCTAACGCTCGGAATGCTGTATGAAGCAGCCCGCATCGGACATTGGGACGCTAAAGCGATTGAAGCGGCGCAGTGGCCACAGCCCTAGTCCATCGAACGGACACGACGTGCGTAATGGACTAGTGATCTTGCATATCACAAAACAAACCGCGCGGCATCGGCGAACGCCGCGCCCGCAGGCGGCACATCGCGACGCGCGACGCGCACGATCTCGACGGCGCGTGTCTGCGGCGGCTGCGTCGGAAGCTGCGCGAGATGAATGGCGATATCCGCGTGAGGTTCGTCGCAGCGCTCCTCCATCAGCAGATTCATCTGGTTCAGGCACAGCGTGCGCTCCGTGACCGAAATGAGCGCCGAAGGCTGGTCGAGCAATTCGATGATGGTCTGAATCTGCGTCTCGATGGAATCGGCGAGTGAGCCCAGCGCCGCGAGCGCCGCCTCGTTCTCTTCGAAATCGCGCTGAAGACGCGTGGCGTCGCCGGCGAGATCGGTCGACGCGATCAGGCTGCTCATGCCCGCGCCGCGCCGGCCGAGCATCTGCATGCGGGCGCTCAGCAACGCGCGATATTCCTGCAGCGCATCGCGCCGCGCTTCCTGGCCCGCAACCCGCGCCACCGCTTCGAGCGCGAACTGCTCGACGATCCGCTGCACGAGTTCCCGCCTGAGCGCCTCGTCCGTCTCGCTGCAAAAGCGCATGCGCTTGTCGTCGAAACTGACCGCCGTGCGCGCCACGTCCGAGCGCATCACGCCGCCTTCGAGCGCCGCGACGAGCACGCCGCGCTCGACGAGCGTCGCGCCGAGCACCGCGAACGCATGGTCCGCGGCGATGTGTCCGTCGAACCAGTCACGAACATCGTGCGACTCGCCGATCACATGCGTGATGTCGTCCGGCGTCGCGAACTTCGCGCGCAGACAGGGATCGCTCGCCCATGCGCCGGGCGTGGCGTCGCGCGGCGCGGGCAGCGCGGCGACCAGTTCGCGCGCGTGGTCGATCGTCCTCGCGACGGCGGGCACGAGGCGCGACTCGTAGCGATTCGCGAGCCGCACTTGCGGCGCGACCGCGACGATGCGTGCGAGCGCCTGCTTGACATCCTCACGCGAGCTTTGCTGATCGCGCCTGAAAAGCCAGTTGAACATGCTCATCCCATGATGTGCACGCCACCGTCCACGTAAAGCGTTTCGCCCGACATGCGGCGCGCGAAGGGCGTTGCGAGAAAAGCGCAGGTGTAACCGACATCCATGATGTCGACCAGCTCGCCGAGCGGCGCGCGCGCGGCGGCTTCGGTCAGCAGCAGATCGAAGTCCTTGAGCCCCGATGCCGCGCGCGTCTTGAGCGGCCCCGGCGATATCGCATGCACGCGAACGCCCTGCGGACCGAGCTCATAGGCGAGATAGCGGGCGCAGGCTTCGAGCGCGGCCTTCACCGGGCCCATCACGTTGTAGTTCGCGACGACCTTGTTCGCGCCGTGATAGCTCATCGTGAACATCGCGCCGCCGTCCTTCATGAGCGGCGCCGCGAGCCGCGCCATGCGCACGAACGAATGACACGAGATGTCCATCGCCTTCGCGAAGCCTTCTGCCGAGCAATTCAGCAGGCCGCCCTGCAGATCGTCTTTCGGCGCCCATGCGATCGAATGCACGAGGATGTCGAGCTTGCCCCACTCGCTCGCGATGCGCGCGAACACGGCTTCCAGCTCGTCCTCGCTCGATGCATTGAGCGGCATGAAGACCGGCGCGTCGAGGTCTTTCGCGAGCGGCTCGACATAAGGACGCGCCTTTTCGTCGGCATAGGTGATGGCGAGATCTGCGCCCAGTTCGCGAAACGCCTTCGCGCAACCGTAGGCGATCGAATGCTCATTGGCGATGCCGGTCACGAGCGCTTTCGCGCCCTTCAATACGGGTTGCGGGACATCGAGCGTCATGCGGATGCTCCTTCGCGTTTGTCGCCGATCAACGCCAGGGCATGGCGCGCGATCATCAGTTCCTCGTTGGTCGGGAGCACCCAGACGCTCACTTTGCTCGACGCGGTGCTGATGCGCGGGCCGCCGCTATCGTTGGCTTTCGCATCGAGTTCGATGCCCCACCACGCCGCCTGCTCGCACACGCGCCGCCGTATCTCTTTCGAATGCTCGCCGATGCCCGCCGTGAACACGATCGCATCCAGCCCTTGCAGCGCGGCGCTCATCGAGCCGAGTTCGCGGCCGATGCGATACACGTAGAGATCGATGGCGAAGCGCGCGCGCTCGTCGCTGCTAGCAAGGAGCACGCGCATGTCGCCCGATACGCCGGACACGCCGAGCAAGCCCGACTGCCGATACAGCACGTCTTCGACATCGCGCGCGTTCATGCCGAGCTCGTCGATCAGGTAGAGGATCACGCCCGGATCGAGATTGCCGCAGCGCGTGCCCATCATCAGGCCGTCGACGGCGGTGAAGCCCATCGTGCTCGCGACGCTCTTGCCCGCATGCATCGCGCACAGGCTCGCGCCGTTGCCCAGATGCGCGACGACCGTGCGCCCGCTCGCCGCGTCGGGCGCAACGGGCTTCAGCGCGCCCGCGATGTATTCGTACGAGAGGCCATGAAAACCATAACGCCGCACGCCGTTCTTCGTGATCGACTCGGGCAGCGCGAACGCCTGCGCGATCGGCGCTTGCGTCGCGTGAAAGGCGGTGTCGAAGCACGCGACTTGCGGCAGCCCGGGATTGCGCTCGGCGATGATCCGGATCGGCTTCAGATTGTGCGGCTGATGCAGCGGCGCGAGCGGCGTGAGCTTGTCGAGCTCGTCGAGCACTTCGGGGCTCGTCAATACCGGCTTCGTGAAGCGCGCGCCGCCATGCACGACGCGATGCCCGACGCCGATCATGCGATGCCCTGCATCGTGCCCGCGCAAAAAAGCGCCGAGATGCGTGATCGCCTCGGAATGCTCCAGCCGCACGCCTTCGCCCCATGAATGCTCGCCGCTCTTTTCGCCTTTCGCGTTGTACGCGACGAAATGCGGCGCGCTGAACAGGCCTTCCACTTGCCCGTGCGTGATGAGCGCGAGTTCGTCGCCTTCGATATCGAATGCGCTGAACTTGATGCTCGACGAACCGGCGTTGAGAACCAGAATGACATCGGCCATGAGCTCACCCCATCACTTGCGCTTCTTCGCGGCGCTTGGCCGCCACGAGCGATGCGATCGCGCACGACGCGAGCCGCGATTGCAGCGAATCGGCGCGGCTCGTCAGGATGATCGGCACGCGCGCGCCGAGCACGATGCCCGCCGCGTCCGCATTCGCGAGAAAGGACAGACTCTTCGCGAGCATGTTGCCCGCTTCGAGATCCGGCACGATCAGCACGTTCGCGCGCCCCGCGACCGGCGAGTCGATCTTCTTCGTCTGCGCCGCCTCGAGATCGATCGCGTTGTCGAGCGCGAGCGGACCGTCGACGAGCGCGCCCGTGATCTGATGACGGTCGACCATCTTGCAGAGCGCGGCCGCCTCCAGCGTCGACGGCACTTTCGGGTTCACCGTCTCCATCGCCGAGAGAATCGCGACGCGCACCTCGTCGAGCCGCAATGCGTGCCCGAGATCGATCGCGTTCTGCAGGATGTCGACCTTGTCGGCGAGCGTCGGCGCGATGTTGATCGCGGCATCGCTGATGATGAGCACGTTGTCGTGGCCCGGCACATCCATGATGAAGCAATGCGACACGCGCCGTTGCGTGCGCAGACCGCCATCGCGCTTCACGACGGCGGCCATCACCTCGTCGGTGTGCAGGCTGCCTTTCATGAGCGCCTCGGCCTTCGCCTCGCGCACGAGCTCCACCGCCGCTTCGGCGGCCGCATGGCTATGCGGCGCATCGATGACTGGAAAGCCCGCGATGTTGAGGCTGCATTCCTCCGCGACCTCGCGGATACGATCGCGCGGCCCGACGAGAAGCGGCGCGATCAGGCCCATCTCGTGCGCCTTCACCGCGCTTTCGAGCGATGTCCGGTCGCAAGGATGCACGACCGCCACGGTGAGCGGCGGCAGTGTCCGGCAAACCGCGATGAGCCGTTCATACTTTTCATGCGGATGATTCATGTCGCCTCCCGTGTGAACGTGAGATGCGCCGCCGACGCTTCAATGCGCGGGCGCGGAACGTCTTGACGTGCGCGCGGCCTTGACGGGCAGCGCCGCGCGAATGCGCGCCAGCATGTCCTGCTGGGCGGCGGTCGGCTCGAAGCCCTGCATGCGGCTGTCGGCATGGAGCTTGTCGAAGAGCGTGAGCAGCCTCGCGCGGTCCTCGTTGTCGTTGAGCAGATCGGGCAGGCTCGACAGCGCCTGCTCCGGCTCGTAGCGCACGATGATCTCCTGTTCGCCGCGAATGCGCCGCCATTCATCGCGCGGCATCTGCGGCAGATAGTCCGCGTAGTCGGCCGCGAGTTCCTGCCGCAACACCATGCGCGCGAGCGGCAGCGGCTCATCGTGACGCGCCAGCAGACACGCGACGCGCGCGACCGCTTCCGCATAACCGCCATGCGCGACGGACGCGAGCGCTTCCTGAACGAAAGGCAGATCGCGCGGATCGGCTGGCTGCGCGGACGCCGCCTGCTCCTCCTTGTGATGCGCCGAGAACATGTTGCCGTACACGGAGAAGAACATCGCTTCCGTGGCCGCATCGCGCATCGCGCGATAGAAGTCGAGGCCCGCGCTGATCATGTCGGAACCGCAATGCTCAGCGCGGCGCAACACATCGCGTTCGGAGTCGGGCTTGCGCGCGGCCTTGACCGCTTGCGCCGCGGGACCGAGCCACGCGAGCCACGGATTGAGATCGGAGAACATCCAGCGTTGCGCGCGCAACGGATGAAACGCGCGCAGCATCGTCGCGGTGGTGTCGTTGGCCATCGCCTGCACGAAGGGCTGCGCGAACAGTTCATACGCGCGCTGATTGAAATCGGATACCTGTTTCACCGCTTCGAACGGCAACTCGTCGACCCGCTCGAACCGGTTGAAGCGCGCGGCGACCTCTTCGAGACGGCGCTCCTGAAAGCTCACGTCGTACTCGATCTTGCCGTTCTCGCCTCGACGTTCGGCGATTTCCATGCCATACAGCCCCGGCGGAAACGTTTCGATCGCTTCCAGCACCGATGCGATCTGCGTGTACTCCTTCTTCGCGACCTTGCCGCTCACGAAGATGCCCAGATGTCCGATGCTCTTGTGCATCAGTCCGACGATCACCTGGCCGCGCGCCTTGATCTCGTCGGTGCTGCCGTAGATATCGGCGACCCAGTTGAACGCCTGTTGCGGCGGCGTGATGTTGTCGCCCATCGACGCGAAAAGAACGATCGGCGACTTGATCGTGCGCAGATCGAACGATGCGCCCGACACGCCGCGCACTTCACCGGACCAGAGCTTGTTGCCGACGAAGAGATTGCGCGTGATCCATTCGATCTCTTCACGGTTCATCAGGTAATAGCCGCCCCACCAGCGTTCGAAGTCGAGAAAGCGCGGCGGCTCGGTATCGATCTTGTCGAACAGCGTGTAGTACTTGTCCCACAGGCTGTTCGCCGGATTGAGGTTCTCGAAGTTCTCGACGAGATACGCGCCGTCGAACTTGCCGTTGCCGAGATCCGCCGTCAGCGATGCGAGCCATGTGCCGCCCAGCATGCCGCCCGAATAGCGCATCGGGTTGTCGCCCTCGCCTTCGCTCCACGCACCGCTCCAGTACGACATCGGCGCGCCGTTGATGACGAGCGGGCCGGTGTCGTCGGGCTGCGAGCTCGCGAGCATCATCGCGGCCCAGCCGCCCTGACAGTTGCCGACGATCGCGGGCTTCGGGCTGTCGGGGTGCAGCTCGCGCACGTGCTTCACGAAACGCTGCTCGGCCGCGCATACGTCGAGCAGCGTCTGGCCGGGCTGCGGATCGCGGAAGAAGGTCACGAAGTACACCGGATGGCCCGCGCGCAGCGCGACGCCCACTTGCGAATCGTCCTTGAATCCGCCGATGCCGGGACCATGACCCGCACGCGGATCGATGATGAGATACGGACGCTTCAGCGGATCGATGATGACGCCCTCCGGCGGCACGATGCGCAACAGCGCATAGTTCACGGGCCGCTCGAAGGTGCGGCCGTCGATCAGCATGTCATGCGCGAAATGCAGCACCGGTTCGAGACCGCGCTTCGTTTGCTCGACGAAATTGTTGCCGCGCTCACGCAGCGTGTCCCAGAAGAGAATCGATCGCTGCATGAGATCGACCGCATAGGCATAGCCGTTGAACTGGCCCGTCGCGTCCGCGCCCGCATCGCTGAAATGATCGGCGCCGCCGTTGCTGAAAAGACGCATGCCCGCATCGCGTGCGCGCTCGCTGAATTGCCGCTGCGCGAGCTCCGCGCGCTTCTGAAACACCCGCGTGACCTTGTCCGCGATGTCCTGGCTGCGCGCCAGTTGACCTGCATACGTCATGACGTGACCTCCGCGACGAGAACGTTCAGGGGAAAACGCTGGAAGCAGATGCATCGGCCGATGAGAGGAACGCGTGGACCGATGAATTGAATACCATCATTAAAATATATGCGCAACGTGCGACAGGGAAGTGGCAAAAATCGCGACTTATCGACGCGCGAGATCGTCGCCCTTGCGCGAAACAATCTCCTGATACTTGCTCACGACATGTTCGAGGTTATAGAACATGCGCGATTCGCCGAGCAGCTCGCCGAGCGGCGAGCGCCGCACCGCCGCGAGCACGCCCGGATTCAGACCCGCGAGCCAGAGCGTGGTGCCGCTCGCCGCGAGACGCGCTTCGGCTTCGAGCATCATCTTGAGCGCGGTGTATTCGATGTCGAACACGCGGCTCAGATCCAGCACGACGATATTCGCGCCGGACTCGCGCACGAGCGGCCGGATCTTTTCGGCGACGCGTTGCGCGTTGGCGAAGAAGATTCGTCCCTCGAGACGCAGCAGCAACAGGCCGGGAAACGCTTCGTCGTCGGGGTGCCGCGACGAAGCGCGCCGGAACACGTTCGTTCCCGGTATCCGCCCCAGCGCATACACCGGCGGATTCGACACCTGATGCGCGAGCGCGAAGAGCGACACGACGATCGCGACGACGATGCCCTCCAGCGTGCCCAGCAGCACGACGCCCGCGCATGCCGTGAGCGCCCAGACGAATTCGGTCCGGCGAATCTTCAGGATCGCGCGGAATTCGGCGGGACTGAAAAGCCCGATCGAATAGAACACCACGACGGCGGCGAGCGTCGCGTGCGGCATCAACGCCATCAGCGGCGCGAACAGCAGCATCACGGCGAGCGCGAGCGCCGCCGTCACGAGTCCCGCGAGTTGCGTGCGCGCGCCGGCTTGCCGGTTCACGGCGGTCTGACTGGTTCCGCCGCCGGAGCTCATCGCGCCGAAAAACGCGCCGCCCGCATTCGCGAGGCCGGTCGCGAGCAGTTCGCGGTTCGCATCGGGCACGGGTTCGTCATTGCGCGCGAACGCACGTGCGGCCGCGATGCTTTCGGTGAAGCTCATCAACGCGATGCCCAGCGCGTCCGGCCATAGCTTCAATGCCAGCGACAGATCCGGCTTCGTCCACGACGGCAATCCGGCGGGCACCGCGCCGACCGTTTCGACGCCGTGCGCGCGCAGATCGAACACCGCCACCGCGACGATCGCCGCCGCGACGACGACGAGCGGCGCCGGCACGCGCGGCGCGAAACGTTCGAGCAGAACGAGCGCGGCGAGCGTGAGCAGCGCGAGCGCGAGCGTGCTCGCCGACAGATGCGGCAAACCCGCGACGAACGCACCGACGTTGTGAAAGAACGAGCCTTTCGGGTAGTGCATGCCGAACAGTTTCGGCAACTGGTCCACGACAATGACGATCGCGACGCCCGCCTTGAAGCCGACGAGCACCGGCTCGGATATGAAGTTTGCGACGAAGCCGAGGCGCAGGCACGCCGCCGCGACGAGCATCGCGCCGACGAGCATCGTCAGCGTGGCGTTGGCGACGGCGAGCGCATGCGGATCATCGTTGCCGACGGCCGCGGCGAGCGCGTTCGCGGCGAGAATCGCGAGCGTGGTCGTCGTGCTGACGGAAAGCGCGCGCGACGATCCGGTGAACGCGTAGACGATCATCGGCACGCATGCCGTGTAGAGGCCGACCTGAACCGGCAGGCCCGCGATCGTCGCGTAGGCGAGCGCCTTCGGTATGACGACGGCGGCGGCCGTCAGCCCGGCGACGATATCGGCGCGCGCCCACTGTTTCTCGTAGTGAAACAGCCATTCAGGGGCCATGGTCGCGCGGTTCGACATGACGATTCCGTGCGCCGATAGCGCTTTAGAAACGCTCGGGCACGTAGCGCAGCGGCCGGTCGCTCTCGCGGTAACCCTCCGGCTTCTGGCGCTTGGGCAGCTTCACCTTTTCTCTCGGCACCGCCTTGTACGGAATGCTCGCGAGCAGATGCGTGATGAGGTTCAGCCGCGCGCGGCGCTTGTCGTCGGAACGCACGACGTACCACGGCGCATCATCGTTGTCGGTCGCCTCGAACATGTCGTCGCGGGCGCGCGAGTAGTCGTACCAGCGGCTGTACGAGCGCAGGTCCATCGGCGAAAGCTTCCAGATCTTGCGTTCGTCGTGAATGCGCTCTTCGAGACGCCGCGTCTGTTCCTCCTGACCGACTTCGAGCCAGTATTTGAGCAGAATCACGCCCGAATGGATGATCGCGCGCTCGACGAGCGGCACGCCTTTCAGAAAGGTTTTCGCCTGCTCGTCGCTGCAGAAGCCCATCACGCGCTCGACGCCCGCGCGGTTGTACCAGCTTCGGTCGAAGAGCGTGATCTCGCCCGCCGCCGGCAGATGCGGCAGATAGCGCTGCACGTACATCTGCGTCTTCTCGCGCTCGGTGGGCGCGGGCAACGCAATGACGCGGAAGATGCGCGGACTCACGCGCTCGGTGATCGCCTTGATCGTGCCGCCCTTGCCCGCGCCGTCGCGTCCCTCGAACACGATGCAGATTTTCGCGCCCGTATGGACCGCCCATTCCTGCAGCTTCACGAGTTCGACATGCAGGCGCGCGAGCTCCTTCTCGTACTGTTTCCGCCTCAGACGCTCATGCGGGCCCGCGCCTTCGCGCGCGCTTTTCGGCTCACTGACAGCCTTGTCTTCTTTCATCGTGGTCTCCCCATGCTGTTCGATGCAACCCGCGCGTCCACGCGGAAGCCGCCGTCGCGGCGATGCGCGCGGCACGCGCCAGGGTCGCGACGCCGTCAGGTTTCGTTGCGCTCGGGCACCACCTGCACCACGAGCGTGCGATTCTTCCAGAACATATTGTGGATGCGCGGCTGAAACGTGCGCAGCACATGCGGTTCGACCGAATTGAAACTCACGACCGCGGCCGGATGCTCGCCGGTGCCGGGCACGCGCTTGATCGAATCGTACGGAGGAAAACCGTAGTTGCACAGAAACTGCCGGATTTCGTCGTCGGTCGTGGACTCGTCTACATTGCCTAGCCAGAGATCACCCATTGCCAAATTCTCCGTTGAGTTTTGCGGTTCCTCTTTCGATCTAATACACCATCCGGCGGTTCAGGACGATTTGTCGCGCTTGCGCGGCCCACGCTGCGCGAGCGGATTCAGCGCGACGACAAAGATCAGGATGCCGATGCCGAGCGCCCACATGCCGTAGCGGAATTCGAGCTTCAGGTCATACAGCAGACCGTGGATCGTGAAGTAGAGTCCGGCGAGCCAGATGAAAACACCGATGGCTGCAACCACCATGCGCGGCTCGTTCAGTCTCATCGGTCACTCCCGGATGCGCTGCACACGATAGCTTCAGTTTAGGAAATTCTGGGTCGCCGTGTGGACACACGCGTGCGCAACGAGCTTGGCGCGCGGCGAACGTTAAGCTACATTTCGGCGTATGACCGTGAGATCGGGCAACGGCTCCGCGCACGCAAAGACCTGCCGGCGGAGCAGCCGAATGCAACGTACGACCAACCAGCCGTTCAACATTCTGGCACGCTCTGCACATGCGAAAGCCGATCGTTTCTACGCGCCTGTTGCGACACTTCTCGATGCTCGCCGTCCTCGCCGCCGCGCCCGGCCTCGCGCAGGCACAGGCCGCGCCGGATCGCGCGGTGGTCGGCACGAACGTCAAGAACTACGCGAACGCGGTGCTCGCGATCATGTCGTACACCGCGGTGCCCGACGTCACGACCAGTTCGCTCTCCATCAACAGCGGCGCGAGCGGCAATCCGGGCTTCGGCCAGACGCAACTCGGCGGCGGCTTCACCATCAGCAGGACATTTCCGCTCTATCTCGAAGGCACCGTCGCGTATAGCCGCTATGATCCGACCTTCGTCGCGACCGACGGCAATCAGGAACGTCCGGTGCCGGCGAAATGGAACACCGCGAGCACGACGATCGGCATCGGCTGGGACTTTCCCATCACCAACGAGCTGCGCTTGCGGCCGATCCTCAACGGCATGATCGGCCGTGTCGCGAGCGATCTGCGCGTCGCGCAGACCGTGTTCAATCACCTCGCCAACACCAATCTGCAGTTTCTCCAGGACGGCGCGCTCAATGCCTACGGTCTCGGCGGCTCGCTGATGCTCGATCTGGAGCACTATCGCGAGCACTATGAAATCGACGTCGAACTCCGCGCAACCGATATCTATCTACGCAGCTTCGGCAGTTCGTCGGAAGCCGTGCAGGGTTCCGCGACCGCGCAGCAGTTCAGCCTGTGGGCGCGCTGGCGTGCGCCGACGGGCCTCTCCGCGCTCGACCGGCCGGTGCGCTACGTGCTCGAAACCGCGTACTCGCATTACTTCGGCGACAGCGCGGGCGTGCTCGGCTTCAACGATCTGACATCGCTCGGCGTGGGCCTGGAACTGGACAGCAGCAGATATCCCGTCGTCATCACGCGCACGCGCGCGATGGTGCGCTACGTGTTCGGCCACAACGTGCACGGCGTGTCGTTCGGCTTCGCCGTCAGCTTCTAGCGCGAGCTCACTGCTTCTTGATCTGCCACTGGCCGCCGCCTTTCTTGCAGGCGGTCGGCGTCCAGGTCTGCGTCTGACCTTTGGCCACCGCGGTGAGCGTGACCTTGCGGCATGTCTCACCTTCGCTCTTCACCGTGTCGCGCGGCGTGACGGTGCCTTCTATGGGCACGGTGTTGCCCGTGCCTTCGTTGTTCCATCGAACCGTTTCGCCGTCTTTCTTCGTGTCGAGCGCGCGCTGCGCGGCGCGATTGAGCGCCTGGCGATCGGCGGGCTTCATGTAGCTGATCGGCGTGTCCTTGAGAAAGTTCAGGTTCGCGGCCTGAACGCACGTGCCTGAAAGCACGAGCGCGCCCAGCACGCTCCATGCAAAACCGCTCGGTCTCGCGCGCATGACGGTCTCCGTTCAAAGCACGTTGCGCTGGCTCGGATCGTATTTCGGGTCCGGCTGCTTCTGCGTTTGCCGGAGCACGCCCTGAGCATCGAAATAGAAATGGAACAGCATGTGGTCGATGTTGTTCTCCATGTATCGATACGACCACACTTCACGATCCATCCGCTTGAAATACGCCGTCTCGAACGGACGCCCGAATGCGACCATCACGTCGTTGCGCGTCCACTTGCCGACTTCCGCCCGATAGAACTCGTTTTCCTGAAGCACTTGCCGAACACTGACGGTATTGCCGGACGCATCGATATCGACGGCGATGGTCGTCGATCCCATCGGCTGCGTGGGCCACATGAGGCGCTTGCCGCCGTTGGGCAGGTCATAGGTCTCCTTCGGCGGCCCCAGCTTCGCGACGACCGCCTGCTGATCCATGCCCGGCTGCACGCGCTGCTCGGGTTGCGCGCAACCGGCGAGCGCGAGCGCAACGGCGCACGCGCCATGCGTCAACGCGAATGCAAAGCGTTTTTTCATTGGTCTCTCCCGCGCCTGCCACGCGCGTGTTGCTTATTTCGTCGTCGCCGGTTCCACGGATATCGCGAATGCTTCCGTGTAGACCGCTTTCACCTGATCGCCCTTCTTCACGCGCTTCAGGCGTTCGGGGTCCTGCACGTGCAAGTCCACCGTGTTGCCGCGTGGGCCGCGCAACGTGACGGTCTTCGCATGACGATCGACGGCGACCACATCGGCGATGATCGTCACTTCGCGGCCGATCTCGCCGCCCGGTTTCGCGCCGCGCGGCGCGCGCTCGGCCGTCTCGCTTTCGGACCGCGATGCTTCTGCCTTCTTGTCGAGCAGACTCAGCGTCAACGACTCCCGATACTGCGCGGTGACGACATCGCCGACCGCGAGCTGGTCGAAGTTGCGCGCTTCGTTCGTGACTTCCAGTTCCATCACCTTGCCCGAACGCGTTTTCAACGTGACGGTGCGCGTCGCGGGATCGATGCCGACGATCGTCGCCGTGACCTTCGCGACGCCCTGCACCGTGGCGCCGTCCGGGTTCTGCACGACGCTCACGTCGGTTTCGGGCTGGGCGGACCATGCGCTTGCGGAGATCGCAAGGCATGACAAGACAACGAGGCCAACGCGCTTCATGATCGCGCTCCTTGTTTTAACGACGCTGCAACGACGTTACTGGATCGAATAACCGCGTCCCTGCATGCACGCTGCCCACGCACGATAGTACGTCGACATCGCGCCCTGGCTCTGCGCCTGCGCATTGGCTTCCTGCGCGCGCTTGTTCTGACGCGCGCGCACGCCGCCCGCCATCGTGCCCGTCGCCGCGCCGATGGCCGCACCCTTGCCCGCATCGCCGGCGATCGCGCCGATCACCGCGCCGCCTGCCGCCCCGCGCGCGGCGCCGCCCACACGCTCGCCGCCGCCGACTGCCGGACCGCCTTGCGGTGGCGGCGCCGCCGACGCGGTCGCCGGGTCGATGCCCGTATTGCTCTTCGCCCAGCTATAGCACGCGCCGTCGTCCTTTTGCTGCTGCTGTGCGCTTTGACCTTTGGACGGATACGCGATCGGCTTGCTCTGCGCGATGGCATCGAGCGCCATCACGGCGATCACGATGGCGCAGCCCGCACGCAATCTCTTTGCATTCATGGCGACTCCTTGCCTCATATCGAGAGTTCAAGCGATTCAAGATGCCGGCGATTCCACGAGATCTGCGCCCGTTCTGTCTTAAGGCTCCTGCACACGGGTCCAGGATGCGTCGGGATCGAATTCCGTCAGCGGCGGCGCTGCGGCACCGCGATTCTTTTGATACACGACGCCGTTGTTATTCACAATGAATGTCATCACGCCGCTCGCGCCGTATTGCGCGGGATACGCGGCCATCGCGAAACCCGCCAGCATGCGCCCGTTGATGATATAGCTGAAAGCGCCGCCCCGGGCATGCTTTCCTTGCTTCGTGAGGATGCGAAAGTAGTATCCGTGATAAGCATCGCCCGGGTTTCGATCCTTGAAATAATTCGCGCTCGCCGCGATCAACGGACCGAAGGGGCTCGACTCTTCGCCCCTGGATTCATCGGCGGGCCAATAGAGTCCGTCGCGCTTGCCGGGCGAACTGCCGAGCTTGCGCGCGTATTGCAGCACGCCGTCTCCCATGCGATCGACCGTCGCGTACTCGCGTTGCGCATCGAGATAGGCGTGCAGCACCCTGATCGCCTCGCGCTCGTTCGCGCCGATGCGCCGGTCCAGCACTTCCTGCTCGCCCTCTTCGGTTGCGAAGCGCCACGCGCCGTGCTCGCGCACGAGGGGGATCGGCATGGGCCACGCTTCGTCGCCGATACGCAGAACGCGCCGGTCGGGCGACGTCTCCTCCAGCATGTGAAAAGCATTGAATTCGGCGAGCGCATTGGCGCGTAGCTCGCGATTCTCGGCTTCGTCGGGCGTCACGACGAGCCGCTTGTGCGCGTCGCCGAATACCGCGATGAGCGCGGCGTCATCGTTCGATTTCAGCGCCTGTTCGAGCGCGCTCACCGCTTCGTCGGGCGTCGCGAAAGTCTGCTGCTGTTGCGCGGCGCAAACCCATGGCGGCGCGAGAAACATCGCGAGGGTGGCGCACGCAAGCACTATGCGAGTCGACATGTTCATGACACGGCTCCTATCGGCGTCCGCCGCCGCGGCCGCCGCCGCCGAATCCGCCGCGACCGCCTCCCGAGAAGCCGCCGCCGCCGCCCTGGAAGTTGCGGCCGCCCGCCCCCGCGCCCGACATCGACTGCCGGCTCGCCGCACCGCGCGCGCTGTCCGCGCGTGCGCTCTGCGCGGAGCCATAGCCGCTGAACGCATCGCCGCCGCGTCCCTGGAAGTTGCCGGTATTCTGCGCGCGCGGCGTGTTTTGCGTGGCCGTCGGCGTGCGCGCCGCTGCACGCTGCGCGCCGCCGCCCGATGCGCCGGCGGTGCCGCTGCCCGTGCGCGATGAAGCATCGCCCACGCGCGATGTCGATGTGCGTCCGCTCGTGCCCGACACTTGCCCGGGCTTCTTCTCGGAACGCCACGCGCTGGACTGCGCCGATCCCGTTCCACTGCGATTCGCCGCGCGATTGCTCAACTCGTTCTTCACCTCGGTGCGATTGACATTGCCCTCTCGATTGATGTTGATGGTGTTGTTGCCGCCGCTGTAGTTCGTCTCGTAGTGGCCGCCATGCCACGCGGCCGTGATCGCCGCGCCCCAGATGAGGCCCGTCGCGAACGCGGCGCCGGGCGCATACGGATAGTAGTAAACGGGATAAGGCGCGGGCGCGTAGGTATAAACAGGCGTCGGACTGCTCACGACGACCGTCGTCGGGTTGTACTGCGGCACATAGATGACTTCGGGATTCGACGGCACGATCTTGATGACTTCCTTTTCGACGACGACCGTCTGCTTGTCATCGCTCTTCAGATTGCCCACCGACTGCGTCTGCCGTCGAAAGCGCTGCACCGCCTGCAACACGCCGCTCTGATCCGCGACGACTGCCTCGCCGAGCGCGACGGTCCAGTCGAGATCGGTGCTCATCTTCTTCACGATTTCCGGATAATTGAGCAACGCCTTCACGGGGTCCTGCCACGCGTCGTTCACAGGCAAGTCCTTGGCGGTCTTGCGGCGTTCGAGAAATCTGTCTGCCTGCACGATTTCGATCGGATACGTCGATGCCGGCAGAATGATCGCGATGAGATCGTCGGGATATAACGCTATCGGTCCGACGAGCTTGTCCAGGTCAGCCGGATTCATCGCGACAGGCGCGGCGCCGCTCGCCGCCGGTGCCTGCGCGCACGCGTTCGCGCCGCATGCGAACGCGGACACGACAAGCAGCACGCTTATGAAATTACGCATCGTCTCGTACCTGCATCGGGCCGTGAGGCGGCCGATACGGCGCCGCGATAGTCGGCAATACAGACCACTCCAAATTCAGGAATCGAATGCGTGAAAAGCCTGTGACCAAACCAGCGTATTTATATTCTCGAATTGCCGTTTGTAGCTCGGTGCGCGCCGACCGTCGAGCCGCGCCAAAAGCGACTGCCATTCGAAGATATGCGAACCCTTTAGCGATTTCAAGAATCGCCGCATAGGTGTTTGTTCGATCGTTCGCCGGGCGCCTTGCGCTTTTAACTATCCGCCTAAAGCGATGATCGCCATCGTCAGAAGCACGCCCAGGGCCACCATCGAAAGGCCCGCTTTCCAGCCGCTCCAGCCTGCGTAACCGCCCAATGCGAAGCCGCAGCCGAACAGCATCGCGAGGGTCAGCGCGCGCGAAATGAGCAGGGCCGTCGGAACGTGATTGACAAGGACAAAAGGCACCGCGACCGGCAATGTCGACAGCACGATGATGAGGAAGATGCCCAGCGCCGCGAGAAAGTCATCGCGCTCGAAGCGTGCGCGCTCGGGCAGGCTGGCGCTCGCGGCGATGCGCTTGCGTATCGATTCGAGATCGGCGTCGGAGAAGAACGGATCGAGCGCCGCGGGCAGCCTGGCGCGCAACGTGCGCACGCCCGCGGCCGCGTCGCGCTCGCGATGAATGGCGAGCGCCAGCGCATGCCTGCGCGCGCGGTCGGCGATCGTGCGAACGAGATACATGACGGCGTCGGCGAGACCCCATGCGAGATTGCAGCCGAGCGCCGTGTACAGCATCTTGCGCCCCGCGCCTTCGCCGCCCGTTGCCGCCGATACCGTGCCGACGAAGGTCAGCGCCATGAACAGGCCGAAGCACAGCTCCGATACGCGATCGACGGTGTCGAGCACGGGCTCCCGCGCACGCTCGCCGGGCGGATGCTCCGCTTGCATGGGCGCGCGCCTATCCGGCTTTCACCTCGTTTTCCAGCGGCTGATTCTTCTCGAACGCGGTGATGCTCTGCAGCGTCGTCTCGCAGATGGTCGTCAGGGCTTCGCGCGTCAGATACGCCTGATGCCCGGTCACGATGACATTGGGAAACGAAACGAGCCGCTGAAAAATATCGTCGGTGATGATCTCGCTGGACAGATCGCGGAAAAAGAGATCGGCCTCCTGTTCATAGACGTCGATCGCGAGGCCGCCCAATTGTCCCGTCTTCAATGCCTCGATCACCGCTTCGGTGTCGATCAGACCGCCGCGGCTCGTGTTGACGAGCAACGCGCCGGGCTTCGCGCGCTTGAGCGACTCCTTGTTGATGATGTGATACGTCTGCGGCGTCAACGGACAGAAGAGCGCGACGATGTCCGCCCGCTCGCCGATCTCGCCGGGCGTCGCATACTTCAGCCCGAGGGCCTCGAATTGCGGCGACGGATAGGGATCGTAGCCGAACACGTGGCAGCCGAAGCCCTGCATGATCTTCGCGAACACGCAACCGATCTTGCCCGTTCCCACCACCGCGACCGTCTTGCCGTAAAGATCGAAGCCGATCAGTCCGTCGAGCGAAAAATTCGAATCCCGCGTGCGGTTGTATGCGCGATGCACCTTGCGATTGATCGCGAGAACCAGCGCGACCGCGTGCTCCGCCACCGAGTTCGGCGAATAGTTGACGACGCGCACAACCTTGATGCCGAGCTTCGCGGCGGCCGCGAGATCGACGTTGTTGAAGCCTGTGCAGCGCAGCGCGATCAGGCGCGTGCCGCCTTTGTGCAGTGCTTCGAGCACTTCGGCATCGGCCTTGTCATTGACAAAGATGCAGACCGCGCCATAGCCCGCCGCGAGCTCGACGGTGTCCATGTCGAGCGACATGTCGTGGTACTTGAGCTTGTGCTTCTCGGTCTCGTTCGCCTTGTCGAGATACTCGCGCTCGTAAGGCGTCGAACTGTAGATCGCCACTTCCATGATGCGCTCCTTGAAACGTTTGATGGCATGGTGGGGCAAAGCCTAACCCGCGGCAAGCGATATGGCGATCTGCACGAATAGCACCTTGACGATGGTCATCGACGGAAAAATCATCGCGTACATGATGTCGGGCTGATCGGTCGGCGCGACGCGATTGGCGAACGCAAGAATCGCGGGATTGCCGGTCGCGCCGCAGATCACGCCGATCGACGTGTCGAAGGGCAGCTTGAAGATCCACAGGCAGCACACGGCCGTGACGGCCACGAGAACCAGCAGCGTGATGACGCCGTAGATCAACAGCAGCGGCCCCGCGGTGCCGACGGTCGCGACGAACTTCGGTCCGCATGAGATGCCCACTTGCGCGAGGAAAATCGTGAGACCGAGATTGCGCAACACGAGATTCGCGGAAAGCGGCATCACCCAGACGAACGGCCCGTTGCGACGCGCCTTGCCGAGGCACAACGCGACCAGCAGCAATGCGGCGAGGCCCAGGCTGAACGCGCCGAGACCCGGCACCGGCAGCGGAATCGCGCCGACCAGCAAACCCACGGCAGCGCCGATGCCGAGGCAGATGAAGCTCAGATCCGCGGTGCCCTTGATCGAATCGCCGAAGAACGTGCGCATCGTCGCCTGATGCGCGCGATTGACGAGCAGGCCGACGCGGTCGCCCGCTTCGAGGATGAGATCGGGCGTCGAGATCATGTCGGCGTCGCCGCGGCGCACATGCGCGATCGCGCAATTCACGCCATCGGGAAAGCGAAGGTCGCCGAGCGCCATGCCGACGACCGCCGGGTTCGATGCGAACACGCGCATGTAGTCGAGGTCTTCGCGATGACTCGACATCCGCCCCGGTTGCGACTCGCCGCACAGCGCGGTGGCTTCGTCGAGCAGACGGCGATCGGTGGCCGTGGCGAGCAGCACGTCGTCGGCGCGCAGCGTGAAGTCGGCCGTGGGCAACTGATTGTGATGCGCGCGCCGCACCGCCGCGATCACCACGCCCGAAGGCAGACGGCTCGATAGCTCCGCCAGCGTGAGCCCGAAGAGACTCGCGTCGCGCAGCGCGATTTCCGCTGTTTCGAGTATTTTCGCGGGCGGCTTCTGGATCTTTACCTTGAGCGCAACGTTCAGCAGATAGATGAACAGGATCGGCCCGGCGACGCCGAACGGATACGAAATGCTGTAGGCGACGGCGGCGTCGTTGTTCTTCATCGATGCGATCGCGACCTGCAGGCTCGCCGTGCTGGTCCCGCTGCCGGCGAACATGCCGAGCGCATCGGCGAGCTTGATGCCGAAGTGAATGAAGCCGCACGACACGAAGCCCGCGACGACCACGCCGATGCACGCGGCGATGTTCGCCTTCACGCCCTCGCGGCTCGTCAGTCCGCGAAAGAACTGCGCGCCGTACTGAATGCCGATGCCGTACAGAAACAACAGCAGCCCCAGTGTGCCGAGCAACGGCGGCGGCGCGGACTTCGGCGCGAACGCGCCGATCGCGAGTCCGACGAACAGCACCGCGCCGGAGCCCAGCGCCACGCCCTTGATGTTGATCTCGCCGATCAGATAACCCAGCGCGATCGTCAGAAAGAGCGCGAACAGCGACTGATTCTCGAGGAAGGTCCTGACTGCATCCATGCCGCCTCCTGTGGGTGGACAAAGCAACGCCGCAGTACACGAACATTAAAGGCGCTTTGCGTCTTACAGTCCAGCATCGTCGTGCGCTTTCAATGCGATTCGAGCACGACGACGCTGCGCGCCCCGACGCGGCACGCGCCGCGCTCGGTCCCCGCCATTTCGCCATCGGGAACAATGTCCTGCGGCGATTCGGCGGCGGTATCCACGATGCGCCGCCAGCTTTCGTTGTCGAGGACGGGAAGCGCGACATCGCGCGCGTCGTCGTTCATGTTGAGGACGATGTGCAGCATCGCCTCGCCCGGCGCGTGCCCCGCGAGCGTGAACGCGACGAGGCGCGCGCCGGGGTCGTGCCACGCGGGTGCGTCGAGCCGTTCGCCGTGCCATGCCACATCGGGACGCGTCTGCCCGTGTGCCGGCTGACCGGTCAGGAAGCGCCGGCGGCGCAGGCTCGCGTGGCGCTTTCTCAGCGCGATCATCTCGCGCACGAAGCGCAGCATGTCGAGCGCGTCGTCGCCCGGATGCCAGTCCATCCACGAGAGCGGGTTGTCCTGACAGAACGCGTTGTTGTTGCCGCGCTGGCTGCGCAGGATTTCGTCGCCCGCGAGCAGCATCGGCACGCCCTGGCTCAGCAGCAGGATCGCGATGAAGTTGCGCGCCTGCCGCAGACGCAAGCCGATGATCGCGGGATCGTCCGTCTCGCCTTCCGCGCCGCAATTCCAGGAGAAGTTGTCGTTGCTGCCGTCGCGGTTGTCCTCGCCGTTCGCCTCGTTGTGCTTCGCGTTATGGCTGACGAGATCGCTCAGTGTGAAGCCGTCGTGACACGTCACGAAGTTGATGCTGTTCGCGGGCAGGCGGCCATCGTCCTGATAGAGATCGGCGCTGCCCGCGATGCACGTGCACACCTCGCCGACGATGCCCGGATCGCCGCGCACGAAGCGCCGGATCACGTCGCGATAGCGCCCGTTCCACTCGGCCCACGCCATGCCCGGAAACGCGCCGACGTGATAGAGCCCGCCCGCGTCCCACGCCTCGGCGATCAACGGCACGCGCGCGAGCACCGGCGATGCCTCCATCGCCCACGGCAACGGCGGCGTGCGCAGCAATTCGCCGTGCTCGCCGCGCGCGAACACGCTCGCGAGATCGAAGCGAAAGCCGTCGACGCCGAGTTCGCGCACCCAGTATTCGAGGCAACGCATGATGAACGCCGACACCAGCGGATGATTGCAATTGACCGTGTTGCCGCAACCCGTGTAGTCACGATAGTGCCGCGCATCCTCGGGATCGACCTGATAGAAGGCGTCGTTGGCGAATACCTTGAAGTGGATCACCGGCCCGTTCTTGCCCGCCTCCGACGTGTGATTGAACACGACATCGAGCAGCACGCGAATGCCCGCAGCATGGAAGGCATCGACGCACTCGCGGAATTCGCGCGGCGCGCACGCCGGCTCCACGCAGTAGCGCGGATGCGGGCTATGAAAGCTGTGCGTGCTGTAGCCCCAGTAGTTGCGCAGTCCGCGTTCGGCGGCAGAGGCGGGCACGTCCTGTTCGTCGAAGGCCATCACCGGCAGCAGTTCGACATGCGTGATGCCGAGCGCCTTCAGATAAGGGATTTTCTCGATGAGACCGGCGAACGTGCCGGGATGACGCACGCCGCTCGACGGATGCCGCGTGAAGCCGCCGACATGCAGTTCGTAGATGATCGCGTCGTCGAGCGTGCGGATGGCTATATCCTCGGCCGGCCGGTCGAGCGGCTCCGTCACGATGCCCCTGAGCGACGCATGTCGTGCGGCATCTTCGCCGGCGGCGCGCCCGCGATCATGGAAGCGGTCGCTCACGGCACGCGCGTGCGGATCGAGCAATTCCTTGCGGCTCGCGGCTTCGTCGCTCATCTGCGGCACGCCGAGCGGGCCATATGCGCGCCAGGTATAGCAGCAGCGCGGCTCGAGTTCCTCGACGAACACATGCCAGAAGCGATACGTGCGGTTCGCCTCGCTCGTCAGCGCGATGATCTGAAACGGCTCGACGCTGTCTTCCGATGCATACAGCAGCAACTCGACGCGCGTCGCGCGCCGGCAGAACATGCAGAAGTTGACGCCGCCCGGCACGACGGCCGCGCCGAGCGGAAAACGCGAGCCGGGCCGCGTGCGATAGCCTTCGCGACCGTGCGCGTCAGGATTGGGCAAGATCGATCCTCACGGGACGCGTCTTCCAGATGCGTTCGCAGTACTCGCCGATCGAACGGTCCGACGAGAACTTGCCCGAGCGCGCCGTGTTCATGACCGACATGCGCGTCCATTGGCGCGCATCGCGCCAGGCTTCGCTCACGCGATCCTGACAAGCGACGTATTCGGCGAAATCGGCGAGCACGAGGAAAGGATCGTGATTCAGCAGGTTATCGAGCAGCGGCCGGAACATGTCCTTGTCGCCGCGCGAGAAGCGGCCTTGCGCGATCTGATCGAGCGCATCGCGCAGATCGTCGTTGCCTTGCGCGTAGTCCGAAGGACGATAGCCCGCGCGCTTGCGTTCATCGACTTGCTGCGCGGTCAGGCCGAAGAGAAAGAAGTTCTCCGCGCCCGCCTCTTCGCGAATCTCCACGTTCGCGCCGTCCAGCGTGCCGATGGTCAGCGCGCCGTTGATCATGAACTTCATGTTGCCGGTCCCGGAGGCTTCCTTGCCCGCCGTCGAGATCTGCTCGGAGAGATCGGCAGCGGGATAGATCCAGTGCCCGTTCTTCACGTTGAAGTCAGGATAGAAGACGATTTTCATCCGGCCTTTGATGCCCGCGTCGTTGTTCACGACTTCCGCAATGCCGTTGATCAGGCGGATGATGAGCTTCGCCATCGCGTAACCGGGCGCGGCCTTTCCGCCGAAGATGAAGCAGCGCGACGCCGTATCGAGATCGGGATTGCGGCACAGCCGGCGGTATTGACTGATGATGTAGAGCGCATTCAGATGCTGGCGCTTGTACTCGTGAATGCGCTTCACCTGAATGTCGAAGAGCGCGCCCGGATCGACGTCGATGCCGGTCGCGCTCCGGATGCGGGCGGCGAGCGCAGTCTTGTTGTCGCGCCGTATCGCGCGCCATGCGTCGTGCAACGCGGCATCGTCGGCGTGCGCGGCGAGAGCGTCGAGCCGCGAGAGATCGCTGCGCCAGCCATCGCCGATCGTCTGATCCAGAAGACGCGCGAGTCCCGGATTGCTCAGCATCAGAAAGCGGCGCGGCGTGACGCCGTTCGTCACGTTAAGGAAACGCTCCGGAAACATCCCGGCGAAGTCGTTCAGCACGGTCTGCCTGAGCAGGTCCGAATGCAGCGCGGCCACGCCGTTGACCGCATGCGTGCCGAGCGTCGCGAGATGCGCCATGCGCACTTTCCTGTCGCCCGTTTCGTCGATGAGCGACATGCGTCTGACGCGCGCTTCGTCGCCCGGATATCGGCGGCGAATGTCATCGACAAAACGGCGGTTGATTTCGTAAATGATTTCGAGCGGACGCGGCAACAGGCTTTGAAAGAGCGGCAAGCCCCAGGTTTCGAGCGCCTCGGGCAACAGCGTGTGATTCGTATAGGCGAGCGTACGCTGCGTGATGTCCCACGCCGCGTCCCACGACAGCAGACGCTCGTCGACCAGGAGGCGCATCAGTTCCGCCACCGCGACCGACGGATGCGTGTCGTTGAGCTGCGCGGCGAACAGGTCCGCGAAATGTTCGATCGGCGTGCCCTTCGCGTCCATCAGGCGCAGCATGTCCTGCAGCGAGCACGAGACGAAGAAGTACTGCTGTGCGAGCCGCAGGCGCTTGCCCGCTTCGGGTTCGTCGTTCGGATAGAGCACTTTCGACAGCGTTTCCGACACGACCTTTTCCTCGACCGCCTCGTAGTATTCGCCCGCGTTGAAGTCCTGAAAGTCGAAGGACTCGACCGCTTCGCTCTTCCACAGGCGCAGGATGTTGCAGGTATCGACGCGATAGCCCTGCACCGGCATGTCGCATGCCACGCCCTTCACTTGCCGCGCCGGAATCCAGTGCACGCGCAAGCGGCCTTCGCCATCCGTTTCGCTCTGCGTATGTCCGCCGAACGACACGTAGTGACTGACATCCGGGCGCACGATTTCCCAGGGATTGCCCTTCTGGAGCCACTTGTCCGTGATTTCGGCCTGCCAGCCGTCGCGGATCTCCTGATCGAAGATGCCGAACTCGTAGCGGATGCCGTAGCCGATGGCGGGGATTTCCAGCGTCGCGAGCGAATCCAGATAGCACGCGGCAAGACGCCCGAGGCCGCCGTTGCCGAGGCCCGGTTCTTCCTCGATCGCAAGCAGGTCGTCGAGGTTCTGGCCGAGCGCGTGCAGCGCTTCGCGCGCTTCGGCTTGCATGTCGAGATTGAGCAGGTTATTGCCGAGTTGCGGGCCGATCAGGAACTCCGCCGAAAGATAGCAGGCGACCTTCACGTCCTTCGCCGCGTACGCTTTCATCGATGCCGCCCAGCGCGCGAGCATGCGATCCCGCACGCTGAAGGCGAGCGCCATGTACCAGTCGTGTGCGGTGGCGATGTCGGGATAGCGCGCCTGCCGGCAGATGAGATTTCTCACGACGTCATGCTGAAACGCATAACCGGCTACGTCGCTCGCGGCGGCCTTCGCGTTCGCGAGGGCATCGATTGCAGGAACATCGCTCATGGTCGTCCCCCGCTTCGGTTCGTCACACTGAGCAAGGATATGTTAGGCGGCGGCGATTACAAGCCTGCGGCATCGGCATTTTTTTGTCCTGGACAGCGCTCCCGCGCGTGCGGCGCATCCAGCAAAGCCCTCCTTGAACTGGACCCAGTTTCATCTACAACTTATTTGCACGAGAGGGTCCTGACATCATGCGCAGCACGCCACATAACGGGATGCGGCGAAACCAAATCGTCGGGCAGAAAAAAATGAAGAGGCCAACACGAAGCTGCGTCGCGCTCGTCTGCGCCGCGATGCTGATGTTGCAGATCATGTCGACGAGCGTCGCCGCCGCCGATTCGACGACGCTCGCGCATGTCAAGGCGCGAGGCGTTCTGCGATGCGGCGTCAGCGACGGCATCGCCGGCTTTTCCCTGAAGGACGCAACGGGACGCTGGTCGGGCATCGACGCGGATTTCTGCCGCGCGGTGGCCGCCGCCGCGCTCGGCAATCCGGAAAAGGTCGAGTTCGTCCCGCTCAAGGCGTCCGCGCGCTTTCCGGCGCTCAGAACCGGCCGGATCGACCTGCTCGCACGCAACACCACCTGGACGCTGCTGCGCGAAGGCACCCTCCGCGTTCAGTTCGCCGGCGTCCTCTTTTACGACACCCAGTCCTTCATGGTATGGACGAAGAGCGGCGTGCGCGCGCTCGCGTCGCTCAAGGGCGCGACCGTCTGCGTGCAGCGCGAGACGTCCAGCGAGCTCAATCTCGCCGGCTACTCGAACGCGAACGCGCTCGACCTGAAACCGCTCGTCGTCGGGACGGTCGCGGAACTGGAGCAGGCGTTCCTGTCCGGCCGATGCCCCGCGCTGACGGCCGACGCGTCCCTGCTCGCCGCGCTGCGCAGCCGCGCGGCGGACGGCGCGGCCGCCATGACGATCCTGCCGGAACACATCTCGAAGCAGCCGCACGCGCCGGCCGTGCGCGGCGACGATGACGCCTGGCTCGTCATCGTGCGCTGGGTGCTGTTCACGCTGATCGCCGCGGAGGAACTCGGCGTGACCGGTCAGAATGCGACCGAGCGCCTGCGCGATCCGCTGGTCGCCCGCGCGCTGATTCCCGACGCGAGCGTCACTGCGACGCTCGGCATCGAGCCCGGCTGGACGGCGCGCGCGCTCGCGAGCGCCGGGAATTACGGCGAAATGTTCGAGCGCAACTTCGGCACAAAAAGCCCGCTGCAGATCGAGCGCGGCCTCAACAACCTGTACACGCACGGCGGCCTGATGTATGCGCCGCCGATGCAATAGCGCGCGGGCCGGGTCATCATGAGCGACTGGCAAATCTATCTCGTGGTCGGCGTGTTCGCGGCGGTGATCTTCGTGATCGCCTTCGATCTGATCGACATGGCCGTTGCCGCGCTGGTCGGCGCGAGCGTGCTGATCGCGCTTCGCATCATCGACGAGCAAGACCTGATCGCCACGGCGAAAACCGCGGCGGGACCGATCAGCCTGCTGTTCGGCGGCATGGTCGTCGCGCGGATCCTCGCGACCACGGGCCTGTTCGATCTCGTCGGCGAATACTATCTCCGCGCGACGGCAGGCAGCGGCAAGCGCTTCCTGCTTCTGCTGATCGTGATCGTCGCGCCGCTGTGCGCGCTCCTGCCCAACGCGACGACGGTGATCCTGCTCGCGCCGATCATCATTCGCGTCGCGCGCGCGCTCGACTTCGACATCGTGCCGCCGATGATCCTCACCGCGATCCTGAGCAACGCGGCCGGGCTTCTGACGCTGGTCGGCGATCCGGCGACGTTCCTCGTCGGCAGCTCGGTCGGCATGAGCTTCGGGGAATATCTGCGTCGCGCGAGCCTCGGCGGCGTGCTCGCCATCGCCGTGGTGATCCCGCTGCTCCCCGTCATGATGCGCGACATCTGGCGCAGCGCCCGGCCTCTGCCGCCGCGCGGCGCGCCGGTGAAACTGAAGAGGCCGGTCTATGCCGCGCTGGCGCTCGGCGTGCTCGCGCTGATGATGGTGCTGTTCGTGCTCGGCGAGGAGTTGCCCACGCGCATCGTCCCGCCCGTGGTCGCGGTGATCGCCAGCGCGCTCGCGCTGCTCGTCGCCTATGCGTTCAGGATCGAACCGACCGATCGCGTGCTGCGCGATGTCGACTGGAAAACGCTGCTGTTCCTGCTCTCCATCTTCTGTCTCGTGCAGGGCATGGCCAAGACGGGGCTGCTGCAGGTGATGTCGCTGAAGCTGTACGACGTGTTCGGCACGCGCCTCACGCTCGTCGCCCTGGCGATGATCGCGGGCATCGGCCTGCTGTCGTCCGTGCTCGCCAACGTGCCCGTCGCGGCCGCGTCCATCGTGATGGTCAAGGGGTATCTCGTCACGGCCGAACTCGTTCCGGAAGCGGCCCTCTCCGACCAGTTCACGCAATGGCCGGTCACGGTCATTCCGGTCTTCGTCGGCATGATGTACGGCGCGACGCTCGGCGGCAACGCGACGCTCGTCGGCTCGGCGGCCAATATCGTCGCCGCCGGAATCTGCTCGCAGGAAGGCACGCCGGTCAGTTTCGGCCGCTTCCTGCGCTACGGCCTGCCGATCACGGTAGGCCAGCTCGCCGTCACGGCCGCCTACGTGATCGTTCTCGGCCACTTCCTGCGTTGAGCGTCGCTCCGTGCCATCCGATCGACCACCTGATCCACGCGAGCGCGCCGGCGGCATCGTGCGAGGCTGGTCGCGCCATGTGCCGGGCATCGCGATGCTCAGGGACTATCGCGCGGGCTGGCTGAGGAACGACATCGTAGCGGGCCTCGTGCTGACGACGATGCTCGTGCCGGTCGGCGTCGCGTATGCGCAAGCGTCCGGCGTGCCCGGCGTATGCGGCCTGTACGCGACGATCGTTCCGCTCATCGCCTACGCGATCTTCGGCCCGAGCCGCATTCTCGTGCTCGGCCCCGATTCGGCGCTCGCGGCGCCCGTGCTCGCGGTCGTCGCGCTGAATGCGACGGGCGATCCGGCGCGCGCGATCGCCGTCGCCGGCATGATGGCGATCGTTTCCGGATGCGTGTGCATCGTCTTCGGATGGCTGAAGCTCGGCTTCGTCACGGAACTGCTGTCCAAGCCGATTCGATACGGTTACATGAACGGCATCGCGCTGACGGTGCTGATCAGTCAGTTGCCGAAGCTCTTTGCGATATCGATCGACGATCGCGGGCCGCTGCGCGATTTCGCGAGTCTCGCCAAAGGCATCGCCGAGGGCCGATCCAACTGGTACAGCTTCGCCGTCGGCGCAGCGAGTCTCGCGCTCATTCTGCTGCTCAGGCGCTTCGACAAGGTGCCGGGCATTCTCATCGCCGTCGTGCTCGCGACGCTGTGCGTGAAGGTGTTTCAGTTCGACCGGCTGGGCGTGAAAGTGCTCGGCGCGATTCCGCAAGGATTGCCCGCGCTTTCGCTGCCGTGGCTGAGCGATGCCGACTTCATCCGCATCGTGCTGGGCGGCTGCGCGGTCGCGCTCATTTCCTTCGCCGACACGAGCGTGCTGTCGCGCACCTTCGCGGCGCGCGCGAACGTGCGCGTCGATCCGAACCAGGAAATGATCGGGCTCGGCGTGGCCAATCTCGCGGCCGGGCTCTTTCAGGGCTTTCCGATCAGCAGCAGCGCGTCGCGCACGCCCGTGGCCGAAGCGGCGGGCGCGCGAACGCAGGTGACGGGCCTCGTCGGCGCGCTGGCGGTGGCGGCCGTGCTGCTCGCGGGCCCGAATCTGCTGCGGCATCTGCCGAGCAGCGCGCTCGCGGCCGTCGTCATCGCGGCGGCCATCGGCCTCTTCGAGTTCAGGGATCTGAAACGCATCTATCGCATCCAGCAATGGGAGTTCTGGCTGTCGATCGGCTGCTTCGTCGGCGTGGCGGTATTCGGCGCGATTCCCGGCATCTGCATCGCCGTGGTGATCGCGGTCATCGAATTTCTGTGGGACGGATGGCGGCCGCACTACGCCGTGCTCGGGCGCGTGGAAGGCTTGCGCGGATATCACGACATGAAGCGCTACCCGGACGCCGAACAGATCCCGGGCCTTCTGCTGTTCCGCTGGGACGCGCCGCTCTTCTTCGCCAACGCGGAGCTTTTTCAGCAGCGCGTGACCGAAGCGGCGATGCAGGCGCCGACGCCGGTCGCGCGCGTCGTCGTGACGGCCGAGCCGGTCACGAGCGTCGATGTCACGTCCGCCGACATGCTGCGCGAACTGCATCGCGTGTTGCAGGAGCGCGGCGTCGCGCTGCATTTCGCGGAGATGAAAGACCCGGTGCGCGACAAGCTCAGGCGCTTCGAACTGACGTCGATCTTTCCCGACGCGATGTTTCATCCGACCATCGGCAGCGCCGTCGATGCCTACCTCGACGGCCGGACGCCCGCCGCGTGAACATTGACGACGCATGCGCCGAAACGCGCCGCGAACGCTACTGCACGCCTTCGAGCAGGCCGAGCGCGATGGCGCGGCGCACCGCGTGCTTGCGCGAGCTGGCGTCGAGCTTGCCGAAGAGATTCTTCAGATGCCACTTGACGGTGCCCTCGCCGACCGCCGCCGCCAGCGCGATTTCCTTGTTGCTCAGATTGCGCGCGAGCAGTTCGAGAATCTCGCGCTCCTTCGGCGTGAGGATCACGCTCGGCAACGCGCGCGGGCCGCCCTCGCCGGAACGCGGCGGCACGCGCACCACATGCGGCGGCACGACCGGACGTTCGCCGGGCGTCGCGTCACCCGTTTCGCTCACGCGCCGCGCCCAATCGGCAAGCTCGGGATGCGCGTCGATCACCACGCGTCCGAGCCGATAGGTGCGCGCGAGGTTCAGCGCTTCGAGAAACGGCGCACGCCCTTCGCCCGTCGCGCGTTCCTGCGCCAGCGCGCGCAAGGCCATCAGTTCGATGCTCTGGCGGCCGAACTTCATCGTCGCGGCGATCTGTTCCGCGTGCGCGAGCGGTGCGATCGCGGCCGCCCAGTCCTGCCGCGCGAGCGCCGCGCTGCCGTGCGCCATCGACTGGAGCATCTGCACCGACCGGTTCCAGATCGGCCCGCGCCCGGCGATATGTTCAGCGACGATCGCATCGATGCGCTCGACCAGCGCGTCGCAGGTTTGCGCGCGATAGCGCCCCGCGTGCGCGCTCACCTGGTCCGCGAGGCTCGTCAGGCAAAGACGCGGCAGATCGCGCGCAACGCCCATTGCGTACAGCATTTCGAGCAGATCGAGCGAGCGATGCTCGTCGCCGCGCAAGGCCGCGATGCGCGCCGCCGTGCGATACGCGAGCACGACGGTCTCCGGCAGCGCCGCGCGCTCGAGCACGTCGAGACGATTGGCGAGCAGCGCGCCGGCCTCGTCGATGCGATCGCTTTCATAGGCGATCGACGCGCAGGTCGCCGCAAACATGCACGTGAGCGGATGACGCCGGCCGAGATCCTCCTCGGCGCTCGCGAGCGCGGGAAACAGCACGCTTTCGGCGAGCTTCACCTGCCCTTCGCGCAGCCATGTGAGGCCGACCATGTGATCGCCCCAGCGCACCACGTAACCGAGTCCCTTGCCGATCTGCGCGCGCGTCACCGCCTGTTGCAGACGCCGCGCCTGCGCCGGCTCGCCGAGCAGCATCGCGCGGGCGGCGAGGCGGTTCGCGTGCGCTTGCGCGAGCCACGAATCCCTGGGCGGCGGCGTCTGCGCCCAAGGCTCGAAGAGCGCGAGAAAACGGTCGGGATCGTCGGCGTACCACGCGGCCGCGCTCAGGATCAACGCGCATTCGTAGCGCAAGGCATCGTCGGCGCCGGGCGATGCGAGCACGCGCTCGACCTGTCGCTGCGCCTCGGGATGACGCTCGCCGAGCGCGAGCGCCCACGCGACGGCGAGGCACAGGCGCGGGCGTTTTTCGAGCTCGGCCTCCGGCAGACGCTCCAGCCAGTCCAGCACGGTGCCGAGCTGGCCCTGCTTCACGGCGTCGTGCAGCGATTGCTCCGCGAGTTCGTACGCATGTTCGCGCTCGCCCGCCGCATGCGCATGGCGCGCCGCCTGTTCGAGCATGCCGCGCGCGCCGAGCCAGCGCGCCGCGCGCCGATGCAGTTGCGCGCGTTCATCGTCGGCGAGCGCGCTGAAGCGCGTCTGCAGCACGTCGCGCACGAGCGGATGCAGACGGCACCAGTCGCTTTCCTCCGCCGTGACGAAGACGGGCGTATCGCGGGTGAGACGCGCGAGCCGCTGCGGCGCATCGGCGTCGCCGGTCAGGTCGGCGCACAGCTCCGGATGCAGCACGTCGACCACGCTGATGGCGACGAGAAAGCGCTCATCGTCGGATGAAAGCTCGCTCAACAGCGCCGCGACGAGCGGCTCGCGCAGGCCGCGCGGACCCGCCGCGAGATTGTCCAGCGCCGCGCGCGGATCCTGCGCGCGCGCCATCGCGGTGAGCGCGAGTTGCAGGCCGAGCGGCCAGCCATCGGTGATTTCGAAGAGGCGCGCGCTGGCATCGGCGTCCACGCGCACGCCGAAGCGCTGCGTGACGAGCGCGATGGTTTCATCGACGCGAAAGCGCAGCGCGTCCGGCCCGACGAGTTCCGCCTGCCCGTAAGCGAGCAGCTCGGCCGCCGGCTTGTCGAGCCCCTGCCGGCCCGCCGCCACGACGCGCAGATTCTGCGGCGCATTGTGCATCACGTAGTCGAGCATGTGCGCGCCCGCTTCGGGCAGACGGTCGGCTTCATCGACGATCAGCACGACGTCCATCGAAAGCTGCGCGAGCTCGGCGAGCCACGCGGTGGCGAGATCGGTTGCGCCGCCGGGCGCACCCGGGCTCTCGGCGATGAAACGCCCGAACGACGGGCGCGCGCAGCCTGTGCGGATCGCGTGGACGAGCCCGCGCAGAAAGCGCTCGGCGTCGTCGCGGTCGTCGGCGAGCAGCCACGCGACGGCCGCGCCGCGCGCGAGAAACTCGCGCCGCCATTGCGCGAGCAGCGAGGTCTTGCCGTAGCCCGCGCCCGCCTGCACGAGCACGGTCTGACTGCGGGCGGTCTCGGCGTTCAGGCGCGCGCGCGCGACGAGGCCCGCGGGCGCGCGCGGCGCCATCGTCTTCAATACGAGTTCGGTGGATGGGGAGTCGGTGGGCATCGGGAGCTTTTTTCTGATCCGACTAGGATGGGTCGTAAGACGCGCACGCGTCAAGCCCCTCCCGCCGCGAGAGGGGCGCAGAGCCGATGCCCGCACTACGATTCACTCAATCGTGCAATCGCAACCCGAAGGATCATCATGTACCGACATCTGCTCGTGCCCGTCGAGCGCAGCGACGCTTGCGTCGAGGCGATTGGCCATGCGACCGAGCTCGCGCGATCGCTCGGCGCGCGCATCACGTTCGCCTGCCTGCATGTGAGCGCGAACGACGATGCGGCGCAGCATCGGCGCGCCGCGGCGCTGCTGGCGCGCGCCGAAGCGGCGGCGCACGCGCAAGGCGTGCCGGCGTCGGTGCTCGCGGTGAACGGCACGGCAGCATTCGACCACCTCGGCCAGCAGGGCGCGCGCGACTACGATCTCGTGTGCATCGCGCAGGGCAGCGCGGTGCCGCCCGTGCCCGGCGTCGCCGTGCTCGTGTGCCCGTGCGACGCCCGTCCGATGGTCGCGAAAGCGGCCGGCGCGCTGTTCGCCGTGCATCGCATGCGCTCGGACGCTTACGACGACGCGCTGCGCACGGCGCAACCCGATGCGCGAACGATCGAACGTCTTCGCGAAGTACATCGCGAAGAAAACGCGCTGACGACGGCATTGCGCGAGCGCACTTCCACGCTCGATGCCGAACTCGACGAACTCGCGCGCCTCGCCGAGCGTGAAGCGGCGCTGCTCGCGCGCGTCGCCAGATCGATCATGGACGGCGAGCCCGTCGACGACACATTGCTTGCGTGCGCGCGCTTCGCGTGCGAACGCATGGGACGCATCGAAGGCGTCGTGCTGCCGGCCGCGCGCCGCTATCTGCGCGACGCCGACTGGAGCGCGCTCGCCGAAGGCGCGCGCTGAACGCAACCGAACGACACGAAGGAGACGAAACAATGGCATATGCAATCCGCTTCCACGAAACCGGCGGCCCCGAAGTGCTGCGCTGGGAAGAAATCGGCGTGGGCGAGCCGGGGCCGTCCGAGGTCCGTCTGCGTCATGAGGCCGTCGGACTCAATTTCGCGGACACGTATTTCCGCTCGGGCCTCTATCCGGTGCCGCTGCCTTCGGGCATGGGCGTCGAGGCGGCGGGCGTCGTCGAGAAGGTCGGCGCGAACGTCACGCATCTGAAGGAAGGCGATCGCGTGACCTACACTGGTTTCATCAACACGCTCGGCGCGTACAGCACGGAGCGCATCATTTCCGCCGCGCCGCTCATCAGGCTGCCCGATGCGATCGACTGCACGCGCGCCGCCGCGATGACGATGCGCGGCCTGACCGCCGCGTATCTGATGACGCGCATCCGCCGCTTCGAGCGCGGCGACACGTTGCTGCTGCACGCGGCGGCGGGCGGCGTCGGCCTGATCGTGTCGCAATGGGCGAAGCTGCTCGGCGTCACGGTGATCGGCACGGTGTCGAGCGAAGAGAAGGCGCGCGTGGCGCGCGAGCATGGCACGACGCACGTAATCGACTACAGCCGCGAAGACGTGGCCGCGCGCGTGCGCGAGCTGACCGACGGCAAGGGCGTGAACGCGGTCTTCGACAGCGTCGGCAAGACGACCTTCAATGCATCGCTCGATTCGCTCGCGCGGCGCGGGCTGATGGTCTGCGTCGGCACGGCGTCGGGGCCGATTCCGCCGTTCGATCCGCAATTGCTCGCGATGAAGGGCTCGCTGTATCTGACGCGGCCCGCGCTCGCGGATTACATCGCCGATCCGGAGGAGAAGAACGCGCTCGCATCCGAACTGTTCGATCACGTCGCGAACGGGCGCATCCGCATCGAAATCAATCAGCGTTATGCATTGCGAGATGCCGAGCAGGCTCACCGCGATCTCGAAACGCGCAAGACCACGGGTTCGTCCGTGTTCGTCGTCTGAGGAAACATCATGCGTATTGAACAACTCACCTGCGCGATCGGCGCCGAACTCACGAACGTGAATCTCGCCGATGCGATTCACGACGACGGCCTTTTCGCCGAGATCCGCGCCGCGCTGCTCGCGCATCGCGTGCTCTTCTTGCGCGATCAGGAGATCACGCGCGCCGAGCATGTCGCGTTCGCGCGCCGCTTCGGCGAGCTGGAGGATCACCCGGTCGCGGGCAGCGATCCGGAGCATCCGGGGCTCGTGCGCATCTACAAGTCGCCCGATCAGCCGAATGACCGCTACGAAAACGCGTGGCACACGGATGCGACATGGCGCGTCGCGCCGCCCTTCGGCTGCGTGCTGCGCTGCGTGGAATGTCCGCCCGTCGGCGGCGACACGATGTGGGCGAACATGGTGCTCGCGTACGAGAACCTGCCCGCGCACGTGAAGGAGCAGATCGCCGATTTGCGTGCGCGCCACAGCATCGAGGCGAGCTTCGGCGCGGCGATGCCGATCGAAAAGCGTCTCGCGCTCAAGGCGCAATTTCCCGATGCCGAGCATCCGGTCGTGCGCACGCATCCGGAAACCGGCGAGAAGGTGCTGTTCGTCAACGCGTTCACGACGCACTTCACCAACTATCACACGCCCGAGCGCGTGCGCTTCGGGCAGGACGCGAATCCCGGCGCAGGGCAGTTGCTCGCGTATCTGCTGAGCCAGGTGTATATCCCCGAATATCAGGTGCGCTGGCGCTGGGCGAAGAACAGCATCGCCATCTGGGACAACCGCAGCACGCAGCATTACGCGGTCATGGACTACCCACCGTGTCATCGCAAGATGGAGCGCGCCGGGATCATCGGCGACGTGCCCTTCTGAGCGCCGGCGTCAGGCCTGAAGGCTCCGGAGAATAGTCGCCGCCGCCCTCGCCGCCACTTCGCAGCCGAGGACGATATGCGCCTCGGCCGTATCCTCGATGAAGTCGTGGCTGACTCCGCCGATGCTCGGCACGAACAGCATGCACGCCGGCACATGATGCGCGATGACCTGCGCATCGTGCGACGCGCCGCTCGGCATGCGTTCCCATTGCCCCGACGCGAGCGCTTCGGCCGCGTCCGCGAGATGCGCCTGCAATGCGGCGTCCATCACGACGGGCGCTTCGGGCGGCTCGCTGTCCGTCATCGCGACGCTGACTCCGCCTTCGGCGTTGAAGTCGCGGATGAGCGCGGCGAGCGCGGCGTCCATCGCGTGCAGGCGTGCGGCGCTGGCGTCGCGGAATTGCAGGTACATGTCCGCCTTGCCCGGCACCACGCTGAACGAGCCGGGATCGAGCTCGATGCGTCCGACCGTCCACACGGTATCGGCGTCGGCGATGTCACGGAACGCCTCGTCCATGCGCGCGATGAACGAGACCAGCGCCGCGCCCGCGTCGCGCCGGATCGACATCGGCGTCGTGCCCGCGTGATTGCGTTGTCCCGTGAAGCACAGCTTCATTTCGCGTATGCCGACGATCGTCGTCACCACGCCGATCGACTTGCCGTGCGCCTCCAGCCGCCCGCCCTGCTCGATGTGCGGTTCCAGATACGCCTTGTGCCGCGTCTCGTCGACGCGCACGCGCGGCGTGCCGGCGAGCCCGGCGCGTTGCAGCGCATCGGCGAGCAGCATGCCTTCGCGGTCGCGAGCGCCGCGCACGATTCCATCGACGTTTTCGCCGACGAAGCTGCGGCTGCCGAGAAAGCCTGAAAACGTGCCCTCCTCGTCGATCCACGAAGCGACGTCCACCGCGAAATGCCGCGTCTCTTCGCATTCGGCGAGCGCACGCGCAATTTCCAGGCCGTAGATGACGCCGAGCGCGCCGTCGAGCCAGCCGCCGGTCGGCTGCGTATCGGTATGCGAGCCGATCAGGAGCGCGGGGCCCGCATTGCGCGAGCGGCCGAACACGGTGCCGACGCCGTCGATCGTCGCGGTGAGTCCCGCTTCGTTCATGCGGCCGGCGAGCCAGCGGCGCGCATCCATATCGACGGATGACAGCGACAGGCGCACGACGCCCGGGCCGTTCGCGCCGAACGCGCGCAGATGGCGAAGGTCTTTCAGCAAGCGGGCAGGGTCGATCTTCAACACGGCATGTCCTCGACGTTGTAGTGCTCGAAAAAGCAGGGTATCAGCCCGACGCCCGCGCCTCGCGCCGCACTTCCTGCGGCGGCACGCCGAAGCCGCGCATGAACGCCTCGCGCATATGCCGCCGGTCCCGGAAGCCCGTCTCCTGCGCGATCGTTTCGAGCGAGTGACGGCTCTGCTCGATCATCAGACGCGCCGCTTCCAGCCGCAAGCCTTCGACGGCCTTCGCCGGCGACTGCCCCGTCTCCAGCGTGAACACGCGGCTGAACTGCCGCGGGCTCAGATGCGCCTCGCCCGCGAGTTCCTCGACCGTCAAAGGCCGGCTCAGATGCTTGCGCGCATAGTTCAGCGCGTTCTGGATGCGATCCGATTTCGGCGCGAGATCGAGCATCTCCGAATGCTGCGATTGCCCGCCCGCGCGACGCTGATGCATCACGAGCTTGTGCGCGACCGAGCGCGCGATCTCCGCGCCGAGATCCTTCTCGACCATCGCGAGCGCGAGATCGAGCCCCGCGGTCATGCCCGCCGAGGTCCAGATCGGGCCATCGACGATGAAGATGCGGTCTTCTTCCACGCGCACATCCGCGAAGCGCTGCTGCATGTCGCGCGCGTAGGCCCAGTGCGTGGTCGCGCGCCGGTTCGCGAGCAGGCCCGCTTCCGCCAGCACGAAGCCGCCGGTGCAGATGCCCGCGATGCGCCGCGCGCGCTTCGCCGTGCGGCGCAGGAACGCGAGCACGCCGGCGGGCGCGGGCGACGCGAGCGGATCGTTGACGCCCGCCGCGATCCACGTATTCATCGCGGTGCGCGGAGTGATCGGCCGCGTGTCGATTTTCATGCCGAGCGACGAGCGCACTTCTCCGCCCGCCGTCGAATAATTTTCGATGCTGTAGAACGCTTCGCCCGCCGTGTGGTTCGCGTACTCGAACACCGATTGCGATGCGAGCGCCATCACCTGGAAGCCTTCGCTCAACAAATAGCCGACGCGATGCATGTTCGTGTCCGTGTCCGTTTGTCCGCGTTGATGTCCTGAAAACGTACCATATACGTCATTTGCGCCATCGTCAATCCGGGCCAGAATTCACTCACGCAAACACCTTTTGTTTCCAGACGGAGTGAAATCATGACGCAGACATACCTCGGCACGGCGCTCGTCACGGGCGCGTCTTCCGGAATCGGCGCGGTCTATGCGGAGCGCCTCGCGCGCCGCGGCTACGACCTGATTCTCGTCGCGCGCAATCGCGATCGTCTCGCGACGCTCGCCGAGCGCATCACCAACGAGACGCGCCGCAGCGTGGAGATCCTCGACGCCGATCTGAACGACCGTCGCGCGCTCGCCGCCGTCGAAGCGAAGCTGAAGCAGGACGCGAGCATCACGCTGCTCGTGAACAACGCGGGCATCGGCACGCATACGCCTTTGCTCGACAGCGACGTCGACGCGATGACGCGCATGATCGATCTGAACGTGACCGCGCTCACGCGACTCACGTATGCGGCGGCGCCCGCCTTCGTGGCGCGCGGCAAGGGCGCGGTCATCAATATCGCGTCGATCGTCAGCATCGCGCCGGAGATTCTCAACGGCGTGTACGGCGACACCAAGGCGTTCGTGCTGGCGTTCAGTCAATCGTTGCATCGCGAGCTGGCCGCCAAGGGCGTGCGCATTCAGGCCGTGCTGCCCGGCGCCACGGCGACCGACTTCTGGGAAACGGGCGGCCTGCCGCTCGAGAATCTCGACAAGGCAATCGTGATGTCGGCAGGCGACATGGTCGACGCGGCGCTCGTCGGATTCGATCGCGGCGAACTGGTGACGATTCCCTCGCTGCACGACGGCGCGAAATGGGACGTCTACGAAGCGGCGCGGCAGGCGATGGCCCCCGAGCTGTCGACCGACACGCCAGCCGCGCGCTACGCCGCCTGAATCATCCCGCGAGCCACGAGGACTGACATCATGGACATGACGGGAAACACCATTTTCATCACGGGCGGCACGTCGGGCATCGGGCGGGCGCTGGCCGAAGCGTTTCATCGGCTCGGCAACAAGGTGATCGTCGCGGGGCGTCGCCGTGCGTTGCTCGACGAAGTGGCGAGCGCGAATCCGGGCATCGACACGATCGAGCTCGATATCGGCGATGCGCAGCAGATTCGCGCGGTCGCGCAGCAGTTGATCGCACGCTATCCGGCGCTGAACGTCGTCATCAACAACGCGGGCATCATGCCGTTCGACGATGCCGCCGGCCCGCTCGACGACGCGGGGGCCGTGCGTCTCGTCGAAACGAATCTGCTCGGCCCGGTGCGCGTGAGCGCTGCTTTCGTCGAGCATCTGAAGACGCAGCCGCGCGCCTGGATCGTCAACAACAGCTCGGTGCTCGCGTTCGTGCCGCTCGCCGCGACCGCGCTGTATTCGGCGACCAAGGCGGCGATCCATTCGTATTCGATGTCGCAACGCTTCGTGCTGCGCGACTCGAACGTGCGCGTGCTCGAAATCGCGCCGCCGTGGGTCGATACGGACCTGATCCACAAGAGCGGCGATCCGCGCGCGATGCCGCTCGATGCGTTCATCGCCGAGGTGATGACGAAGCTGCCCGAAGCGACGACGGAAGTCGTGGTCGACGCCGCGAAGCCGATGCGCGACAACGCCGGACCGGGCGAACACGCGTTCGTCGAGCAGTTCAATCAGTTCGTGACGGAGAATCCGATTCCGGTGGCTTGAGCGCGGCGAGCGAGCGCGGCGTCACGAGGCACATGACCAGCGGCACCAGCGCGAGCGCGGCGCCGGTGAGGAAGGTCGCCGGCGCGCCATGGCGATCCCAGATCCAGCCCGCGATCGCGCCGGACAGCACCATGCAGACGCCGCTCGCGAGATTGAACACGCCGAATGCCGTGCCGCGCAGCGAAGGCGGCGCCGATTCGGCGACCATTGCCGCGAGAATGCCCTGCGTGAAGCCCATGTGCAGGCCCCACACGGCGACGCCCGCGAACAGCGTGAGCATCGACGATCCCGCGCCGAGCAGGACATCGGCCGCGATCAGCAGCGCGAGGCCGCACGCGAGCAGTGCGCGCCGGCCCCATCGATCGGACAGCACGCCGACCGGATAGGCGCTCGCCGAATACGTGAGGCTCATCACGACCATCACGGCGGGAATCCAGGCGATATCGAGCCCGGTCTGGCGCGCGCGCAGCACGAGAAACGCCTCGCTGAAGCGCGCGAGCGTGAAGATCGCGCCGATTCCGACGACGTACCAGTAGCGTCCCGGGAATGCGCGCATCGAATGCCAGTGAAGCGGCGAGCGGAACGTCGCGCGTGGCGCGGGCGCACCTTCCGCGTCGCGCACGCCGAAGAGAATGATGACGACGGCGACGAATGCCGGCACCGTCGCGAACCAGAGCACCGTGCGGATGTCGTCGGAGAACGCGAGCATCAGCACGATGGCGAGCATCGGTCCGGCGAACGCGCCTATCGTGTCCATCGACTGACGCAGGCCGAAGCAGGCGCCACGGATCCCGGGCGGCGCGACGTCCGCGACCAGCGCATCGCGCGGCGCGCCGCGAATGCCCTTGCCGAAGCGGTCGACGAGACGCGCGGTCACGACCACCGCGGGTGTTTCGGCGAGCGGAAAAAGCGGCTTGGTCAATGCGGCAAGACCGTAGCCGAAGAGCAGCAGGCCCTTGCGGCGCCCCAGCCAGTCGCTCAGCGATCCGGAAAACACCTTCACGATCATCGCGGTCGCTTCGGCGGCCCCTTCCAGCATGCCGAGCGCGGCGACGCTCATGCCCATCGTCGTGACGAGGTAGACCGGCAAGAGCGCATGCACGAGCTCCGACGACAGATCCATGAAGAGGCTGACGAGGCCCAGCGCCCAGACGGTGCGCGGGATCGACGGTCGTTGCGATGGCGTAAGGGGCGGCATTGGCGCGGATCCGGCGGGCGGGTGGATTCGATGTCATCGTGCCAAAAAAAT
>NZ_CAJMZL010000013.1:0-199475 GCF_905220305.1 Caballeronia sp. J97 | reverse complement strand
TACTTTCTTTGCAGCAGCAAAGAAAGTGACTGCCGCCCCGCACAGGGGCAGTGCCAATAGACCGACGCGAAAATGGGATCCGGCGAAAGCAACAGCAAAAGCAAAAGCAAAACCCTACTTCGCCAAAGACCGCCGCTTCATCTCCAGCTGAGTAATCAACCGCTGGAGGGTATTCTCCGCCGACCCCGGCATGGAAACAAACTTGAACCCGATGGTATATCGACGATCCCCCTTCGCCGTCGTCGACTCCCGGTGGGACACCAGCTTCATATCCAGCGTCACCCTGCCATTCGCGCTGAAATGCAATTCGGCATCCTGCAGCACGATGCCCATTTCGAGGTCCGCCACGCGCTCGTCGGTCGTGCGCAACGCCACGCCGCCCAACGACAGATCATGCACCTCGAAGCGGAACCGTTCGCCATCCGGCAGCGTGCCCGTGCAAATGTAAGGATCGAGCACCGGCGCCTCGACGCGGAAATACTCGCGCCGCTGCATGTAATACAGCACCGGCGGAAACTCGGCTTCGAACGCCGGGCGGCCGTCGAACATCGTCTCGCGCGGCGTCGGCGTCGTGAACTCGACGCGCACGCCATCCGGCGCAGCGCTGAAAATCAGCCTCTGCGACGCGAGCACGCCGCGGTTCTGCGCTTCGAGACCGCCCCAGTCGAAAGTGAAACGGTGCGCGGTCACATCGACGTCGAGCAAACGCGTAACGATTTGCCCGTCGCCGTATTGCGCCGTCAGAAAGTCGCCGCGATTGGCGAGATTGCGCAAAGCCACGCCGATTTCAAGCGGATTACGCCGGCCGAAATCCACGATCGGCGCGATGTCCTCGTCGGCAACGTCATGCATTTGATTGGTGTTCATGGTGCTAGCCGTGTTCATTGTGCTCGCGCGCCGCTCAAATCCCCGAACATCGCGCGTCGGTCCGAACCGAATTGGTCCGGCACCTCGATTATTCAGGTTAGCGGCATACCTCTTCGAAAGTTTAGGGTCGCCGCGCGAAAAATGTATGTGGTGCGCCGTCCCTACGAACGTAAAACGTTTGCTGCCGTAAAAGATCCGAACAAATGCGCGCCCGACTATCGCAAAGATGCGCGCGCGATGCTCTTTCCAGCAAAAATGCGGCCGCAAACATCGGCGGATTGCGCGCGCGGACCGCGCATCGCCGTCAGACGATCTGACGCATGATCGAGATGAGCTTCTTCGCGTACTGCGGATCGGTCGCGTAGCCCGCCTTCTGCATGCCGTGCGCGAAGCCCGCGACATCGCGCGAAGCCTGGATCACCGGCGCATAGCGCGGATTGTTCTTGATCACGCTCGCGTAATCGGTGAGCGCTTCCTCGTACGAATCGTAGGCGCGGAAGCGTTCCACGACCTTCTGCGGACGGCCGTTGATGTATTCCGTCGTGACCGAATCGACGGTCTTGCCCGTCCAGTCCTTATTCGCCTTGATGCCGAAGATGTTGTGGCTCGTCGAGCCGTTCGAATTCTTGATCTCGCGCTTGCCCCAGCCCGATTCGAGCGCCGCCTGTCCGATGATGAAGCGCGCCGGAATGCCCGTCGCCGCGCTCGCGGCCTGCGCCGGCACCGCCAGGCGGTCGACGAACGCGTTGACCTTGTCCGAGCCGTTGCCACGCGCGGGCGCTTCGAGCGAATCCGCCGCCGAATAACCCTTGCCCGCCAGCGACGCGCTGCTCTTGTTGGCTTGCGCCGCGGCGTAAGCCTTCGCCATCGCGTTCATCGCGGCGAGATTGCCCGCGTTCGCGTCGAGATCGCCGCTGCCGCCCGCCATGCCGCCGAGCGCCTGCATCGCGTTCATCGTGCCGCCGGCCTTGGCGCTGTCGCCGGTCTGCGCGCCCGAATTGCGCATCAGTTGCTTGAGCATCATGTCCGCGACGCCGATGCCCTTTGACGACATCTGCTGTGACAACTGTTGATCGAGCATCGACGTGAACGACTTCGAATCGTTCGATTCGAACGGGCTGTCCGACGGCGTCGCGTCGCGCATGCTCTTGAGCATCATCTGCGTGAATACGGCGTCGAACTGCTTGGCCGCTTCCTTGAGTCCCTGCTGCGGGTTCGCGCCGGCCTGTGCGCGCAACGCGTCGAAGCCCTGCGTATCGAGCGCGAAACGGTTCGACAGGCTCGACAAGCCGCTCGTCGTATCGGTCGATGCCAACGCGGTGCTGGCGATGCCGGTCGTGTTCGAGTTCATGAGCCCTGTTCCTTAGATGATTTCGAGGTCTGCGCGCAGCGCCCCCGCGGCCTTCATCGACTGAAGGATGGAGATGAGATCCGCCGGCGTCGCGCCGAGCGCGTTGAGCGCCTTCACGACATCCGCGAGATTCGCGCCCGCGCTCAGCATCTTGAGCGCACCGCTGTCCTGCTTGAGCTGAATCGACGATTCCTTCGCCGCGACCGTCTGGCCGTTCGAGAACGCGCCCGGCTGGCTCACCGCCGTCTTCGTGTTGATGACGACCGACAGATTGCCGTGCGCGACCGCGCAGTTCTGCAGCGTGACCATCTGGTTCATCACGATGGAGCCGGTGCGCGCGTTCAGGATCACCTTCGCGGCGGCCTGCGCCGGACGCACGTCGATGTTTTGCAACTGCGCCATGAACGACACCTGCTCGCTCGCGTCCTGCGGCGCGCGCAGCTGAATGGTGCGGCCGTCGAGCGCGAGCGCCGTGCCCGAGCCGAACTGGTTGTTCACCGCGGCGACGATGCGCTGCGTCGTGTCGAAGTCCATCTCGCGCAGTTCCATCTGCATGACGCCGCCCTGCTGCTGCAGCGCCGAGGGCACCCCGCGCTCGACGATCGCGCCGGCCGAGATGCGGCCCACCGCGAGCTGGTTGACCTGCACCTTGCTGCCGTTCGCGCTCGCGCCCGCTCCGCCGACGACGAGATTGCCCTGCGCCATCGCGTAGACCTGGCCGTCGGCGCCCTTCAGCGGCGCCATCAGCAGCGTGCCGCCACGCAGGCTCTTCGCGTTGCCGAGCGAAGACACGGTCACGTCGATCGCTTCGCCGGGGCGCGCGAACGGCGGCAGCGTCGCCGTCACCATCACGGCGGCGACGTTCTTCAACTGCATGTTCGAAGCCGTCGCCGAGTTCACCGTGATGCCCAGGTTGCCGAGCATGTTGGTGAGCGACTGCGTCGTGAACGGTGTCTGCATGGTCTGATCGCCGGTGCCGTCGAGACCGACGACGAGACCGTAACCGATCAGCGGATTGTCCCGCACGCCCTGGAACGAGACGAGGTCTTTCAGGCGCTCGGCGTGCGCATGTTGCGCCGAACCGATTGCGACGAGCGCGGCTGCGAGCGAGAACGAAACGAAACGGAGAAACGGATTCATGATCAGAACGGCGCGACGTTGAGGAAGAAGCGTTGGAGCCAGCCCATGTTTTCAGCTTCGTCGATATAACCCTTCGCCGAATACTCGATCTTCGCGTCGGCGACTTGCGTGGAGAACACGGTGTTGCTGCCCGAGATCGTCGTCGGATTGACGACGCCCGAGAAGCGCACGAATTCGTTGCCCTGGTTGATGAGCATCTGCTTTTCGCCGCTCACCATCAGATTCCCGTTGGGCAGAACGTCCGTGACGGTGACGGTCAGCGTGCCGCTGAACGTATTGGCCGCGCTCGCGCCGCCCGTCGCGGTGAACTTGTTGGCGCCCGTCGCCGACAGGTTCGTGTTGTTGAAGAGGCCGCCGAAGACGCCCGGCACCGTCGGCACCGCGAACGACGCGTTGCCGCCGCGATTGGTGTTCGCCGCCGACGACTTCGTCGCGTTGACGTTTTCCGAAATCACGATGGTCAGGATGTCGCCCACGTTGCGCGGACGCTGGTCTTCGAACAGCGGCCGTCCGGCGTAGCCCGCGTTGTAGATCGCGCCGGGCGAACGCGTGCCGACGGGCGGCTGCGGCGGACGCGCGGTCATCGGTTGCTGGATGATCGGCTCTTTCGGCACGAGGCCGCACGCGGCGACCGCCGCAATGAGCGCGGCCATCGAAACGCGCGAAAGAATTTGAGTAGGCGACATCGTGGTGACTCTGGTTGAGCGTGACTTCAAACCTGCATCTGCGAAAGCGTCTGCAGCATCTGGTCGGACGTGGTGACGGCCTTGCTGTTGATCTCGTACGCGCGCTGGGTCTGGATCATGTTGACCAGCTCCTGCACGACGTTCACGTTCGACGCTTCCACGTAACCCTGCTGCAGCGAGCCCGCGCCGTTCAGCCCCGGCTGCGAGACGTTCGGCGCACCCGAGCTGCTCGTCTCCGAGAACAGGTTCTCGCCGCGCGCATCGAGGCCGGCCGGATTGATGAACGTCGCGAGCGTGATCTGGCCGACGGTCGTGCTCGTCGAGCTGCTCGCGGTCGTCACCGACACCGTGCCGTCCGAGCCGATGGTGATCGCCGTCGCGTTCTGCGGAATCGTGATCGCCGGGTTGACCTGATAGCCGCTCGACGTGACGAGCTGGCCCTGCGAATTGGTCTGGAACGAGCCGTCGCGCGTGTAGGCGGTCGTGCCGTCGGGCATCGTCACCTGGAAGAAGCCCTGGCCGTTGATCGCGACATCCTTCGAGTTGCCGGTCTGTTGCAGGTTGCCCTGCGTGTAGAGGCGCTCGGTCGCGACCTGCTGCACGCCGGTGCCGAGCTGCACGCCCGAGGCGAGCTCGGTCTGCTGCGTGGAATTCGCGCCCGGCTGGCGCGTGGTCTGATACAGCAGATCCTCGAACACCGCGCGCGAGCCCTTGAAGCCGTTCGTGCTCACGTTGGCGAGGTTGTTCGAGATGGTGTCCATCTGCGCCTGCTGCGCATTCATGCCGGTCGCGGCGATGTAGAGAGAGCGATTCATCTTGTTTCGTATCCTGTGTTGCTGGCGTTCGCCGCTTAAGAGAAGTTGAGCAGCTTGTTGGCCGACTGTTCGTTCTGGTCGGCCGATTCCATCAGCTTCGTCTGCATCTGGAATTGCCGGGCGTTGGTGATCATCGAGACCATCGCGGAGACCGGATTCACGTTGCTGCCTTCGAGCGCGCCACCGGTCACGACGACGTTCGGGTCCGCGTCGGCGGGATCGCCCGTCGCGGTGCGAAAGAGTCCGTCATCGCCGCGCGTGAGCGTCGCCGGATCGGGATTCACGAGCTTCAGCTGATCCACGACCGCGATGGCCGTCGGCGGGTCGCCCGGAACCAGCGCGGAGATCGTGCCGTCCTTGCCGACCGTCACTTCCGCGCCCGGCGGAATCGACAGCGGCCCGCTGTTGCCCAGCACCGGCAGGTTGTTGGCCGTGACGAGCTGGCCGTTCTGATCCACATGCAGATTGCCCGCGCGCGTGTACGCCTCGCTGCCGTCCGCGGCCTGCACCGACAGCCAGCCCTGGCCCTGAACCGCGACGTCGAGCGGATTGCCCGTCTGCTGGATCGGGCCTGCCGAGTAGTCCGCGTTCGGCGTCGACGACAGCACGAAGGTGCGCGTCGTGCCATCGGCGGACTGGTTCTCGAACGACATCGGCACCTGGCGGAACGCCGCGAGCTGCGCCTTGAAACCCGTGGTCGACGTGTTCGCGAGGTTGTTCGCCACGACGGCCTGCTGCTCGAGCGCCTGGCTTGCGCCGGTCATCGCGGTGTAGATCAGACGGTCCATGAATCGCTTCCTTCTTCTCTTGCGTCAAATTCGCGTGGGCACGCCGATTACAGATTGATCAGCGTCTGATCGACGGTCTGCTGCGTCTTGATCGTCTGCGCGTTCGCCTGATAGTTGCGCTGCGCGGTGATCAGATTCACGAGTTCGCTCGTCAGGTCGACGTTGGAGTTCTCCACCGCGCCACCCTGCAGCGTGCCGTGGTTGGTCGAGCCCGGCACGCCGACCTGGGGCGCGCCCGACGCCGCGGTCTGCGCGTAGACGTTGCCGCCGAGGTCCTGCAAACCGTTCTGGTTGTTGAAGTTGGCGATGGCGATCTGCCCGAGCGCCTTCGTTTCGCCGTTCGAGTAGTTGCCCGTCAGGGTGCCGTCGCTGCCGACCGTGAAGCCCGTCAGCTCGCCCGTGCTGTTGCCGTCCTGCACGATGTTCGTCACGCCGTCTTTCGCGCCGTACTGCGTCGTGCCGTTGAGGTCGATCGTGAGCGCCTGCTGCGTCGCGCCGCCGTCCGCGCCGTTGGGAATCGAGAAGGTGAACTTGCCCGATGCCGCCGTCGCCGCGCCGCTCGAGTCCGTCGTCGAGGTCAGCGTGCCGGACGAGTTGAACGTCATCGTGCCGAGCGAAATCGGCGAGCCGGCCGGGTCGCCGTAGGTCGCGTACGCCTGCCAGGTATTCGCGGTCGCGCTCTTCGCGAAGTACACGGACACCTTCTGCGTGCCGCCGAGCGAGTCGTACACGTCGACGGAAGTCGAATGGTTGAAGGTGGTCGAGTCGGTCGGATCGAACGTGCCCGTCGGCGCGGTGTCCTGCGAGTTCAGGTTGAACGCAGCCGTGATGTTCTTGGTCGCGGTCGGCGCGACGTTGGACGTCGGCACCGTCAGCGGCACGGTGCTCGCGCTGTTGACCACGCCGTTCGCGTTCGCCGCGTAACCCATCAGCTGCAAGCCCGCCGAATTGACGATGCGGCCCTGGTTGTCGAGGTGGAACACGCCGTTGCGCGAGTACACGGTCGAGCCGTTGTTCGACAACTGATAGAAGCCGTTGCCGTTGATCGCGACGTCGAGCGCCTGATTGGTCGTCGTGATCGTGCCTTGCGAGAACTGCTGCTGCACTTCGGCGAGTTGCGTGCCGATGCCGATCTGGTTGCTCACGGCGGTGGCCATCGAGTTCGCGTACATGTCGGCGAATTGCGCGGCGCCCTGCTTGAAGCCGACCGTATTCGCGTTCGCGATGTTGTTGCCGATGACGTCGAGGTCGCTCGATGCGGCGCCCAGACCGCTCAGTGCTTGTTGGTAGCTCATGTCTTTCTCCGGTGACGAGTCCGCGCTCGTCCTGAAATTGGGTGATTAAAGGATGGACGCGACGCCCGTCAGCGCTACCGTGGAGCCGTTCGAGAGCTTGAGGCCCGGAGCGCCGCCCGACATCTGCACGACGCTCTGCACCTGCGCCGCCGACAGGGTCGTCGCGGTCGCCTGCTGGCCGTTGATCGTGCCCTGCGCGGTGATCGTGTAGCTGCCGTTGGCGAGCGTGGCGCCCTTCGAATCGACCGGCGTCCAGCCCGTCACCGGCACGACGCCCGCGCCCTGCGCGCCGAGGTCGAGCGTGTTGACGATCTGGCCCGACGCGTTCTTCACGACGATCTGGAGATCGCTCACGTCGTTCGCCAGTTGCACGCCGAAGCTCGACGACGCGCCGTTCGACACCGTCACGCTGTTGCCCGCCGCGAGCACGTTCGAGCCGATTAGCAGCGCGGCCTGCGTCTGCTGGCCCGCGGAAAGCTGCGTCGCGAGCGAGGACAGCGACGTGTTCAACTGGCCGATGCCCGTCACCGTGTTGATCTGCGCGAGCTGCGAGGTCATCTGCGAGCTGTCGGCGGGGTTGGTCGGATCCTGATTCTTCAACTGCGTCACGAGCAGCGTGAGGAAGGTGTTCTGCAGATCCGACGCCGATTGCGTGCCCGTCGCCGAGCTCGACGACGACGTCGACGAACTCGACGACGCGCCGTTCATGGTGTCGAGCAGCGTCTGCGACACCGTGGTGCCGTTGCTGCCGATGGTTGTGCTGGTCGTCACGTTGTGTTCCTTGAATGTCTTGATCAGGTTCCGATGGTCAGGGTCTTGAGCATCAATTGCTTGGCGGTGTTGAGCGTTTCGACGTTCGCCTGATAGGAACGCGACGCGGAAATCATGTTGACCATCTCCTGCACCGGATCGACATTGGGCAGCGTCACATAGCCGTCCGCGTTTGCCGCCGGGTTGCTCGGGTCGTAGCTGGTTTTCATCGGGCTCGGATCGTCGATCACGCCGGTCACCTGCACGCCGCCGACCTGCTGGCCGGACGCGGTGCGCGCGCCGCCGAGCGGATCGACCGCGAACACGACCTGCTTCGCCTTGTACGGCTGACCGTCCGGGCCGGTCGTGCTGTCCGCGTTCGCGAGGTTCGACGCGGTGACGTTCAGGCGCTGCGCCTGAGCGGACATCGCCGAGCCGGCGACGTTGAAGATGTTCATCAAAGAGGGCATGTGTTCTCCTGCTGCGCTCAACTATTCGACGTAATCGCCGACAACATCGATTTGATCTGCGACGACAGCACAGTCATGCCCGCCTCGAAGTGCAGCGCGTTGTCCGCGAACTGCACGCGCTCGGCGTCGAGGTCGACCGTGTTGCCGTCGAGCGACGGCTGGCTCGGCACGCGATAGGCGAGCTTGCCGTAGTCGTCGCTCGAGCCGCCCGACGCGGAAAGCGTCGACGTGCCGCTCATGTGACCCTTGGCCGTCGCCGCCATGCCGCCGCTCACGCTCACGCTGACGGGTTGCGCCATCTTCAGCGTCGCGTTGTTCGAGGCGCCGCCGCCCTGCTTGAGCGCGCCCGCGAGCGCGCTCGAGAAATCGACGTCGCGCGCCTTGTAGCCGGGCGTGTCGGCGTTGGCGATATTCGACGACAGCAATTCCTGCCGGTAAGCGCGCACATCGAGCGCCTCACGGCCAAATGCGAATTCCTTGTCGAGTCTGTCTAGCATTGCGGTTTCTCCTGTCGGCAGCGCCGAGGCCTTTTTGCATGACACGCATCTTAGGAGCGGCGCGCAATAACTAATCCGACGAATAACCGGGAAACGGGGCCTCTATTCGGCGCTTGCGTCGGCGGGCCGATATCTAGAATTCGTTTCGTAGCCGATGGCGGGTGCGCTTACGTGCCGTCATCGGATCAAGGCAGTCGCCGCATCGTGTGCGGCCCGATCGAATCAGGTACGGAGAAAGTCCATGAGCAGGTCCGCGAAGCGTGCATCGAACCCTACGGCTCGCGCCGCAGCAACGTTCGCGCGCCGCACGCTGTGCGGTCTGGCCGGCGTGTCGCTATTCATGGCCGTCGCGGGCGCGCATGCGCAGCAGGGCGACGGCCCGATCGTCATTCCGGGGAACGCGGAAACCAATCCAGCCGCCGCGGCCGACATGGCGAAAAGCCTGAATGCGCCCGTTTCGCGTGCGCCGGCGCCGGTCGCGACGACGCCCGCGCCCGACACGGCGCGCCCGAGCGGATATCGCGCCGCTGCCCGCGCCGCCGACGCCGCGATGCGCAACGCCGCACTCGAACTAGACGCCCGCGCCGACGCCGCCGACGACTCGATGAACGACGCGAGCGGCATGATCGTCATTCCCGGGCCGAGCGAAGCGAAGCCCGCGCGCGCGACCGCGGCGGCACCGGCTCCCGCGCCGGCGCCCGTGCTCCAGAGAGCGCCGGTTGCTTCCGCTTCCCGCGATGTGATGCCCGTCGTCGTGACGCGCGACGATGGTGTCGCCCGCAACGCGAATGCGAGACCCGTCGCGGCCAGCCCAGCGACGCCTGTCGCCGCATCGCCGATGCGGCGCGTGAGCTTCAATCCATCGGCCGCTGCGGTCGCCACGTTGCCGCCCGCTGCTGGCGCGTCCGCGACGACGCAGGACGGCGAATCGATCCGCGTCGCCGCGCTCAACTTTCTGCAGCAGCAGGCCGCGGGGTTGCCGGGCAAGGTCGATATCACCGTCACGCCGGTTTTTCCGCGCGGCCTCGCCGCCTGCTCCGCGCTCGATCCGTTCATGCCGACGGGCGCGCGGCTCTGGGGCCGCCTGACCGTCGGCGTGCGCTGTGTCGGCGAGCGTCCGTGGACGCTCTACGTGCAGGCGCGGGTGTCGATCAACGCCACTTACTATTCGGCCGCGCGCGCGATCGCGCCGGGCGAAGTGCTGAGCAACGCCGATCTGGTCGCCCGCGACGGCGACATCACCGCGATGCCGCAGGCCATCGTCACCGATCCGGCGCAGGCCGTCGGCGCGGTCGCGCTGTCGCGCGTGCCCGCCGGCCTGCCGCTGCGCACCGACATGTTGCGCGCGGCGAGCTCGGTGTCGATCGGCCAAAACGTGCGCGTGGTCGCCGGCGGCTCCGGCTTTTCGATTTCGGCCGAAGGCACCGCGATGAACAACGCGTCGCCGGGTCAGCAAATACGTGTAAAAACTGCCGGTGGCCAGATCATCAGCGGCATCGTGAAGGACAGTCAGACGGTGGAAGTGTCGCTGTAAAAAGGCATTTGTTCGGTCCCCCACACTTGTTTCATTTTGTTGCAAATGCGCTTGACGCCCGCCAGATAAGGCTTTGAAGGCAATAAGCGCAGCGAACGGCGGTTGGCGGTTCTCCGGCAGGGTAAAGTTTTCAAGACCCGTCGCCGTTAAAGGACTCAACACGTTCGGGAATGGACATCGTGAAGATCGAAACGAATAGCAACACCTCCATGGCAGGCCTTCAAGACAACCTGCAACGCGCGTCGCAAAGCGACGCAAAAGGTGCCGGGGGCGCCGTGCAGCAATCGCAAACCGGCGCGAGCCCCGCGAAGAATTCGACGGTGAGCCTGTCGTCGCTTTCGAGCGACCTGCGCGCGTCGAACGGATCGGACATCGACACGGCGAAAGTCGAGTCGATCAAGTCCGCGATCCGCGACGGCAGCCTGAAGATGGACACCAGCAAGATCGCCGACGGCATTCTGAGCACCGCCCGCGATCTGCTGCAAACGAGAACCCCGCCGACCGGCGGCTGAGCGCTTCCCTGGCGTGCGATGAGCGCGTGACGGCGGGCGTTCGCGAAACCGGGCGGCTTTTTGAAACCGCTTCTGCTTCATGAGCGATGCAATGAAAGACGCCCTGCTTGCCACTGTCACCGAAGAAGTCGCCGCTGTTCAGGCCTTCGAAACTCTCCTCGCCGATGAGGAAAAAGCGCTGATCGCCGCGCAGCCGCTTCCGGCGCTGCCCGAGATCGTTCAGAACAAGACCGCGCTCACGGAGCGCATCTCCGTCCTCGAAAAAGCGCGCGACGAACAGTTGAAAGCGCTCGGTTTCCCTGCCGGTTTCGCGGGCATGGAAGCGGCGGCCGCGGACGACAACGCGATCGCCGAGCAATGGGCGCTGCTCACCGCCGCCGCCCGCCGCGCGAAGCAGGGCAACAACAACAACGGCGTGCTGATCCGCACCCGCATGGAATACAACCGGAAGGCCCTGGCCGCCTTGCAGGTCGCTCCGTCGAAGAGCGGCTTCTACGGCCCGGACGGCCGCGTTCCGGGCGCCTGATCGCCACATTTCGCCTCTCGCACGGCGCGCGCTTCGCATGGGGCGCGCGCCGCTTTTCTTTGCCGCGCTTTCATCGGCCGAATAACCCCCTTTTCTCCGGCTTTATCCGCCGATAGCTGCTCGACGCATTCCGCAATAATCGCTTTCATCAAAAAGCGGCTTCGCGCCGCTCGCATCTGAAAACGACGGAAGCAACGGAGCAAGGCCCGGTGGCAGAAGAAAGCGATCTCGAAAAAACCGAATCAGCGACTCCCAAGCGCCTGGAAAAGGCGCGTGAGGAAGGTCAGGTCGCGCGTTCGCGGGAACTCGCGTCTTTCGCGCTGCTCGCGGCGGGATTTTTCGGCGTGTGGGGTCTGTCGGGGCCGATCAGCCAGCATTTGCAGTCTATTCTGCGCGGCGCGTTCACCTTCGATCACGCGACCGTGCTCGACACGCGCCAGATGATGATCGGCGCGGCGAACGCGGGCAGGGAAGGCATGCTCGCCGTGCTGCCGGTCCTCGCGCTCGCCGGTTTCGCCGCGCTCGCCGCACCGATGGCCCTCGGCGGCTGGCTCATCACGACGAAGCCGCTCGCGCCGAACTTCGGGCGCCTGAATCCAATCAGCGGCCTCGGCAAGATTTTCTCCGCGCAAGGGCCGGTTCAGCTCGGCATGTCGATGCTGAAGACGATCGTCGTCGGCGGCATGGCGGGCTCGGCGATCTGGAGCCGCAAGGCCGAAGTGCTTGGTCTCCTGACGAAGCCGCTCGGTCTGGCGCTCGCCGACGCGATGCATCTGATTTTCGTGTGCTGCGGCATGGCGATCGGCGGACTGTTTCTCGTCGCCGCCGTCGACGTGCCGTATCAGCTCTACTCGCATGCGAAGAAGCTGCGCATGAGCAAGGAAGAAGTGAAGCGCGAGCACAAGGAAAGCGAAGGCGATCCGCACATCAAGGGCAAGATCCGCCAGCAGCAGCGCGCGGCGGCGCGTCGCCGGATGATGCAGGCGATTCCGACCGCCGATGTGATCGTCACGAACCCGACGCACTTCGCCGTCGCGCTGAAATACACCGACGGCCAGATGCGCGCGCCGAAGGTCGTCGCGAAGGGTGTGAACCTGGTCGCGGCGCGCATCCGCGAGCTGGGCCGGGAGAACAACGTGCCGCTGCTCGAAGCGCCGCCGCTCGCGCGCGCGCTGTATCACAACGTCGAGATCAACCGCGAGATTCCAGGCGCGCTCTACGGCGCGGTCGCGCAAGTGCTGGCGTGGGTCTATCAGCTCAAGCGCTACCGGGAAGATGGCGGCATCGAGCCGGACGAACCGTCCGATCTCGACGTGCCGAAGGAACTGGACAAAGGCGGCGTATCCGACGCCGACGCCGACAGGGAAGCCGCAGAGGCTCTGTCCGGCGACAACACTGACAATGGAGCCGCAGCATGAACGCGCGCGCTGGATTTTTCGCCAAACGGCCCGACGCGCTGGGCACGCAGAACTTGCGAGCCCTCGCCGGCCCGATCCTGATCTGCATGATCCTGGGCATGATGATTCTGCCCTTGCCGTCGTTCCTGCTCGATCTGCTGTTCACCTTCAACATCGCGCTGTCGGTGATGGTGCTGCTCGTCAGCATGTACACGCAAAAGCCGCTCGATTTCGCGGCGTTCCCGAGCGTGCTGCTGTTCTCGACGCTGCTGCGCCTGTCGCTGAATGTCGCGTCGACGCGTATCGTGCTGCTCGAAGGTCACACCGGCCCGGACGCGGCGGGTCAGGTGATCGAATCGTTCGGGCACTTTCTCGTCGGCGGGAATTTCGCGGTCGGCATCGTCGTGTTCGTGATTCTGATGATCATCAACTTCATGGTGATCACGAAGGGCGCGGGACGTATCGCGGAAGTCGGCGCGCGCTTCACCCTCGACGCGATGCCCGGCAAGCAGATGGCCATCGACGCCGACCTGAACGCCGGCCTCATCAACGAGGAAACCGCGAAAAAGCGCCGCCAGAGCGTGGCGCAGGAAGCCGAGTTCTACGGATCGATGGACGGCGCCTCCAAGTTCGTGCGCGGCGATGCGATCGCGGGCCTGCTGATCATGGTGATCAACGTGGTCGGCGGACTGATCGTCGGCATGCTCCAGCACGACATGGACTTCGGGCACGCGGCGACCAACTACACGCTGCTCACGATCGGCGATGGCCTCGTCGCGCAGATTCCGTCGCTCATCATCTCGACGGCGGCGGGCGTGATCGTGTCGCGCGTCGCGACCGAGGAAGACATCGGCACGCAGTTGACCGGACAGTTGTTCCAGAACCCGCGCGTGCTGATGATCACGGGCGTCATCATCGGCGTGATGGGTCTGATTCCGGGCATGCCGCACTTCGCGTTCATGCTGCTCGGCGGCGGCCTCGTCTATGCCGCGCGCACGATGAACAAGCGTGCCGAAGCGAAGAAGAAAAGCGCCGTCACCGATGTCACGCCGCTCCAGGCGAGCGCGGCGGCTGCGTCGGCGGAGAATGCGGAGGCGAGCTGGGAAGACGTGTCGCTCATCGATCCGCTCGGGCTGGAGGTGGGGTATCGCCTGATTCCGCTCGTCGATCGCAACAGCGACGGCGAGTTGCTCAAGCGCATCAAGGGCATTCGCAAGAAGTTCGCGCAGGAAATCGGCTTTTTGCCGCCGGTCATTCACATCCGCGACAATCTCGAACTGCGGCCGAATGGGTATCGCATTGCGTTGAAGGGCGTGGAAGTCGGCGTCGGCGAAGCGTTTCCGGGGCAGTGGCTCGCGATCAATCCGGGACAGGTGTCGGCCGCGCTGCCCGGCGCGCAGACGCAGGATCCGGCGTTCGGTCTGCCGGCCGTGTGGATCGATACCAATCTGCGCGAGCAGGCTCAGGTCTACGGCTACACGGTCGTCGATGCGAGCACGGTGGTCGCGACGCATCTGAATCATCTCGTCGTGACGCACGCGGCCGAGTTGCTCGGACGTCAGGAAGTGCAGGCGCTGCTGGAACGCATCGGCAAGGACACGCCCTCGCTCACGGACGATCTCGTGCCCAAGGTGCTGTCGCTCACGACGCTGCAGAAGGTGCTGCAAAACCTGCTCGACGAAAGCGTGCCGATCCGCGATATGCGCACGATCCTCGACGCCTTGCAGGAACACGCGCCGCGCGTGTCCGATCCGCACGATCTCACGGCGGCGGTGCGTCTCGCGCTGGGACGCGCGATCACGCAGCAGTGGTATCCGGGCACCGACGATCTGCAGGTGATGGGCCTCGATCCGACGCTGGAGCGCGTGCTATCGCAGGCTTTGTCGACGGGCGCGAATCCGGGGCTGGAGCCGGGCCTCGCGCAGACGCTGATGAACTCGACGCAGAACGCCATCATGCGTCAGCAGAATCTGGGCTTGCCGCCGGTGTTGCTGGTGCAGCATTCGCTGCGCGCGATGCTGGCGCGGTTCCTGCGCAGGAGCTTGCCGCAGTTGAAGGTGTTGTCTTACGCGGAAGTGCCGGATACGCGGAACGTGAAGGTGGTGAATTTGATCGGGGCGTGATGGTGTGCTTCAGTGAAGCACGGAGCCGATGAGACTCCGAAGGTTTCGCGCGTCGAAGACGACTGTCTTCCACGTGTAGTAGTTGGCGCGTTCGAACTCGGTCTTGCCGACTGCCTGTTGATTTTCAGCGATGGCGAGTACCTGTCCCGGCATGTGCACGGCGCGATACTGCAAGTGGATGAGCTCGCCCTCGAGCAGGCGCTTCGCGCTCGTCGCGGCGATGATGATCGATGGCGTGGGCGTGTCGATCAGGTGATCCGCTGTCAGGCCGCCCGAAATCGGCAACTCGACGTCCGACTGGTATCCGACACCGAACTCGGCAGCTATTTCGGCGATGGTACGAGTCAGTCGTTCCTTGAAATCGTTGGTTGATTGACGTTCCACCTTCGAAGTCGCGACAGCATAAAGTTGCTGAGCTGCTTCGGCTACGCGAAACACATACGGTGCAAGAAGCCGCTCGTCGGTGGTTTCCGCGCGAATCACTTCGTCTTCGCACAGCCGCGCGGGGCTGAGTCGTGCGTGCTCCTGCGACCAATGCTCGACGACGCCTGATTCGACGTCTGCCCCCGCCAAACTCGCCGAAAAGCAGGCTTCTCCGTTTTCGTCTATGACCCATCCGTCGTCGCGCGGGCGAATGCGAACGACCACGTGATCACCCGTTCCCGGATACCGCAGCGGCGTGACAATGCGCTGCACGCCATTGCCATCGGCATGCACCTCGAACAGCGTGCAGATCGTTCGCTTGAGAATGTCGGTCAGCACAACAGGTCGCCTTGGCCGTTATGTTCGTTTGAAATGGATATGTCCGCCGTCTGGCAGAACAGCACGATCAGTGCGGCGCGGTCTTCGGCTACAGCCGGATCGAAGCGTCTCGAAGACTTGAGGTTAAGCTCGGGCGCGCCGGGCAGCAAGCGATTCCGATAGTCGAAGTCAGTCCGGCAGGGCATCTTGCAATGCAGACCCTTGTGACTGGGATGGTAGTGAAACTCGAACAGCGGGTACATCTCGCCGCGCGGCAACATACAGATCAGATGCCCATAAAACGAGCGATCTTCGAGTTCCTCTCCATCGCGCCACATGAAAAGCACGGAATGGTCGCAGGAGACACGAATGAGATCCGTAGCATGAACGCGCGGCCGCGCCATTCTGTTGAAGGGCTTGGGCCACCTGCTTTTGTTCATTGGCTTGAACTGCGGTGCGCCGTTCAGCGTTTTGCGCACCTTTCTATGCGCGACAAGTTCCTTCGGTTCCAAAGCGATGCTCTCAGGTATGTCTACCGAGCGCACCGGTTCGAGATAGCGATCGATAGAATCGTTCTTGTTCTACCGATGCTAACCGCTCCATTCAGCGCCTTGATCGCCATGCACCGAATGTTTCAGTCGTCGTGGCGATGTCTGCGCGAAGGCATCAATCCCTCAACACTCCACGATATTCACCGCCAACCCGCCGCGCGACGTCTCCTTGTACTTCGTCTTCATATCCGCGCCGGTTTCTCTCATGGTCTTGATGACCGAATCGAGCGAAACGTAGTGTGATCCGTCGCCGCGCATCGCCATGCGCGCCGCGTTGACGGCTTTCACCGAACCCATCGCGTTGCGCTCGATGCACGGAATCTGCACCATCCCGCCGACCGGGTCGCAGGTCAGCCCCAGGTTGTGCTCCATGCCGATCTCGGCGGCGTTCTCGACTTGCGCCGGCGTCCCGCCGAGCACCGCGGCCAGCGCGCCCGCCGCCATCGAACAAGCGACGCCGACTTCGCCCTGACACCCCACTTCCGCGCCCGAAATGGACGCATTCATCTTGTACAGAATGCCGATCGCAGCGGCCGTCAGCAGAAAATCGATCACGCCCTGCGTGTTCGATCCCGGCACGAACCGGTCGTAGTAATGCAGCACTGCCGGAATGATCCCTGCCGCCCCGTTGGTCGGCGCCGTGACCACGCGCCCGCCGATCGCGTTCTCCTCGTTCACGGCGATCGCGTAGAGATTGATCCAGTCGATCATCGACAAAGGATCGCGCAATGCCTGCTCCGGCTTGCCCGCCAACGCCTTGTAAAGCTGCGGCGCGCGACGCTTCACCTGGAACGGCCCGGGCAAATGCCCCTCCGCTTCCGGATTGCCGATGCCGCAACCGCGCGCGACGCAGTCCTGCATCACGTCCCAGATGCGCAAGAGTCCGGCGCGAATCTCCTCTTCGCTGCGCCAGACGCGCTCGTTTTCCCACATCAGTTGCGCGATGGATTTGCCCGACTCCGCGCACATCTTCATCAGTTCGTCGCCCGTCTGGAACGGATACGGCAATTGCTCGTGCGCCGTCAGAACCGCCGTGTTCGCCGCGCCCGCCGTCACGACGAAGCCGCCGCCGACCGACAGATACGTCGCCTCACGCAGCAGCGCGCCGCTTGCATCGAAGGCGTAAAGCTTCATGCCGTTCGGATGCTCCGGCAGCGCCTGCCGGTAGAACGCGATGTTCTCCTTGAGCGTGAACGGAATCTTGTGCGCGCCGAGCAGCGCAAGCGTCTTCGATGTCCGCACCTGCTCCAGACGAGGCACGATGCTCGACGCATCGACGGTATCGGGCGCGTCGCCCATCAGGCCGAGCATCACGCCGCGGTCGGTGCCGTGACCCTTGCCCGTCGCGCCGAGCGAACCGTAGAGCTCGCATTTCACCGATGCCGTAGATTCCAGCAGATCGTCGCGCTCGAGCCCCTGCGCGAACATCAACGCCGCGCGCATCGGTCCGACGGTGTGCGAGCTCGAAGGTCCGATGCCGATCTTGAAAAGGTCGAATACGCTGACTGCCATGATGGTTCCTGACTTTGAAAGTTAGCGCGCCGGCAGCGGCAGACACACCGCGAGCCACGCGGGCGGCGTCGGTGCGAGCCGCAGCGCCACCGGCGTGTAGCGGCCGTCAAGCCGCGCCGCCAGATGAAAGAGTTCCGCCGCGTTCTTCGGATCCCATTGACCCGAGAATCCTGGCAAGCCTGCCTCGCGACGCTTGGCGTCGAACGGCACGGAAGACTTCACGAATTCATCGTGCGTCTTCGTGCCGAGCGCATACGGCGTGAGCCAGTTGAGCGCTTCGGCGAGCGTCGCGCCCGACTGCGCGCGCTCGGGCAGCCAGTTGCGGTTGTGCCGCCGCGCGGCGAGCGCCGCCGTCACGAGCGGTTGAAGATCGTAGGTGACGTAGCGCAGCGCGTCGCGTTCGGCGAAGTCGACCGTCGATCCGTCCGGCGCGATGTTGTCGCCGATATGCTCGACGAACAACCGCTGCGCCGCGTTGACGAGCTTGCGGTCATCGATCGTGAACGCGCCCATCGCCACCAGCTTCACGCGATGGCTCTGCCAGTTGTTCCGGTAGTTGCCCGTGAGCGGGCGCGGCTGCTTGTCCATATCGGCGATATAACCGCTCACCATCTTCGTGATGAACGCGTTCGCCGCATTGCGCGTCTTGACCGGCAAGGCGCTCGCCGTGAGGTCGTACGCGAGGATCAGCGACTCGAAATTCGTTTCGTCGATCGGATTGAAGCTCGGCTGATAGGTCGTCGTCCACGCGAACAGGAAACGGTCGACGAGGCGCAGATAGCGCTCGTCGCCGGTCGCGCGCCATGCGAGCGCGGCGTCGCGCATCAGGCCGAGGTCCTTCTCCGCTTCGACGCTCTCGTCGTAGATGCCTTCGTGCGGCAGCGTGCCTTCGGTGTGCAGCCTCGCGCGCGGCTTCGGCTGATCGTTCACGTGCGATTGCACCATCTTCACGAGCGCCTTCACGCCGGGATCGGCGTTGGTGCGCTCGCTCGTCTGCATCGCGGGCGCGGCGCAGAAATTCATCGCGGCCTGCGCGGGCGATGCAGCGATCGACATCGCCCCGAGCATCGCCAGCGCCACGCACGCGCGGTACGTCCCTTTCACCTCTCGCACCTTGAGCGCCATGTGAACTCCCTGTTTTGGCTTTTTGGTCCGGGGTGAGATGTTAGCTGTTCTGGAACGTGCCGCAAAACCGCCCGACGAAGCTTTACGTTTTCGGGCGGCCCTCTCTCAGGTTCCTGCTCGGCGTCTTACTCGTCCGCGTATTCCGACACCGGCACGCACGAGCACATCAGGTTGCGATCGCCGTAAGCGTTGTCCGCGCGGCCCACCGGCGACCAGTACTTGCGCGCCACCAGCGACTTCACCGGATATGCCGCCGCTTCGCGCGTGTACGCGTGCGCCCAGTCGTCCGATGCGACGACAGCCGCCGTATGCGGCGCGTGCTTCAGCACGTTGTCCTCGCGGTCCGCGCGGCCTTCTTCCACTGCGCGGATTTCCTCGCGGATCGCGATCATCGCGTCGATGAAGCGGTCGAGTTCCTCCTTCGATTCCGATTCCGTCGGCTCGACCATCAGCGTGCCGGGAACCGGGAAGCTCATCGTCGGCGCGTGGAAGCCGTAGTCGATCAGGCGCTTCGCGACGTCTTCCACCGAGATGCCGCTCGATTCCTTGATCGGACGGACGTCGAGAATGCATTCATGCGCGACGAGGCCGCCCGCGCCGCTGTACAGCACCGGAAAGTGCGGCGCGAGGCGCTTCGCGACATAGTTCGCCGCGAGAATCGCGCTTTCGGTGGCGGCCGTGAGACCTTGCGCGCCCATCATCGCGATGTACATCCACGAGATCGGCAGGATCGCGGCCGAGCCGTACGGCGCCGACGACACCGCGCCGATGCCCGCTTCGTCGCGCTTGTAACCGGTCGACGCCTGATTCGGCAGGAACTTCGCCAGATGCGCGCCGACCGCGACCGGGCCGACGCCCGGCCCGCCGCCGCCGTGCGGAATGCAGAAGGTCTTGTGCAGATTCAGATGCGACACGTCGCCGCCGAACTGGCCGGGCGCGCAGAGACCGACCATCGCGTTCATGTTCGCGCCGTCGACATACACCTGACCGCCGTGCGAATGCACGATGTCGCAGATTTCGCGGACGTTGCGCTCGAACACGCCGTGCGTCGACGGGTACGTGATCATGATCGCCGCGAGATTCGCCGAGTGCTTGCCGGCTTTCGCCTTCAGATCTTCGATATCGACGTTGCCGTTCGCATCGCACGCGACGACGACGACCTGCATGCCCGCCATCTGTGCTGACGCCGGATTCGTGCCGTGCGCGGATGCCGGAATCAGACACACGTTGCGATGCCCTTCGCCGCGCGACTCGTGATACGCGTGAATGATCAGCAGGCCCGCGTACTCGCCCTGCGAGCCGGCATTCGGCTGCAGCGACACGGCCGCATAGCCCGTGCAGGCGACGAGCATCTGTTCGAGCTGATCGATCATCGTGCGATAGCCGACCGTCTGCTCGGCGGGCGCGAACGGATGAATCTGCGCGAACTCGGGCCACGTGACCGGCAGCATTTCGGATGTCGCGTTGAGCTTCATCGTGCACGAGCCGAGCGGGATCATCGTGCGGTCGAGCGCGAGGTCCTTGTCGGCGAGGCTGCGCAGGTAGCGCAGCATTTCGTGTTCCGAGTGGTGGCGATTGAAAACCGGATGCGTCAGGTAATCGCTCGTCCGGTGCAGTTCCGCCGGAAGCGAATCGGGGGCGGCCTGATCGAGCGCGTCGATATCGAACGTTTCGGTCTTGCCCGCCACTTCGGCGAACAGCGCGAAGAGCTTGAGCAAGTCGTCGCGCGTGGTGGTTTCATCGAGCGACACGCCCACCTGGCTCGCGCTCACGTGGCGCAGATTGATATGCGCGGCGTAAGCGGCCTGATGCAGCGCGGTCGTGCTCGCGCCGCTGTCGACGGTGACGGTGTCGAAGAAGCTGTCGTTGGCGATCGCATAGCCGAGCTTCTTCAGGCCCGCCGCGAACACCGACGCCACGCGGTTCACACGCAGCGCGATCGTCTTCAGGCCGCGCGGGCCGTGATACACCGCGTACATGCTCGCCATGATGGCGAGCAACGCCTGCGCCGTGCAGACATTCGACGTCGCCTTCTCGCGACGGATGTGCTGTTCGCGCGTTTGCAGCGCGAGACGCAGCGCGGAATGGCCTTGCGCGTCGACGGTCACGCCGACGAGACGGCCCGGCATCTGGCGCTTGAATTCATCGCGCACGGCCATGTAGGCCGCGTGCGGACCGCCGAAGCCGATCGGCACGCCGAACCGCTGCGTATTGCCGATCGCGACGTCCGCGCCCCACTCGCCCGGCGGCGTGATGAGCGTCAGCGCGAGCAGATCCGCCGCCGCGACGACGTGGCCGCCCGCCGCATGGATCGCCTCGGCCAGCGCGCGATAGTCGCGCACATCGCCGTTCGCGCCCGGATATTGCAGCAGCACGCCGAACGCGTTTGCATTCGCGGCATCGGCGGCAGGACCGACCTTCACCTCGATGCCCGCCGGCTTCGCGCGCGTCTGCACGACTTCGATGGTTTGCGGCAGCACGTCATCGGCGACATAGAAGACGTTCGACTTCGGCTTGCCGACGCGTTGCAGGAGCGTCATCGCTTCGGCGGCGGCGGTGGCTTCGTCGAGCAGCGACGCGTTCGCCATCGCGAGGCCCGTCAGGTCCATCACCATCTGCTGGAAATTGAGCAGCGCTTCGAGACGCCCTTGCGAAATCTCCGGCTGATACGGCGTGTAAGCCGTGTACCACGCCGGATTTTCGAGCACGTTGCGCAGGATCACCGCCGGCGTGTGCGTGCCGTAGTAACCCTGGCCGATATAGGTTCGAAACACCAGGTTCTCGTCCGCCAGCTTGCGCAGCGACGCGAGCGCTTCCGCCTCGCTCTTCGGCTGCGTGAACGCGCCGAGCGGCAGCGTTTCCTTGCGGCGGATCGATTCAGGAATCACCGCGTCGATGAAAGCCGCGCGCGACGCGAAACCGAGCGCGTCGAGCATCGCGCGCTGGTCCGCCTCATCGGGGCCGATGTGCCGCTCGGCGAATGCGTCGTGGCATTCGAGCGCGGCGAGTGACAGGGAGGTGCGGTTCATCAGGCGATCCGGGTGTTCGAGCTTCATGTGAATTCCTGCGATGCGGCTCGCTTGAAGGAGCCGCCATCGTCATTGAGATAGGTTATTCGCCGATCGACTTGCCGTAGCCTTCGGCGTCGAGCAGCTTGTCGAGACCGGCGTCGCCCGCCGGCTTGATCTTGAAGAGCCAGCTTTCGTACGGCGCGCCGTTGACCTGATCGGGCGACGACGTCAGCGCGTCGTTCGCCGCGACGATCTCGCCCGAGACCGGCGCGTAGATATCGGATGCGGCCTTCACCGATTCGATCACCGCGATCGCGTCGCCCGCCGCGACGGTCTTGCCCGCCGCGGGCAGTTCGACGAAGACGATGTCGCCGAGCGCTTCCTGCGCGTGATCGGTGATGCCGACGGTCAGCGTGCCATCGGATTCGGTGCGGACCCATTCGTGCGATTCGGTGTATTTCAGATCGGCCGGGATGCTCATTGGATGCTCCTTCGTGGTTCTTTCGTGAGGTTCTTGATCGGAGGGAACGGGCGCGACGGCTTCACAAAGCCACTAAAACCTTGCCGTTGCGCACGAACGGAAGTTTTACCACGCGCGCCGGAAGTTGCTTGTCGCGGATGACGACCTGCACCGTGTCCCCGACGGCAACGGCCGTCGGCACGCGCGCGAACGCGATCGATTCCTGCATCGACGGAGAAAACGTGCCGCTCGTGATCTCGCCGTCGCCGTGTTCCGTGACGACCTTCTGATGCGCGCGCAGCACGCCGCCCGCCTTGCCGTTTTCCTTGATGAGCACGAGCCCGACGAAGTTCGCCTTCGAGCCGTGCGCCTCCAGCGCGCTGCGGCCGACGAAATCGCGTTCCGCCTTCAGATCGACGGTCCACGCGAGGCCGGCGTCGAGCGGCGAGACCGTTTCGTCCATGTCCTGACCGTAGAGGTTCATGCCGGCCTCCAGCCGCAGCGTGTCGCGCGCGCCGAGTCCGGCAGGCTTCACGCCCGCGTCGCGCAATGCGTTCCACAGCGCTTCGACGTGCGTCGCCGGGACGACGATCTCGAAGCCGTCCTCGCCGGTGTAGCCGGTGCGCGCGAGCATCAGCTCGCCATAGTGTGTGGACGGGAAAACGACTGCGTTGAAGGGTTTGATGTCCTGAGTCTGCGCGCGCGTGTCGGGCAGCACTTGCCAGGTCTTTTCGCGCGCGTTCGGGCCCTGCACGGCGATGATCGCGAGATCGCGGCGCGGCGTAATGGCGAGATTGAATTCGCCTTCGGCATTCAACTGCCCGAACCAGGCGATGTCCTTTTCGGCCGTGCCCGCGTTCACGACAACGCGAAAGCTCGTTTCGGAGAAGTAGTAGACGATCAGATCGTCGATCACGCCGCCGTCGCCGTTGAGCAGGCACGAGTAGAGCGCCTTGCCGGGCGTCGTGAGCTTGTCGACGTTGTTGGCGATCGCGTACTTGAAGAATTCGCGGACAGCTTCGCCCTCGAAATCGACGACGCGCATGTGCGACACGTCGAACATGCCGGCGTCGGTGCGCACCGCGCGGTGTTCGTCGATCTGCGAACCGTAGTTGACGGGCATGTCCCAGCCGCCGAAATCGACCATGCGCGCATTGAGCGCGAGGTGAGCAGCGTGCAAGGGCGTGTGTTGAAGAGAAGTCATCGGGGCCTCGGTTCGCAGAACAAAAAAGGCCACGCAGCGCACAATTCGCCTGCCGAATGCGCCTTTCGTGCTGCCGGAAGCAGCGCGCAAGGCCCATGCCGCGTAGCGGTTGCGATGCGTGACCCCTCTGTCCTCGGTACCTGAGAGATTGCGCGAACCTCAGCGTGACTGACGGTTCATCGCGCGCCCCTTCGGTGGGCAACTGGCTTCATCGATGAAGCCGCTGCCGCTCTCCAGAGTGCGAGGAAATTGCTTTCCTCGACGCCGTCGGTCCTTTTGCCTGAGAGTTTGCGGGTATGCCCCTTCGGCGGCGCGGCCATGCTGAAGACAACAGCGGCCACGCGCTCTCCCGACGCGTGCGGCAGAATTTACGCGACCGAATTGGGGTTGTCAAACGGATTCGGGTACGGCTGATGGACAGCGCACGAGAACGCTGAACCGTGTTCAGCCGATGCGCCGGAACGCCACCCGCCGCCCTTCCTTCTCGCTCTCTATCGCCAGTTCGATGACCGTCATCGTATCGACCGCGTCCTGCGGGGACACCGGAAACGGCTTGCCATCCAGAATGGATGCCGCCAGCGCCCGGTAAAACTCGACATACGCGCCGTCCTTCGTGGCGAATTCGTGACGCAGATCGAGGTCGCCATCGACTTCGCGCAGCACGCCCGGCGGATTCTTCGCGAATTCCGGATTGCCCGGCCGCATGCCGGAACGCAACTGATCTTCCTGCGTATCGAGCCCGTACTTCACATAACTGCCCCGCGTGCCGTGGATCGCGAAACGCGGCGGCTCCAGCGCCGCAAGCGCGCTCGCATGCAGGATCACTTCCTTGTCGTCGTAGCCGAGCACGAGATGCACGTAATCCGGCGCGTGCGCGTGATCGCGATGCGCTTTCACGAACGCCGTCACCGTCTGCGGCGCGCCGAAAAGCGTCAGCGCCTGATCGATCAGATGCGGCCCCAAATCGAAAAGCAGGCCGCCGCCGCGCTCCGCTTCCTCGCGCCAGCGTTGCGGCACTTTGGGACGGAACCGGTCGAAATGCGATTCGTAATGCGTGACGCGCCCGAGCCGCCCGCTTTCGATGAGCGCGCGCACCGTCATGAAATCGCCGTCCCAGCGGCGGTTGTGGAACGGCGCGAACACTAGCCCGCGTTGCGCGGCGAGATCGGCGAGCGTGCGGGCATCGCGCGCGGACAGCGTAACCGGCTTGTCGACGACCACGTGCTTGCCCGCTGACAACGCCCGATGCGCGAGATCGAAGTGCGTGTCGTTCGGCGTCGCGACGACGACGCATTCGAGCTCGTCGACGGCGAGCAAGGCGTCGAGATCCGCGACGATCCGTGCGTTCGGATAATCGGCCTGCGCGCGCTCGGCCTGGCTCGTCGCGATCGCGGTCACTTCGGCGCGGCCGCAGTGCTCGATGACGGGCGCGTGAAACGTCGCGCCCGCGAGTCCGTAGCCCATTACGCCGACTTTCAGTGCTGTTTCCATGCGGGCATCGTCCTGTTGGGAAATCGATCGGATATTGTGGCACGAACGAGGGCCGGAACCGCGCCGCGACGATCGTGTTAACATCGCGCTCTCCTCCGCGCGCGGGTTTCAGCTAAGCGCGCCCCAACTCCAAAAGCCCAAAACGATGTCCGCAGGTCTGAACGCCGCGCAAAGCGAAGCCGTGCGCTATCTCGATGGTCCCTGTCTCGTGCTCGCCGGTGCGGGCAGCGGCAAGACGCGCGTGATCACGCAGAAGATCGCCCATCTGATCGAAGGGCGCGGCTTCGAGCCGAAGCACATCGCCGCGCTCACCTTCACGAACAAGGCCGCGCTCGAAATGCGCGAGCGCACGGCGAAGCTCCTCGAAGGCAAGACGCTCACGACGCCCGGCAAGGAAGGCCGCAAGATCCCCGTCAATCAGTTGACGATCTGCACGTTCCATTCGCTCGGCGTGCAGATCATGCGCCAGGAAGCGGAGCATGTCGGGCTCAAGCCGCAGTTCTCGATCATGGATGCCGACGATTGCTTCGGCATGGTGCAGGAGCAACTCGGCACGACGGACAAGGGCTTGATCCGGAAGATCCAGTCGATCATCTCGCTGTGGAAAAATGCGATGGTGTCGCCCGATCAGGCGTCCGTGCTCGCGAGCAACGAAGACGAGCATCAGGCGGCGATCGTCTATCGCAGCTATGCGGCGACGCTGCACGCGTACCAGGCGCTCGATTTCGACGATCTGATCCTGCGGCCCGCGCAGCTTTTCGCGCAGAACGAACAGGTGCGCGACAAGTGGCAGAACCGTCTGCGTTATCTGTTGATCGACGAGTACCAGGACACGAACGCGTGCCAGTACGAGCTGGTGAAGCTGCTGGCCGGCCCGCGCGCGGCATTCACAGCCGTGGGCGACGACGACCAGGCGATTTATGGCTGGCGCGGCGCGACCATCGAAAATCTCGCGCAGCTCGGCAAGGATTTCCCGAGGCTGCACGTCATCAAGCTGGAGCAGAACTATCGCTCGACGGTGCGCATTCTGACGGCGGCGAACAACGTCATCGCGAACAATCCGAAGCTGTTCGAGAAGAAGCTGTGGTCCGAGCACGGCATGGGCGACACGATCACCGTCACCGGCTGCAACGACGAAGAGCACGAGGCGGAATCCGTCGTGTTCCGGCTGTCGGCGCACAAGTTCGAGCGGCGCACGCAGTTTCGCGATTACGCGATTCTCTATCGCGGCAACTTTCAGGCGCGCATCTTCGAACAGGTGTTGAGACGCGAGCGCATTCCTTATGTGCTGTCCGGCGGACAGTCGTTCTTCGATAAAGCCGAGATCAAGGACCTCATCGCGTATCTGCGTCTGATCGCGAATCCCGACGACGATCCCGCGTTCATCCGCGCAATCACGACTCCTCGGCGCGGTGTCGGCAATACGACGCTCGAAGCGCTCGGCGCGTTCGCCGGCGCGGCGAAGGTGTCGCTGTTCGAGGCGGTGTTCATGGGCGGCATCGAGGCGCGGCTGTCGGCGCGGCAGGTCGAGCCGTTGCGCACGTTCTGCGAATGGATTCGCCGCCTGTCGGACCGCGCCGCGCGCGATCCCGCGACTGAAGTCCTCGACGACATGATGGAAGCCATCCACTACGAGTCGTATCTCTACGATGCGTACGACGAGCGGCAGGCCCAGTCCAAATGGCAAAACGTGCTCGAGTTTCTCGAATGGCTGAAGCGCAAGGGCACGAAACCCGATGCCGCGCCCGGAACGGAACAGACCGGCTTCGACACCGCCGACGGTTTCGCCGATGAAGGCAAGAACCTGCTTGGCCTGATCCAGACTGTCGCGCTGATGTCGATGCTCGAGGGCAAGGAGGAAGATCCGGACGCGGTGCGTTTATCCACGGTGCATGCGTCGAAGGGGCTGGAGTATCCGCACGTGTTTCTGGTGGGCGTGGAGGAAGGCATCATGCCGCATCGCGGCGGCTCGGACGATGACGCGCCGGTCGACGATTCACGTATCGAGGAAGAGCGTCGGCTGATGTATGTCGCGATCACGCGCGCGCAGCGCAGTCTGCATCTGAACTGGTGCAAGAAGAGAAAGCGCGCGCGGGAGACGGTGGTGTGCGAGCCGTCGCGGTTCATCCCCGAGATGCTGCTCGACGATGCGCCCCCGCCGACGGCCGAAGAAGCGCCCTTGTCGCCGAAGGATCGCATGGCGATGCTCAAGGCGATGTTGCAGAAGGGTTGACGCGTTTCGGCATCGCCATTGAAAAACCCCGCTCGCGCGGGGTTTTTTGCGTCTGGCCGGCTTACTTCGCCGCGTTCGCCATGTAATCGACGGCGGCCTTGACATCCGCATCCGATGCGTTGGATCCACCCTTCGGCGGCATCGCGCCCTTGCCCTTGAGTGCGTAGTTGTAGACCGTGTCCATCGGCTCCTTCAGGCGCGGCGCCCATGCGGCCTTGTCGCCGAACTTCGGCGCGCCGAGCACGCCCGCCGCGTGACACGCCTGACACACCTGCTCGTAGAGCGCCTTGCCGGCCTGAGCGGCATCGGCGCTTTGCGCGCCCGCTGCCGGCGCAGCAGCCTGCGGCACGGATGCGAGCGCCGCGACGGCTGCTGCGGCCTGAGCGTTTTCGTTCGCGCTTGCACCGGCGGGAGCGGCGGCCGGAGCGGCCGCGCTGGCAGCCGAGCCCGGCGCGGGTTGCGCAGGTTCCGCGAGCTTGCCGCCGCTGCCGTTTGCCATATAGACGACCGCGCGGGCGATTTCGAAGTCGCTGTAATCGTCGGGGCTGGTGCCGCCGCGTGCGGGCATGGCGCCCTTGCCGTTGAGCGCGTTATGCAGCAGCGTGTCGTAGCCTTCGCCGATGCGCGGTGCCCACGCGCCGGCATCGCCGAATTTGGGCGCGCCCGCGGTGCCCGCCGCGTGACAGGCGGAGCACACGGCCTTGAAGACTTCCTCGCCGGTCTTGTAGACGCGCGGCGCGTTGGCGTCGCGGACATCGACCTGCGCGGCGGGCGCGATGCGCTCCTTCACCGACTGTTCGATGTCCGTGCCCGCGCCGGTGCGCGTGGAATTGTTCACGTACACCGCGAGCAGAATGATGATGGCGACCGGGATGCCGAATCCCGCGATGACCGCGGCGATGAGTTGGCCGGGTGTTTTGATCGGGGCTCCGTGGGGTGCTTCGCTCATGCTTGTCTCGTCTCCCGTTTTTTGGTGTGAGTCGGTTCAGTGACAGCGTGACAGCCAGGGCATTGCGCTAAGGCGCCTTCGGGAAAGGCACGGTCGATTATAGACGGAACGCTTAACTGACGGCGCGAGGTGGCCGGCGCGGTGGAACGGGCGTTTACCCGAATCGTGTGATGCTTCGTGACGCTTTCCGCGCAGGACTCGCAGGCTCGCTCGATGGACGACGTAACGGAAAACAGGTATCCTCTCGGATTCGCATGGGCCTTGCAGCCGTCTTTCGGCGTATTTTCCTTCGCAAGCCCTTCTCAGATGCGCCCGTAGCTCAATGGATAGAGTACTGCCCTCCGAAGGCAGGGGTTGCTGGTTCGATCCCAGCCGGGCGCGCCAAGAATTTTCACTCGGTGCAGTTTGGCGGCGGCGGTCCTATCGCCACTCGCCATCGCTGTGCGATGTCACCGTGCCATATCCAAACCCCATCCCCGCCAGCCACCGCCTGTAAGCCACCGCCATCCGGTCGCACCGCTGATGCAACTCCGCATCGAGATCGAGCGGCAAATGTCGAGGCCACTGTGACTCCACAATCGGCGTGTCCTGCATCAGGATCTCCATATTGAAGTCGTAAAGCTGCTGATCGGAGTGGGTCGAATCATCCTCGTGAATGGAAACGAGCCACGCGCGCGTCTCCGTCTGCGTCACCGGCGACGCCGCCAGCATGATATGCAGCGCGCCCTGCCCGCCCGACGCCATCTTCGTCAACGTTGCGATCAACGGCCGCTTCACGCGATACACGTAGTCGATCATCGCGCCGCCGCCCTGCCCCGGCATCCCGGCGGGCTGCCAGTATCGACATTGACGTGCCTCCAGCCCGGCATCGTTCGCGACGACTTCGTAATCCGGCACTTCCGTATGCGTCTGCTCGCCCAGAATGCCCTCGTGCACGAACGAAAAGTGCGCCATATCCAGAAAATTCTCGACGACACGCGGCGCGGATGACTTCACCGTCTGCGGCGCGAGATTGATGCGCCTGCCACCGGGAATCGCGGCCTCGGGAAAGAAATCGAGCGCATGAGCGGGCTCGCCGAAGCACATCCAGATAACGCCGTATTTCTCTTCGCAAATGAAAGTCGTCGCGCAGGCGCGCTTCGAAGGGCGCAGCGACGGATTCGACGGAATCCGCAAACACTGCCCTTCGATGTCGTAACGCCAGCCATGATACGGACACACGATCTGGTCGCGCATCACATGCCCGAGCGACAACTGCGCGCCCCGATGCGGACAGTAATCACGCCATGCGTGCGCCGCGCCGATGCTGTCGCGCCACACGACGATCCGCTCATCGGCGACGACAAAACCACGCGCGCCGCCTTCGGGCACGTCCTCGCTATTGCAAACCGGCAGCCATTCGCCAGCCAGAGAAACAGATTCGTCGCGCATCACGGTGAATCAGAAATAGAAGTTCGAAAGCCGTTCTTACACGAATCACAGCGTCTTCGCAAAACGTTGCAAAATAGCGTTCGCTCGCTTCGGTGCAACTCGATGCAATGCCCTGCCACCGATGCCAGGCGAACGGGCCGCATGACATAAGACCAAGAGACCACAGCAAGAAATCACCATCCAGGGGTTCAGTATGGAGCAGGCGCATCAACCGGCACGCCGGACCTATGCCTTTGCATGGTCCGGGCACCGGAATCCCGAACGCGAGCAGGCCACGCTGCGCGTCTGGATGGGAGCGGCGGTTCTGCTGGCCTATGGCACGTTCGCATGGTTTCATCCGTCGCACGATGTCGCGCTGCTCACGCGCGTGATTGCGCTGTACGTGTGTTACGGCGCGTTTTCGCTCCTTGTCGTCAGCCGCATGAGTGCGCCGTCCGTTGCGCGGCTCACCGTCACGACCATCGCGGACCAGTCGATTCTCGGGCTCGCGCTCGCCGCCGGCGGCGCAACCGCACTGCCGATGCTCTGGGTGATGTTCTGGTTTCTCATCGGCTCGGGATGCCGCTACGGCAAGCAAACGCTCGCGGTCTCGTGCTCGACGGCGCTCATCGTCGTCCTCGCTCTTGGAACCTGGCAGCCATGGTGGCGCGCGAATCTGCCCGCCGCGATCGGGCTCGGGCTGAGCGTGCTGGCGGCATCGGTGTATCTGAGCGTGCTCGTCGATCGTCTCGGCAGCGCGAATCGTGATCTCGCGCGCCAGGCTTCCACCGATCCGCTCACGGGCTTATCCAATCGCTACGCGCTGGAGAACATCGTCAATCGCGCGATGGCCGCGCCCGCAGCAGGCGGCGACAACGCCACCGCACTCCTGCTGATCGACCTCGACGGCTTCAAGGAAGTCAACGACACCTACGGCCACGCCGTCGGCGACATGCTCCTGCAGTCCTTCGCGCAACAACTCGCGAGGCGCATGCGCAAATCGGACACCATCGCGCGTCTGGGCGGCGACGAGTTCGTCGTGCTCGCGCATCAGGTGCGCGACCGGGCGGCGGTGCTCTTGGTGGCCGACGGCATTCACTCGGTACTGGGCGCGCTGACATCGGTGCAGGAGCGGCCGGTGTCGGTGTCGGCGAGCATCGGCGCATGCCTGCTTCCCGGCGCGACCACCACGCGTCAGGCCGACATGACCGCCGTGCTGCGCGCCGCCGACCGCGCGATGTATCGGGCGAAAAGTCTGGGGCAGGGCAAGACGGTGTTTGCGGAGCCTCGGGATTTCGAATTGCATTGATGCCGGCTTGCTCTCGCGCTCAGATTTCGACTTCAACAAAATAAGACAACGAAAGGCTTCCTCGCGCTCGTTTGCCTGTACGGTCACCGGTCGCACGTCGCCGCGCTTATGGCAACTTCTGTTCAACATGAAGAGGTGGCAAACGTGACCGAAATGGAACTCGGGGAAAACACCGCCCTTACGTGCAAGAAATATGACTCGCTCTGGGTAAAACGGGTCGGGCCCATCAACCAGATGATGAAGGTTGCGGACGGTTCACGTTGCTGAACGATTCGCTGAGCTGAGCACCGGCTGCCGCTAAAAAGCAAAGCGCGCGAGTCGGATACCGAACCCCGCGCGCTTGCCTGTCTTGAGTGAACAACGGGAGGCGTCGTCAGGCCTCGACGCTCGTCCACGCCTGCTCACGCAGCTTCGCGCGCAGACGCGCGACCGCCTGGCTGTGCAACTGGCACACGCGCGATTCGCTCACTTCCATTACCGCGCCGATCTCGCGCAGGTTCAGGCCGCGTTCGTAGTAGAGGCTCATCAGCAGCTTCTCGCGTTCGGGCAGCTTGTCGATGGCTTCGATCAGCGCGCCGCGCAGGCTATCGTCGAGCAGCGCCGAAAGCGGGTCCGAACGATCGACGCAATAGCGGTCGAGGAACGGCTCGTCGTCGGCGGAGCGATCGAAGTCTTCGTAGTAGATCAACTGGCTGCCGTGCAAGTCCTGCAGCATCGACTGATACTCGGGCAGCGGCATGTTCATGTGCTCGGCGATTTCCGTCTCGCTCGCCGAGCGGCCGAGGTTCTGCTCGACCTTGTGCACCGCCGATTCCACTTCGCGCGACGTCTTGCGCATGCTGCGCGGCAGCCAGTCGTTGGCGCGCAGCTCGTCAAGCATCGCGCCGCGAATGCGCTGGCTCGCGTAGGTCTCGAACTGCGCGCCTTGATCTTCCTTGTAGCGGCTCGCCGCATCCAGGAGGCCGATCATGCCGGCCTGAATCAGATCGTCGAGATCGACGCTCGCCGGCATCTTGGCGACGAGCTGAAGCCCCAGCCGGCGAACGAGCGGTGCATATTTCGTCAGCACGTCCGACTGTGAGAGTTTGCCTTGGGCGTTATACATCTTGGTCACCTATGTTGATCACATCGACGCCGTGCTGCTCATTGCGAAGTCGTGAAGCGCAGCCGCACGATGCGACGCCTCCCGCGCGCCCTGTACAGAGTCGCTAACCGGAATTCGCGCGTCTGCCTGTCCGACCGCCGCGCGCACATAGGGCGCGGGACGCATCGGCCAGTGCAGGAGCTCCGCCGCGATCGCGCGGTAGTCGCGCGCCGCGGCCGTGGCCGGGAACGCTTCGACTGCGCAGCGTGAGAGTTCCTTTGCCCGAGTGACGCGCGCATCCTCGGACACATACCCTGCCTGCACGAGCGACACGGCCAGATACCGGCTCGCGACCCCCGACAGGTTGTCGAACGCGACCGCCGCGTCGGCCGGGTTCTGCACGTGATTGACGAGCACGCGGAACTGGCCGATCGCATGGGCGTAGTGCAGACGCTTCATGCACGCATACGCCTCGGTGATCGCCGACGCGGCCACCCGCGTCACGATGAGAAAGTCATGCGCCTGCGCCGCGAGCGTCGACAGTGCGCCGTGGCGATCGAGTTGCGCATCGATCAGCACGATGTCCGCGGGGCCGTCGAGCAACGCGCGGCATTGACCGGCATCGTGAACGATGCGTTCGTCGCGCGGCGCTGCGATCAGCGAGAAGCCGAACGGCGTGCGCTCGACGGCATCGCCGAGCATGCGGCGGCCCGACATCACCGCGGCGAGCGCGCCCGCGCCTTCGATGCCCGCGAGGCGGCTCACCGATTCCGCGTTCCGATGCTCGTCGATGACGAGCACATCCTTGCCGTGCACGGACAGCGCCGCGCCGAGATTCACCACCGCCGACGTGCATCCGATGCCCGCCGGACCGCCTGCGACCGCCACCACGCGCGAACCGGCGCGCGTGAGGAGCCGTCGCAGACCTTCCGCCTGATCGAGCACGAACTTATCCAAAGTGCACCCCATGCAGTTCGGTCGTCGCGCGCGCGGACAATGCGGAGAGCAGCGCCGGCACTTCTTCGTCCTGCGGCACGAACGGCGAGTTGTCGCGCGGAATGCAGAACGCGCTCTTGATGAGAAAACGCTTGGTCGCGACGTACAGGTTCTCCGGCACCTTCTGGCCCGTCGACACGTAGTGCACGGGCAGCTTGTAGCGGATGACCGTATCGAGCACGCCGCCGAGATTGGTCGCTTCGTCGAGCTTGGTCAGGATGCAGCCCGCGAGCGGCGGCTGATCCGCGGCGCTCTTGTAGGCCTGTACGACTTCGTTGAGCGTGTCGCCGTGGCTCGTCGCGTTGAGCAGCAGGATGCGCTGCACCGGATGGCCCGCGCCGCACAGCATCGCGATCTGATCCGACACCATGCGATCGCGCTGGCTCATGCCGATCGTGTCGATCAGCACGATATGTTTGTTGCGCAACTCCGAGAGCGCGAGCTGCAGGTCGGCGGCGTCCTTCACCGCGTGAACCGACACGCCGAGAATCTTGCCGAAGATGCGCAGTTGCTCGTGCGCGCCGATACGGTAGCTGTCGGTCGTGAGCAGCGCGACCTTGCTGGCGCCGAAACGCATCACGCAGCGCGCCGCGAGCTTCGCCGTCGTGGTCGTCTTGCCGACGCCTGTCGGGCCCATCAGTGCGAACACGCCGCCGCGCTCCATCAGCGCGTCTTCGCTGTCCATCACCGGGATATTCGATTCGAGCACTTGCTGCACCCACTCGAGCGCGCCTTCGACGCTTTCCATCTCCGGCATGTTGTCCACCATCATGCGGACGAGCTGCGCGGAGAAACCGGCGGCGAAAAGACGCTTGGTCAGCAGGCCGCCCGTCGGATTGCGGCGCTGGCGCTCGCCCCACAGAAGGCCGGAAAAGTGCTCTTCCATCATCGAACGCATCGACGAGAGCTCGTTCATCACCGTTTCGTTGACGACCTGCTCCATGCGCGCGCGGATCGATTCAGTGACGACGGCCGCCGCGTTCGCGGGCAAACCTTCGAAGGCGCCTTCCGGCGCGGCCGGCGCGGCGTTCGCTGCCGGCGCATCGGCGTGCGGCGCGCCGGCGTTGATCTTCTGCGCGGCGCGGCGCGCGGCGACTTGCGCGGCTTCGCGCGCCCAGTCGGGTGTCGCGACCTTCTGTTCGACGGGTACTTCGGCGCGCTTCGCTTGCTGGTGCATCGCGTACTTGCCCGATTCGGGCGTCTTCCCGGCGCGCGCTTCCTGCGCCGCGACCGGAACCGGCACGCCCATGCCGCGTGCGATCGCGGCCGATGCCGTCAGAGGACGGTTCGACGGCATCGATGCCTGTTGCGCGATGCGCTTCGCATGCTCGATCAGCCACGGATTCGAGTCGGCCATCGTGCGCGGCGCTTCGTCGTCTGCCCGAGCTTCCGGCTCGGCGTGGAATTCATCGTCGGCGTCGGTGTTCGCGCCGAAGACCGACGAAAACACGTCGCCGCTCGCGTAGGGATTCGCGGCGGACTGCTTCGCGGGCAGCGCGGCAGCGGCAGCGGCCAGCGCGGCGCGCGACGTGCCTGCCGAGCGCTCGGCCTGCTCCTTCGCGGCGGGCGAGATCGACGCGATATCGCTGTCCGCGACACCGACGATCTCGACGGAGCCGTCGTCCAGCGTGCGATTGGACAACACCACTGCATCGGGGCCAAGCGTTTCACGAACCTGGCGCAGTGCGTCGCGGCTGTTCGCGCCGATGAATTTACGAATGTTCAAACTTGCCCCCGATGAGGTGTGACTGCGATCTTTGCAAGGCGGAGCCACCGGGCCTTCGGCCGTGTCCGCTTTTCAGTGAGGCCATTATTGCGAACTTCGTCTTTTGTCCATCGCTGGATAAACGGTGAGAAAAAGGGGTATTTCGGCTGATGGAAATGCGCGGCCCGGCGCGAGCGAGCGCGTCCGCCGGAAAAAGATTCCGCTTCGCACGACTCCGCGCGCGTGCGCGAGGGCGTAAGCTCTAGGGCGATTCGCCCAAGAGCGGCGCGCATCCCGGCTGCGCCGGACAATCAAAGGAGATCTCTTCGCATGGCGTCCGCAGTCTCTTCCTCACAGGATCAAACCACCGGCGCGCGACTCGTCGTCGATGCGCTCGTTCATCACGGCGTCGAGCGCGTGTTCTGCGTGCCCGGCGAGAGCTTTCTCGCCGTGCTCGATTCCCTGCACGACGAAACCTCGCAGATCCAGACGATCGTCTGCCGCCATGAGGCGGGCGCGGCGAACATGGCCGAGGCGGTCGGCAAGCTGACGGGCAAACCGGGCATCGCGATCGTGACGCGCGGGCCGGGCGCGACCCATGCGTCGATCGGCGTGCATACGGCATTTCAGGATTCCACGCCGATGATCCTGCTCATCGGCCAGTGCGCGCGGGATCACATGGATCGTGAGGCGTTTCAGGAAATCGACTATCGGCGCATGTTCGGGCAGATGGCGAAGTGGGTCGCGCAGATCGACGATCCGCGCCGCGTGCCTGAATATATGAGTCACGCATTTCACACGGCGACGTCGGGCCGCCCGGGTCCGGTCGTGCTGGCGCTGCCGGAGGACATGCTCACCGAAGCGGTCGACGCCGCACCGCCCGCGCCGCGTTATCAGCGCGTGGCGGCATCGCCCTCGGCGGCGCAGATCGAGCGCTTGCGCGAGTTGCTCGCCCACGCGAAAAAGCCGTTCGTGATCGCGGGCGGCAGCGGCTGGACGACCGAGGCAACGCAGGACTTCGCGCGCTTCGTCGAGCAATGGAAGCTGCCGGCGGGCTGCGCGTTCCGCTATCAGGACACGCTCTCCAACGAGCATCCGAACTATGCGGGCGATGTCGGTCTCGGCATCAATCCGGCGCTGGCCGCGCGCGTGCGCGATGCCGACGTGCTCTTCGTGCTCGGCCCGCGCATGGGCGAATCGACGACGGGCGGCTACACGCTGCTCGACATCCCGAAGACGAAGCAGACGCTCATCCACGTGCATCAGGGCGCGGAGGAACTCGGGCGCGTGTACAGCGCGGATCTGCCGATCGTCTCGGGCATGCCGGAGATCGCGTCGATGCTCGCCGCGCTTCAGCCGCCGTCGAACATCGCGTGGAACGGCGAGGCCGAAGCCGCGCACGCCGCGTATCTGGAATGGCGCAAGCCGCGCCCGATGCTGGGGGACGTACAGCTCGGCGAGATCATGCGTCAGCTCGCAGAGACGATTCCGGCCGACTCGATTCTCACCAACGGCGCGGGCAATTACGCGACGTGGCTGCATCGGCACTATTCATATCGGCATTTCCGGTCGCAATGCGCGCCGACGAGCGGTGCGATGGGCTACGGCGTGCCCGCCGCGATCGCCGCGAAGTCGCTGTATCCGGAGCGCACGGTGATTGCGTTCGCCGGCGACGGCTGCTTCATGATGTCGAGCCAGGAAATCGCCACGGCGATGCAATATGGGTTGGCGGTGATTTTCATCGTCGTGAACAACGCGCAATACGGGACGATCCGCATGCATCAGGAGCGGCATTATCCGAATCGCGTGCACGGAACGGGACTCACGAATCCGGACTTCGCGGCGTTTGCGCGCGCGTTCGGGGCGCACGGCGAACTGGTCGAAACCACGGACCAGTTCATGCCCGCGTTCGAGCGCGCGCGGAATTCCGGTTTGCCCGCGATCATCGAGATCCGCATTCCGCAGGATCAAAGCACGCCGGGCGCGACACTCGAACAAATTCGCCAGCAAGGCAAGCGTTGACGGACAAACTTTCAACACGCTTGCAGCGCGCTCCCGGTGGCAGTAGAGTAGCCAGTTCAAAAACACCGGGAGTTAGCGATGCTTAAGATTCTGGCTTTGTCGTTGGCGTTGGGTTTTTCGGGCGCGGCGTTCGCGAAGGCGGACTGCACGGCGCATCCGAAGAGCGAGTGGATGAAGGAATCGGATGCCAAGGCGCAACTCGAGGCGCAGGGCTACAAGATCCGCAAGTTCAAGGTCGACGGCAATTGCTACGAGATCTACGGCCATGACAAGAATGGCAAGAAGGTCGAGATCTATTACGACACGAAAACGCTGGCTGTCGTGAAATCGGAAGTCGAGTAAGCGTCGATGTGTCGATGACGACGCCCGTGAAAGTCTGGGATATCTGGGTTCGGCTCACGCATTGGGCCGTCGCGGGCATCGTGTTGTGGAATCTGTTCGGGCCGACGGATTCCACGCATCGGCTGCTCGGGTATGTCGCGGCGGGGCTCGTGGTCGCGCGTATCGTGTGGGGTTTCGCCGGGTCGCGTCATGCGCGGTTTGCGGCGTGGTGGCCTACGCGGTCGCATCTCTTTGAATATCTGGCGTCGCTTGCGAAGGGCAAGCCGATGCATCACGTGTCACATAATCCGCTCGGCGGATTGATGGCGCTTTTTCTCTGGTTCCTGATTCTCGCGCTCGCGGTGTCGGGGTGGATCATGCGGCTCGATGCTTTCTGGGGCGAGGACTGGCCGCAGGAGATTCATGCGTGGCTGGCGATTGCCGTCGAGGTTTGCGTGTGCGTGCATGTCGCGGCGGCCGTGCTGATGAGTTTCTGGACGCGGGAGAATTTGATTCGGGCGATGTTGACGGGGAATAAACGCGACGCCAAAAACAAAAAAGCCTCGTGACCTGAATCACGAGGCTTTCCATCGACTCAGAGCAAAAAGCCCTTACTTCCCACCCACGCTCTGCAACGTCGTCCACTTCCCGCCGACGACCTTATACAGCGTGATCCCGCCGTTCTTCAGATCGCCCTTCGAGTCGTACGACAGGTGCTTCGCCGTCACGCCCTGCATGTCGGTCTTCGCGAGGAACGGCAGGTACTTCGCCGGGTCCGTCGAGTTCGCCGCCTTCATCGCGTTGAACATGGCCATCGCGCCGTCATAGGCGTACGGCGAGTAGGTCTGCACGTCTTCGTTGAAGCGCTTCTTGTACTTCGCCGAGTAATCCGCGCCGCCAGGCATTTCGTCCATCGGCAGGCCGGCGAGCGATGCCACCGTGCCGTCGGACGCGTCGCCCGCGATCTTCAGGAACGTGTCGGTCTTCACCATTTCGCCCGCCATCAGCGGCGCGCGGAAGCCGAGCGTCTTCATCTGCTTGACCATCGGGCCGGCTTGCGAATCAGCGCCGCCGTAGTACACGAGGTCCGGGTTCGTCGACTTGATCTTCGTCAGAATCGCCTTGAAGTCCACGGCCTTGTCGTTCGTGAATTCACGGTCGACGATCGTGCCGCCCGCGGCCTTCGCCGCCTTCTCGAACTGGTCGGCGAGACCCTGGCCGTAGGCCGTGCGGTCATCGACGATCGCGATCTTCTTGACCTTCAGGTTCTTCACCGCGAATTCACCCGCGACCGAGCCTTGCTGCGTGTCGGAGGTCATCATGCGGAAGGCCGTCTTGAAGCCTTGCGTCGTGTACTCGGGCGCCGTCGCCATCGCGATTTCGGGAATGCCCGCGTTCGCGTAGATGCGCGATGCCGGGATCGTCGTGCCCGAATTGAAGTGGCCGAGCATGCCCTTGATGCCATCGTCGACGAGGCGCTGCGCGACGGTCGTGCCCGTGCGCGGGTCGGCCTGATCGTCCGCCGAGTTCAGCACGATGCGAACCGGCTTGCCGCCGATCATCGGCTTCGTGGCGTTGAAATCTTCGACGGCGAGCGTGATGCCGTTTTGCATGTCCTTGCCGTAGTGCGCCTGCGCACCGGTCAACGGACCGGCATAACCGACCTTCACGTCCTCGACTTGCTGTGCAACTGCGGTCCCCGCGAGCGACAGGCCGGCGAGCGTCATGGCTGCTGCCAGCTTGGTCATCGTGTGCTTCATAGCTTCTCCTGGTTCCAGTGTGGATGGCAGCTTGTGCCGGGATCGCCGTGCCTGCTGCCGCTTGTTTGAATTCGCTTGAATCGAGCGCTCGAGGGGTGCCTCAACCGATCGTCATCAAATTCGCATTGCCGCCCGCCGCCGCCGTGTTCACGCTCACCGAGCGTTCCGTCAGCAGACGTTCGAGCGCGTAGTCTTCGCCGTCGTGGCCAGCGTCGGCGAACGCTCCCGCAGCCACGCCCTGCACCGATACGATCGGGCCCGGGCGCTTCGCGACTTCCTTCACGAGCGACAGCAGCTCGTCGCTGTCGCCTTCGAACAAGACCGCGTCGAAGTCGGCGGCTGCATCGCCGGCCTTCTTCACGAACGCGAAAGGCTTGAGCGATGCCGGCAGCGACGCCGTCAGTTGCTCGCCCGCCGAGCCCGAGAACAACGCCTTGTTGCCCGTCGCGAGCACGGCCGCGAGTTGCGCACGCGCGCCGCTCGCCGTCGCCGCCACGCACAGCACCGTGCCGCGCGCCCCGAGCGTATAGGTGTTGCGCTCGCCGGTCGGACCGTTCAGCACCGTCGTCGCACCCGCCATCACGTGCTGCAGATAACCATCGCAGCGCGCGGCCGTCTGCGGATCGCGTTCGCCGATCGCCCAGTCGCGCAATGCGGTCAGCGCCGCGGTGGGCGTGTCCTTCGACGCGACCTGATCGACCACGAGCGTGCTCGCGAGCGATTTCGGCAAGCCGGTCGGGCGTTTCGCCAGCAAGCGCTGCAAATACAATGCGCCGCCCGCCTTCGGACCCGTGCCCGACAGGCCTTCGCCGCCGAACGGCTGCACGCCGACCACCGCGCCGATCACATTCCGGTTCACATAAATGTTGCCGACGTGCGCCCGCGCGATCACATGCGCGATGGTTTCGTCGATACGCGTATGGATGCCGAGCGTGAGGCCGTAACCCGTCGAGCGAATTTGGTCGAGGAGTTTATCAAGGTTCGAACGGCGGTATCGCACCACATGCAGCACCGGGCCGAACACCTCGCGCTTGAGTTCGTCGATGCTGTCGAGCTCGATCAGCGTCGGCGGCACGAAGGTGCCTTGCGCGCAGTTGTCGGGCAGCGGCAGTTGCGTGACATTGCGGCCCTTGTCGCGCATCCCGGCGATATGCGCGTCGATGCCGCGCTTCGCGTCCGCGTCGATCACGGGGCCGACGTCCGTCGACAGGCGATCCGGATTGCCGACCGCGAGCTGGTTCATCGCGCCGGTGAGCATTTCGAGCGTGCGATCGGCGACATCGTCCTGCAGGCACAGCACGCGCAGCGCCGAGCAGCGCTGTCCGGCCGAATCGAACGACGACTGCAGCACGTCCGCGACCACTTGCTCCGCCAGCGCCGACGAATCGACGATCATCGCGTTTTGCCCGCCGGTCTCGGCGATCAGCGGAATCGGGCGGCCGTCCGGATCGAGGCGTTCGGAGAGCGTCTTGTTGATGAGGCGCGCGACTTCCGTCGAGCCGGTGAACATGACGGCGCGCGTGCGCGGATCGGCGACCAGCGCCGCGCCCACGGTCTCGCCATTGCCCGGCAGCAATTGCACTGCGCCCGCGGGCACGCCCGCTTCGCGCAGAAGGCGCACGGCTTGCGCGGCGATCAGCGGCGTTTGTTCCGCGGGCTTCGCGAGCACCGGATTGCCTGCCGCGAGCGCGGCGGCGACCTGACCCATGAAAATCGCGAGCGGGAAATTCCACGGGCTGATGCACACGACCGGACCGAGCGGGCGATGCGTATCGTTCGAGAACTCCGCGCGAATCTGCGACGCGTAATAACGCAGGAAATCGATGGCCTCGCGAATTTCCGCAATGGCGTTCGGCAGCGACTTGCCCGCTTCGCGCACGACGAGGCCCATCAGCGTGTGCATCTGCGCTTCGAGCAGGTCGGCGGCGCGCGCGAGGCAATCGGCGCGGTCTTCGACGGGCGTCGCCTGCCAGATCGGCGCGGCTGCGACCGCGTTGGCGATCGCGGCGCTCACCTGCTCCGGCGACGCTTCCACGACCGTGCCGACGAGATCGCGCAAGTCCGACGGATTGCGCACGTCGCGTGGGGGTCCATTGGCGATGTCGCCGCCTTCGAGCATCGGCTCCGCGCGCCACGAATGATTCGCGCTCGCCAGCAACGCCGACGACAGCGACGCCAGGCGATGTTCGTTCGAGAGGTCGAGCCCCATCGAATTCGAGCGCTCGTTTCCGTAGAGCTGGCGCGGCAGCGCAATCTTCGCGTGCGGCGCGCCGAGCGGCGTGATGGCTTGCGCTTCGTCGATCGGATCGCGCACGAGCTCCTTCACCGGAATCGACTCGTCGGCGATGCGGTTCACGAACGACGTGTTCGCGCCATTTTCCAGCAGACGGCGCACGAGATACGCGAGCAGCGTTTCATGCGTGCCGACCGGCGCATACACGCGGCACGGACGATTCAGCTTGTCGCGGCCGGTGACTTCTTCGTAGAGCGGCTCGCCCATGCCGTGCAGGCACTGGAACTCGTACTGGCCCGGATAGTAGTTCTGCCCCGCGAGGTGATAGATCGCCGAGAGCGTGAACGCGTTGTGCGTCGCGAATTGCGGATAAACGGCATCCGGCGCGCCGAGCAGCTTCTTCGCGCACGCCAGATACGAGATGTCCGTATAGATCTTGCGCGTATAGACCGGATAGCCTTCGAGGCCGTCGACCTGAGCGCGCTTGATTTCCGTGTCCCAGTACGCGCCCTTCACGAGGCGAATCATCAAACGATGACGGCTGCGGCGCGCGAGATCGATCAGGTAGTCGATCACGAACGGGCAGCGCTTCTGGTAACCCTGCACCACGAAGCCGATGCCGTTCCAGCCGGCAAGCTCGGGATCGAAGCACAGCGCTTCGAGCAGATCGAGCGAGATTTCGAGGCGATCGGCTTCTTCCGCGTCGATGTTCAAGCCAATGTCATAGCGGCGCGCCAGTTGCGCGAGCGAACGCACGCGCGGCAGCAGCTCGTTCATCGTGCGTTCCTGTTGCGCGCGCGAGTAACGCGGATGCAGCGCGGAAAGCTTGATCGAGATGCCCGGGCCTTCGTAAATGCCGCGTCCGCCGGCAGCCTTGCCGATCGCGTGGATCGCCTGCTCGTAGGACGCGTAGTAGCGCTGCGCATCTTCTTCCGTCGTCGCGGCTTCGCCGAGCATGTCGTAGGAGTAGCGGAAACCGCGCGCCTCGTACTTGCGACTGTTCGCGAGCGCCTCGGAAATCGTCTCGCCAGTCACGAACTGCTCGCCCATCAGGCGCATCGCCATGTCGACGCCCTTGCGGATCAGCGGCTCGCCGCCACGGCCGATCAGTCGCGTCAACGCCGACGACAAGCCCGCTTCGCTGTTCGTCGTCACGAGCTTGCCCGTGATCATCAGGCCCCACGTCGCCGCGTTCACGAACAGCGACGGCGCCTGGCCCATGTGCGATTTCCAGTCGCCCTTGCTGATCTTGTCGCGGATCAGCGCGTCGCGCGTCGCGCGGTCGGGAATGCGCAGGAGCGCTTCGGCGAGGCACATCAGCGCGACGCCTTCCTGGCTCGACAGCGAGAATTCGTGAATCAGGCCTTCGACCCCGCCGCCCGAGCTTTTCGCGCGCAGCGCTTCGACGAGGCGGGTGGCGAGCTTTTCGGTATCGGCGGCGACATTCGGAGAAAGACGCGCCTGGCCGATCAGGAATGGCACGCACTCCGGCTCCGGCCGGCGATACGCCGCCGTGATCGCCGCGCGCAACACGGATTGCGGCTGCACGTTCTGCGCGAAATCGAGGAAGGGATGCGGCACGCCGTCTTCATCGCCGTCGACGGGCGCGGCATCGGTCATTTCGGACGAACCGTTCGCGCCAGACAATTCGGGCGGAAGCTGGCCGTGCTCGATGCGCTCCAGATAGGCGAAGATCGCCTGCTTGATCAGCCAGTGGGGAGTGCGCTCGAGACGCGTCGCGGCGTCTTTGAGCCGGGAACGCAGCAGATCGTCGACTTTGACGCCTAGGGTTGTGCTCGCCATATTTCCTTCGTTTGCCGGTCGTGCTCAGCCGGCCAGAGACGTAAAAAGTTGGCGAATCGTACTCCGCTGATATAAAAGGTGCAACCGAGATTTTCGCTAAGGTTGCACCACAATGAAACCCTTGTGGCACAAGGCTCTCAGCGGTGCACCGCGGAATCGTGGCCGGCGGTTATCGCCTAGTAGTTTCCCTAACTCAAATATTTTTGGGACAACCCCTACGTAAATCATCGGGCCCCGCCGATATAAACGCAAAGCGCCGTCTGAGGCGCCGCATTCGCGGCCGATGCGCCGCGGTCTCGGGGAGAAACGAGCATGAGCACTTGGATGGTGATAGCCGGCGTTTGGGCGATGTTTGCGGTTTGCGTCGTGTTGTTCGTGCGAGGCGCGTCGCCGCACGTGCATCGGTCCGACGACGCTTCAGATCAAGGCGGGCACGCGGCCGGCGATGTTTCACGCGCGAAAGTCTGAATCAGACGTCCAGCGGATCGACTTCGACGTTCCAGCGCAGCACGCCCTTGAGCGAGCGCAGCACCGGTTGCCACGCGCGCAGCGACGCCTGTAGCGCCGCCCGCGACGCGCTTTCCAGCAGCAATTGCGCCCGATGGACATTGAACACTTTCACGATGGTGAGCGGCACCGCGTCGTAGACCGTCACGCGGTCCGCGCCGGGTAGAGGCGCGAACGCCGCAGCCGCTTCTTCGAGAAACCTGAGCGCCGCTTCGAGCGTGCGCCCTTCGGCGCGCAGCATCGCCTGATAGACGAACGGCGGCAAGCGCGCATCGCGCCGTTCGGCGAGCGTCGAATTGGCGAAACCCACATAGTCTTGCCGCGACAGCGCCTGATACAGCGCGTGACGCGGGTAGCGCGTCTGGATCATTACTTCGCCGGGCAAGCCCGCGCGTCCGGCGCGCCCGCTCACTTGCGTGAGTTGCGCGAAGAGCCGCTCGCTCGCGCGAAAGTCGTGGGAAAAGAGCGCGGTGTCGGCATTGAGCACGCCGACGAGCGTCACGCGCCGGAAGTCGTGACCCTTCGCGATCATCTGCGTGCCGACCAGAATGTCGACTTCGCCCGCGTGAACGTCGGAGAAGAGCGCCTGCGCGCTGCCCTTGCGACGTGTGCTGTCGGCGTCGATGCGCAGCACGCGCGCACCCGGCACCACGCTCGCGAGCGTTTCCTCGACGCGCTGGGTGCCACGGCCCATCGGCGCGATATCGATGTTGCCGCACTCCGGACACGACTTCGGAATACGCGATTCCCAACCGCAGTGATGGCAGCGTAGCGCCCGTTCCGGCTTATGCAGCACGGCATAGGCGCTGCAGCGCGGACAGCCCGCGACCCAGCCGCAGGCTTCGCAGGACAGGATCGGCGCATAGCCGCGCCGGTTCAGGAACACGAGACTCTGCTCGCCGCGCTCGACGCGCGTCTTCAGCGCCGCGATCAGCGGCCCCGCCAATCCTTCGACCGATGCGCGGCCGCGTCGTCGCTCCTCTTCCAGATCGATGAGTTTCACGCTCGGCAACGCGGCCTCTGCAACGGCGCGGCGCGTGAGCGGCAGCCGCGTGTAGCGGCCCTGCTCCGCTTGCCACCAGGTTTCGAGCGAGGGCGTCGCCGAGCCGAGCACGACGGGAATTTCCAGTTGCTTCGCACGATAGATCGCCAGATCGCGCGCGGAGTAGCGCAGCCCTTCCTGTTGCTTGTAGGCGGGATCGTGCTCTTCATCGACGACGATGATCGCGAGCTTCGGCATCGACGCGAGGATCGCGAGACGCGTCCCGAGCACGATGCGCGCGCTTTCCGTGTGTGCCGCGAGCCAGTTGCGCGCGCGCTCGCCTTCGGCAAGACCGCTGTGCATCGCGACGATGGCGCCGTCGGCGAGCGCCGCGAATCGTGCACGGAACGCCGCCTCGAACTGCGGCGTCAGGTTGATTTCGGGAACGAGAACGAGCGCCTGGGCGTCGGGCCGCGCGGCGAGCAGCGCGGCGAGCGCGTGCAAATAGACCTCGGTCTTGCCGCTGCCCGTCACGCCGTGAAGCAGGAACGGCGCGAATCCTTCCACGCCGGAAATCGCGTCGACGGCATCGCGTTGTTCGTCCGTCAGCACGGGTAGCGGCGCGGCGCCGGTCGGGTACACTTGCGCGCTCGCGTCGGGCTCGGCGACGCTCGCCGTCACCGTTTCGATCCATCCGCGTGCGAGCCAGTCGTCGAACGTCGCGCCTGCCTTGGGATGCAGCGCGCGCGCCTCGGACAGACCAAGCGATGGCTGTTCCGCGAGCGCTTCGGCGAGACTGCGCAGGGCGCTCGCGCGGGCGGGCAATGCATCGGGGAGTTGCGCGCGCCCTTCCGGCAGGATCCTGAACCGCGGCTCGATTGCGAAGAGACGATCCCAGCGCGACGCGTCACGCAACGCCTGAGGCAGCGCCGGCAACGCGACTTCGCCCAAACCGCGTTGGTAGTAATCGGCGGCGAAGCTGGCCAGTGCGATCCAGGTTTCGGACAGCGGCGCGCATCCTTTGCAGATTGTTGTGACGTGGCGCAATTTGTCAGCGGGCACGTCGCTTGTACGGGTGATTTCGCAGATCAGCCCGACGACTTCCCGCCGCCCGAACGGCACCTGCACCAGCATGCCGATGGCGGGCGCGTCCGCCAGCGCATAGCGATAGTCGTACAGCACCGGCATGGGCTGATCGACAGCGACGCGCACGAAGAGATCAATCACCGCGCACGGCCCCGCGCGCAATGGGCCGACACTGCGACGTGCCTGAGCCGGAAGAAGTTAAAGTGAAACATCAGAATCGCCTGTAAACCGCCGATTATTTTTGGATTTCCGATGCTTTCCACAGGCCTGTGGATAACTTTGTTGAGAAGTGCGTCCGAGCTCGTTGCAAACAATGTCACGAAACCCTTATGTGCGTTAGCCCACATTTCGGGCAAAGCTCCGGAAATTCGTTATAAATCACTGGCTTAAAGCAAACATAGAGACACGTTATTGATTGCCGGAGGCCATACGTCTGATGGCGCGCCGCAGCGAACAAAATGTGCATAAGTTCAGTCTTGACATCGTCGGACGCCGCCTGAGTCGGGCGATCCGGACGATATGCTCCGGCCCCTGAATATGCGCTCCGACGCAGCCAAATCGCACTGCAGCATTCGTTCGCTATTCGATCTCGAACGCGTTCTAGCGCGCGGCCTGCCCGCTGCGCATTGCCCGGCTGTGGCGATGGACTTCGTCGACCAATTCCGAGACATGCTCCGGCGGCGTGAATTGCGAGATGCCGTGGCCCAGATTGAAAACGTGGCCCGGAAAATTCCCGAAGCTTTCGAGCACGGCGCGCGCTTCCGTGCGGATCGCCGCGGGCGGCGCGAACAGCACGCTCGGATCGATATTTCCCTGCAGCGCCACACGCGACCCGACCTTTTCCCGCGCGCGGCCGAGGTTCATGGTCCAGTCGAGACCGACGGCATCGACGCCCGTCGCGGCGATCTCCTCGATCCACAGGCCGCCGCCTTTCGTGAATGTGATGACCGGCACGCGCGCGCCGTCGTGCTCGCGCTTCAGGCCCGCCACCACTTTCGCGACGTATTCGAGCGAAAAGCGTTGGTACGCGCCGTCTGCAAGGGCGCCGCCCCATGTGTCGAAGATCATCACGGCCTGCGCGCCGGCTTCGATCTGCGCGTTCAGGTAGGCGGTCACGGCTTGCGCGTTCACGTCGAGGATGCGATGCATCAGATCCGGGCGCGCATAAGCCATCGATTTCACCGTGCGATGGTCGTCCGAGCCGCCGCCTTCGACCATGTAGCACGCGAGCGTCCACGGACTGCCGGAGAAACCGATCAGCGGCACTTTCTGGCGGCCTTGCGCGTCGGTGAGCGCGCGGCGGATCTGGCTCACGGCGTCGGTGACGTAGGAGAGCGTTGCACCGATGTCCGGCACGGCAAGGCGCTTCACATCGTCCTCGGTCCGGACGGTGCGCTCGAACCGCGGACCCTCGCCCTGCACGAAGTTCAGACCGAGGCCCATTGCGTCGGGCACGGTGAGGATGTCGGAGAAGAGAATCGCGGCGTCGAGCGGAAAGCGTTCGAGCGGCTGAAGCGTCACTTCGGTCGCGTAGTCCGGATTCTTCGCGAGGCCGAGAAAACTGCCCGCGCGGGCGCGCGTCGCGTTGTACTCCGGCAGATAGCGTCCTGCCTGACGCATCAGCCAGATCGGCGTGTAGTCGGTCGGCTGGCGCAGGAGCGCGCGCAGGAAGGTGTCGTTCAGAAGAGTGTGTGCCACGTCGCTCGATGCTTAAGGCAAAGAATCGTTCATTCTACCGGACGGGGAGGACGTTTTCGTCGACTGAGCCCGGCCATTCGGGAAGTCTCATGCAGCGCGGCCTATGTCGTTTGGCCGGGTTTCAGACAGCAGTCGGCCTCGTTATGATCGATGTGCTTACACAACTAGAACCAGGAGAATCGATGCAACGCACGTCTGTCTGTCTCGCCGCTACTGCCCTTTTTATGTCGCTCGCGCTGACGAACGCCGCGCGCGCTCAAACGGTCCAGGCCGGCACCGTCGCCGGCGCGAAACCCGCCGTGGTCGCGCCTGTCGCGGCGCCTTCTCGCCTCGACGACGTCCTCGCGCGCCACACGCTGCGCGTCTGCACGACGGGTGACTACAAGCCGTACTCGTTTCTGCGCCCGGACGGGCAGTTCGAGGGCATCGACATCGATCTCGCGGAGAGTCTGGCGAAGTCGCTCGGGGCAAAGGCCGAGTACGTGAAGACATCCTGGTCGAACCTTATGAACGACTTCGTCGCCAAGTGCGATATCGCCGTGGGCGGCATCTCGACCACGCTCGAGCGGCAAAAACGCGCGTTCTTCACTGCGCCGTACATGGAAGACGGCAAGACGCCCATCGTGCGCTGCGACGATGTCGAAAAGTATCAGACGGTCGCGCAGATCGATCAGCCGAACGTGCGCACGATCGTCAATCCGGGCGGCACGAATGAGCGCTTCGCCAAGCAGTTCTTTCCGCACTCGCAACTGATCGAGTATCCGGACAACGTGACGATCTTCAAGCAGATCCTCGACGGCAAAGCGGACGTGATGGTGACGGACGCCTCCGAAACGCTGCTGCAGCAGAAGCTCAATCCCGGCCTGTGCTCGGTCCATCCCGACAAGCCGTTTCAGTTCGGCGAGAAGGCATATCTGCTGCCGCGCGGCGACGTGCCGTTCCAGCAGTACGTCGATCAGTGGCTGCACCTCGCCCGCTCCTCGGGCGAGTTTCAGGCCGTCTATGACAAGTGGCTCAAATAACGCTCAACGCTCCGCGCGGATGAGTTCGCCCGAGCGCTCGCCGATTCTGCGCAGCCAGGCGAGCGCCGCCTCCGATTGCGAATGCATGCGCCCGAAACCGTGCGTCATGTCGGGCGCGTCGATCATGTCGACGCGCCCGCCATTCGCTTCGAGAAAGCGCTTGAGTTCGACGGCGTCGTCATAGAGCGGATCGTAGGCCGCCGCAACGACGATCGCGGGTGCAGGCGTGCGCTCGAATGGCTCGGAGAGCGGGAAAGCGCGAACGTCGTGGTCATGCGGCGTTCCGCCCGAGAAGAACTGAGTCCAGTACCACTTCATTTCTTCATTCGTGAGGCCCGGTCCGTCTGCATTGGCGATGCAACTCGGACTCTCGAACTGCCGGCGCATCACCGGATACAGCAGCAACTGCAAACTGACGAGGCCGGCCACGCGCTCGTTCGCGCCGCGCGCCGCGACGACCGCCAGATGCGCCCCTGCGCTGTCGCCGCCTGCCGCGAGACGGTCGGTCGCAAATCCGAGCCGCGAACGATGCTCCGCAAGCCAGATCAACGCGTCGAGCGCGTCGTCGCATGGCGCGGGAAACGGGTGCTCGGGCGCGAGCCGGTAATCGACGCTCGCCACAGCGCATTGCGAATCCCGCACAAGCCGCGCGACGAGGCCATCGTGCGTATCGAGATCGCCGACCACCCAGCCGCCGCCGTGAAAGTAAACGACGAGTGGCAGCGGGCCACGCGCTGCTTTCGGCTTGTAGATGCGCGCGGCGAGCGTGCGGCCTTCCAGCGGGATCTCGATGTTTTCCGCCGTCACGGGATCGTCGCGGTCTTTGGCGTAAGCTTTAGCGACCTCGCTGAAGCGATTGCGCACCGCCCGCGCGTCCGCATCCGGCCCCAGAGCAGGGAAAGCCTCGCCGACGGCGCGATAGTATCGGAGCAAGGCTGCGTCAATGGTCATGCATGTCTCCATAGCGTTTCGATTGATAGATGCCCCCGGATCGGGAAGGTGCGCATCGATTTCATGCGTCCGCACGTTCGATTTTCTCGAAAAACCAGAATAAACGCACGAGCCCGAAAATCGGTATTTGTCGGTCATGTTAGGCCGATCGGATAAATCATCGGAATAACAGACAATATATCGATGAAAATCGGAAGATTCGCGCGAGAAAATTTCCTCTGAGCCTTATGCGGCGCGGGTTACAACCTGAAACACTTTGTTACGGCGACTCTGAATCAATTCGCCCACAATCTGTTCAAACGGTTTCAACACGGATGTATTGGGCCGCGTCGTGCGAAAGCCGCGTGGTTCAGTGACAGGCTGTGGCCGAAGTTCTCATATTTGGGGCATCGGTGTTGGGGTCGTTATCCGAATGTAAGGCATTCGTAACATCCCACGTTTGGTCTCCTCGCGCTAACCCCGTAGCGTGTGGTTTTTAGCGGGCTCCAGGCCCGCTTTTTTTTCGCCTGGACAAACGTTTGCGTTATATGGGAAGTCAGGACCCGAACGTTTCGTCCCACGACAGAAGGGAGCGCCGCAGCGCTCCCTTTGTCATTTCATGGCTTCGACCGCGCGGGCAGTCAGGCCGTCTTCGCCTCGGCGAGCTTCAGTTCGTCGATCATGCGCGCCCGCATCACGAACTTCTGCGCCTTGCCGGTGACGGTCATCGGCAATTCGTCGACGAAGCGGATATAGCGCGGAATCTTGTAGTGCGCGATCTGCCCCTGGCAAAACTCGCGGATCTCCTCTTCGCTCGCCTGCTCGCCCGGGCGCACGACGATCCACGCGCACACTTCCTCGCCGTATTTCTGATCCGGCACGCCGAACACCTGCACCGACTGCACCTTTGGATGCCGAAACAGGAATTCCTCGATCTCCCGCGGATAGATGTTTTCGCCGCCCCTAATCAGCATGTCCTTCAGGCGCCCGACGATGTTGCAATAGCCTTCCGAGTCGAGCGTCGCGAGGTCGCCGGTGTGCATCCAGCCATCGACGATCGCTTCGCGCGTCTTGGCGTCGTCGCCCCAGTAGCCTTTCATCACCGAGTAGCCGCGCGTGCAGAGTTCGCCCGTCTCGCCGACCGGCACGATGTTCCCCGAGGGGTCGACGATCTTCACTTCCAGATGCGGCTGAATGCGCCCGACGGTCGTCGTGCGCTTGTCGAGCGGATCGGTCGTCGAGCTTTGAAAGGACACGGGGCTTGTCTCCGTCATGCCGTATGCGATCGTGATCTCACTCAGATGCATCTTCGACACGACGCGCTTCATCGTCTCGATCGGGCACGGCGAACCCGCCATGATGCCGGTGCGCAGGCGGCTCAGATCGTACTTCGCGAAGTCGGGGTGATCGAGTTCGGCGATGAACATCGTCGGCACCCCGTGTAGCGCGGTGCACGCTTCCTCGTGGACGGCGGCGAGCGTCGCGCCGGGATCGAACGCTTCGCCCGGAAACACCATCGCGCATCCGGTCGACACGCACGCGAGCACGGCGAGCACCATGCCGAAGCAGTGATAGAGCGGCACCGGAATGCACAGCGAATCTTGCTCGGAGAGGCGCATCGCCATCGCGATATAGCGCGCGTTGTTGACGATGTTCCGATGTGTGAGCGTCGCGCCCTTCGGATTGCCGGTCGTGCCGCTCGTGAACTGGATGTTGATCGGGTCGTCAGGACTCAGTTTCGCTTCGAGTGCGTCGAGTCGGGTCGCGTCGAGTTGTTCGCGGCCGCTGCGCATCACATCGTCGAAATTCAGCATGCCGGGCGTCTTTGCGTCGCCCATGCGGATCACGGCGCGCAATTCCGGAAGCTTCGCGGCGGCGAGCGCATTCGGCGCGGCGTCCGCGAGTTCGGGCGCGAGTGCCTGCAGCATCTCCAGATATTTGGATGACTTGAACTGCTCGGCCGCGATGATGGCCTTGCAACCGACCTTGTTCAGCGCGTATTCGAGTTCCGCGAGCCGGTACGCCGGATTGATGTTCACGAGCACGGCGCCCATGCGCGCGGTTGCGAACTGCGTGAGCAGCCATTCGGCGCGGTTCGGCGACCAGATGCCGACGCGATCACCCGCCCGTAGGCCGAGCGCGAGCAGTCCGCTCGCGAGCACGTCGACTTCGTGCGCGAACTCGCGCCACGTCCAGCGGATGTCTTGCTCGCGAAACACGACGGCCGGCCGATCCGCAAACTGATTCACCGTGTGCAAAAGGAAACGCGAAACAGTCGCGTCGCTCAACGGGATGTCGGTCGCGCCGCGGACATAGGAAACGCCGTCGCGCGGTGTGATCTGCGCGCCGGCCTGCGTCGGTTCAGTTGCCATCGATGGTCTCCGCCAATGTGAAATCGCCGCCCGATGAAGGCTAATTGGAGGCCATTGTGCATCGCGAAGACGCGTACCGGCATTGAGTGTTTCCCGCAATGCTCCACGGTGGCAGGCGATTAAATCGACGTTCAATCAATGACTTACGGAAATTTCCCGGCAACCCGCATATCCGTTATGCAGATTTGCCCGCGCGATTTGCCGATTTGGAGCATAAAAAAAGCAGCCCGAAGGCTGCTTTTCTTGGAACCGCTGAACGCCGCTTGCGACGTCATGCGCTCAGTGCTTCGCATGCGCCTTACGCAGACGCTGGATCGCCGCGAGTTGAGCCGTCGCGTATGCGAGTTCCGCTTGCGCGGTCGCGTACTCGAGTTCCGAGGTGTTGTTCTGAATCGCTTCCTCGGCACGCTTCTTCGCCTGCTCCGCCTTCGCTTCGTCGAGATCGGCGCCGCGGATGGCGGTATCGGCGAGCACGGTTACGATGCCCGGCTGGATTTCGAGAATCCCGCCTGCAACGAACACGAACTCTTCCGAGCCGTCTTCCGCCTCGATGCGCACCGCGCCCGGACGAATGCGCGTGATGAGCGGCGTGTGGCCCGGCAGAATGCCCAGCTCACCCGCTTCGCCCGGCAGCGCGACGAACTTCGCCTGGCCCGAGAAGATCTGCTCTTCCGCGCTGACGACGTCTACCTTGATGGTTGCCATTTATGTCGACTCCTGAGTCTGTGCCATTAGAGGACACCCGCGCCGTGCGCAGGCGTCCGCCTGAAAAACACGCGACTCTTACTGGATCTTCTTGGCCTTTTCGAAGGCTTCGTCGATCGTGCCGACCATGTAGAACGCCTGCTCGGGCAGATGATCGCACTCACCTTCGACGATCATCTTGAAGCCGCGGATAGTTTCCTTCAGCGGCACGTACTTGCCCGGCGAGCCCGTGAACACTTCAGCGACGTGGAACGGCTGCGACAGGAAACGCTGGATCTTGCGCGCACGCGAGACCGACAGCTTGTCTTCCGGCGACAGTTCGTCCATGCCCAGAATCGCGATGATGTCGCGCAGTTCCTTGTAGCGCTGCAGCGTCTGCTGCACACCGCGCGTGATGGTGTAGTGCTCTTCGCCGATCACGTGCGGGTCGATCTGACGCGAGGTCGAATCGAGCGGGTCGACGGCCGGATAGATACCCAGCGACGCGATATCGCGCGACAACACGACGGTTGCGTCCAAGTGGCCGAAGGTCGTAGCCGGCGACGGGTCGGTCAAGTCATCCGCAGGGACGTACACGGCCTGAACCGACGTAATCGAGCCGGTCTTGGTCGACGTAATACGCTCTTGCAGCTTGCCCATTTCTTCAGCCAGCGTCGGCTGATAACCCACTGCCGAAGGCATACGGCCGAGCAGTGCGGACACTTCCGTACCCGCCAGCGTGAAACGGTAGATGTTGTCGACGAAGAACAGCACGTCGAGGCCTTCGTCACGGAAGTGCTCGGCCATCGTCAGACCGGTCAGCGCGACGCGCAGACGGTTGCCCGGCGGCTCGTTCATCTGGCCGTACACCAGCGCGACCTTGTCCAGAACGTTCGAGTCCTTCATTTCGTGATAGAAGTCGTTCCCTTCACGGGTACGCTCACCCACACCGGCGAACACGGAGTAACCGCCGTGCTCCTTCGCGATGTTGTTGATGAGTTCCATCATGTTCACGGTCTTGCCCACGCCTGCACCGCCGAACAGACCGACCTTGCCGCCCTTCGCAAACGGGCAGATCAGGTCGATGACCTTGATGCCGGTTTCGAGCAGCTCCGTCGACGGCGACAGGTCTTCGAACGACGGCGCGTGCTGGTGGATCGAGCGCATGTTGGCCGATTCGATCGGACCCGCTTCGTCGATCGGACGGCCGAGCACGTCCATGATGCGGCCGAGCGTCGGCTTGCCGACCGGCACGCTGATGGGCTTGCCCGTGTTCTTGACGATCGTGCCACGGCGCAGGCCGTCGGATGCACCCAGACAGATGGTGCGGACCACGCCGTCGCCCAGCTGCTGCTGGACTTCGAGCGTCAGTTCGGTGCCTTCCAGAATGAGCGCGTCGTAAATCTTCGGCATTTGCGCACGCGGAAATTCCACGTCGATAACGGCGCCGATGCACTGTACGATCTTGCCTTCTACCAAAGCAGTAGTACTCATCGCATTTCCTTTAGATACTGTGTTCTTTCACGCGGCCGTCAGACCGCTGCGGCGCCGCCGACGATTTCCGACAACTCTTTCGTAATCGCGGCCTGGCGGCTCTTGTTGTAGACGAGCTGCAGTTCGTTGATCACGGTCTTCGCGTTGTCCGACGCGGCCTTCATTGCGACCATGCGCGCCGATTGCTCCGACGCCATGTTTTCCGCGACCGCCTGATAGACGAGCGCTTCGACGTAGCGGACCAGAAGTTCGTCCACCACGGTTTGCGCGTCCGGCTCGTAGATGTAATCCCACGAGGTCGTCGGCGTCTCGCCGTTTTCGTCCTTCGCGTGCAGGTCTTCCGCCGACAACGGCAGCAGCTGCTCGATCACCGCTTCCTGCTTCATCGTGTTGATGAAGCGCGTGTACGCCAGGTACACCGCGTTGATCTTGCCTTCCGAGTACAAGTCGAGCTGCACCTTGATCGCGCCGATCAGCTTTTCCAGATGCGGCGTGTCGCCCAGTTGCGTGACATTCGACACGACATTGACCTTCAGGCGATTCAGGAAGCCAAGCCCCTTGCCGCCGATCGCCGATGCCTCGACCTTGTTACCGCTCTGATCGAGTTCCTTGATCTTGTTCAGCGACGCACGCAGGATGTTCGTGTTCATGCCGCCGCACAGACCCTTGTCGGTCGTGACCAGGATCAGGCCGGCCGTCTTCACGCCCTCGTTCTCGACCATGAACGGATGGCGATACTCCGGGTTCGCCTTGCTCATGTGCGATGCGATCGCGCGGACCTTGTCGGCATACGGACGGGCGGAACGCATGCGTTCCTGGGCGCGGCGCATCTTCGATGCGGCGACCATTTCCATCGCTTTCGTGATCTTGCGCGTGTTCTGCACGCTCTTGATCTTGCCGCGAATTTCCTTCATTCCAGCCATTGCTTACTCCTTGATCGAAGCCGCGCGGCGTTCGAGTGCCGCGCGTTGCCTCTTATTCCCGATCAATAAGCGCCCGACTTCTTGAAGTCCTTCAGCGCGGCATGCAGTGCGCCTTCGTCGTCCTTCGACAAGTCTTTGTTGTCTTCGATGCGCTTCACCAGGTCGGCGTGCTTCGTCTTCAGGTATTCGCGCAGGCCCTTTTCGAACGGCAGCACTTGCGAAACTTCCAGATCGTCGAGGTAGCCGTTGTTGGCCGCGAAGAGCGCCACCGACAGTTCCCACACCTGCAGCGGCTGATACTGCGGCTGCTTCAGCAGTTCCGTCACGCGGCGGCCGCGCTCCAGCTGCTTGCGGGTGGCTTCGTCGAGGTCGGATGCGAACTGCGCGAACGCTGCAAGCTCACGATACTGCGCGAGGTCGGTACGGATACCGCCCGAGAGCTTTTTCACGACCTTGGTCTGAGCCGCACCACCGACGCGCGACACGGACACGCCGGCGTTGATTGCCGGACGGATACCCGCGTTGAACAGGTCGGTTTCGAGGAAGATCTGACCGTCGGTAATCGAGATCACGTTCGTCGGAACGAACGCGGTCACGTCGCCGGCTTGCGTTTCGATGACCGGCAGTGCCGTCAGCGAGCCGCTCTTGCCTTTCACTTCGCCGTTGGTGAACTTCTCGACGTACTCTTCCGAGACGCGCGCAGCACGCTCGAGCAGACGCGAGTGCAGATAGAACACGTCACCCGGATACGCTTCACGGCCCGGCGGGCGGCGCAGCAGCAGCGAAATCTGGCGATAAGCCCAAGCCTGCTTCGTCAAGTCGTCATAGACGATCAGCGCGTCCTGGCCGCGATCGCGGAAGTATTCGCCCATCGTGCAGCCGGCGTACGGCGCGAGGTATTGCATCGCGGCCGATTCCGAAGCCGAAGCGGCCACGACGATGGTGTACGCCATCGCGCCGGTTTCTTCGAGCTTGCGCACCACGTTCATGATCGACGAAGCCTTCTGGCCGATCGCGACGTAGATACAGATGAGGTCCTTGCCCTTCTGGTTGATGATCGCGTCGACGGCCACCGCGGTCTTGCCGCACTGACGGTCGCCGATGATCAGCTCGCGCTGGCCGCGGCCGATCGGCACCATCGAGTCGATCGACTTCAGACCCGTCTGCACCGGCTGCGACACCGACTTACGCCAGATCACGCCCGGTGCGATCTTTTCGATTGCGTCGGTTGCTTTCGCGTTGATCGGGCCCTTGCCGTCGATCGGGTTGCCCAGCGCATCGACCACACGGCCGATGAGTTCCGGGCCGACCGGCACTTCGAGAATGCGGCCCGTCGTCTTGACGATGTCGCCTTCCGAGATGTGCTCGTACTCACCGAGAATAACGGCGCCGACCGAGTCACGCTCGAGGTTCAGCGCGAGGCCGAAGGTGTTGCCCGGGAATTCGAGCATTTCGCCCTGCATCACGTCCGACAGGCCGTGGATACGCACGATACCGTCGGTCACGGAGATCACGGTGCCTTGGTTGCGAACGTCCGCGCTCGCTTCAAGGCCCTGGATCCGGCTCTTGATCAGCTCGCTGATCTCAGAGGGATTGAGTTGCATTATTCGCTCCTGATAGTCAATTCTGTTGCGTGCCAGCTAGGCGCTTCCTGGAAGCGTCAGGCGGTCAGAGCCGTCTGCATGCTGGCGAGGCGCGCGCGGACCGAGGTATCGAGCACTTCGTCGCCAACCGTCACGCGAATGCCGCCGATCAGCGACTGATCGACTGAGACGATCGGTTTCAGCTTGCGCTGGAACTTGCGTTCGAGGCTGGCGACCAGGTCGTTCAACTGTTCGCCTTCGAGGGGGAACGCGCTCACGATGTGAGCATCGGCAGCACCTTCACGGGCGTTCTTCAGTTCGTCGAACTGGACGGCGATTTCCGGCAGCAGCGGCAGGCGATGATTCTCGATCAGCATGCCGACGAAGTTCTTCGCCTGAGCATTGCCTTGCGCCAGCGGCGACTTCACCGCGGCGAGCAGGAGATCGACCACTTGCTGACGGCTCACCTTCGGGCTCGAGGCGACCGATTCCACTTCGGGCAGACGCGCAACCTGAGCCAGCTCTCCGACGAAGGTTGACCAGCCCGCGAGATCGCCGCTTTCGGCCACGCGGAACAGCGCTTCTGCGTAGGGACGAGCGATGGTTGCAAGTTCGGCCATGATCAGAGCTCGGTTTTGAGTTGATTCAGCAGATCGGCATGTGCCTTCTGATCGACTTCGCGCTTCAGAATCTGCTCAGCGCCTTTCACAGCCAGCGCCGCGACTTCGCCACGCAGCGCTTCGCGAGCCTTCACGATTTGCTGGTCGGCGTCCGCCTTGGCTTGCGCGACGATGCGCGCGGCTTCGGCTTGAGCGTTGGCCTTGATTTCTTCCGCGACAGCGGCGGCGCGCTTTTCAGCGTCAGCGATGCGTTGCTGGCCGTCGTTGCGCGCTTGCGCGAGTTCCTGGTCGACGCGCTTGTGAGCAGCTTCGAGTTCCGCTTTGCCCTTGTCGGCGGCGGCGAGGCCGTCGGCAATCTTCTTCGAGCGCTCGTCGAGGGCGTTGATCAACGGCGGCCACACGAACTTCATCGTGAACCACGCGAGGATCAGAAACACGACCATTTGCGCAAACAGGGTTGCGTTGAGATTCACGGTGTTTCCTTAAACGTTGCTTGATCGGAGGTGAAACGGTTAAAAGGCGCTCATCGGCTTGTTGAGCTCGATCAGCGCCTCACCCGTTCCGTTCAGCGTCTTTAAAAAGTCAGACGCATACTTCCGAGGAACCTCAGCCTGCGAGCTTCGAGAGCAGCGGGTTCGCGAACGCAAACAGCATTGCCACACCAACGCCGATCAGGAACGCCGCGTCGATCAGACCAGCCAGCAGGAACATCTTGGTCTGCAGCGGGTTCATCAGTTCCGGCTGGCGGGCGCATGCTTCGATGTACTTGCCGCCCATCAGACCGATACCGATACAGGCGCCGATTGCACCCAGGCCGATGATGATGCCGATACCGATGGCGGTCAGACCCTGGATGTTGGCGATGAAAGCTTGCATGATCACTCCTTTGATTAAAGACTTTGGAACTGGATTTATAAAAAACGAAAAGCTAAAACCTGAACGATTCCGGAACGTGCCGCAACGCGTCAGTGAGAGTCATGCGCCTGGCCGATATATACCAGCGTCAGCATCATGAAAATGAACGCCTGCAACAGCACGATCAGAATGTGGAAGATCGCCCAAACCGTGCCCGCGACCACATGGCCGAGGAAGCCGAGCACAGAAGCGTCCGCACCGAACGTCCACATGCTGCCCAGAAGGGCGATCAGGAGGAACAGCAGTTCGCCGGCGTACATGTTGCCGAAAAGCCGCATGCCGAGCGAAACCGTCTTGGCGACGAACTCGATGATGTTCAGCGCGAGGTTCGGAATCCACAGCAGCGGATGCGCGCCGAACGGAGCGGACAGCAGTTCATGCACGAAGCCGCCAGCGCCCTTGATCTTGAAGTTGTAATAGATCATCAGCACGAACACGCCGAGCGCGATGCCGATGGTGCCGTTGAGGTCGGCCGTCGGCACGATGCGATGATGGGGCAGCACTTCCGACAGACCGAGCCAGCCAATGATGCGGCCGGGAAGATCCACGGGGATGAAGTCGAGCGAGTTCATCAGGGCGACCCAGACGAACACGGTCAGCGCGAGCGGTGCGATGAAGCGGCGGCTGCCGTGGATCATCGACTTCGACTGATCTTCGACCATTTCGACCAGCATCTCGATGGCGCACTGGAAACGGCCGGGAACACCGGACGTCGCCTTGCGTGCAGCAAGACCGAGAATGATGATGGTCACAACACCGCACAAGATCGACCAGAACAGCGTGTCGAGATTCCAGACGTGAATATCGAAGATCGACGTCTGTGCGTGCGTGGAAAGATTCTGCAAGTGGTGCGCAATGTACTCGGACGGATCCAGAGCGTGCGTTCCTTCGCTAGCTGCCATATCGTTAAAGCCACCCAAATTGTCAAAAATCTTTCGCCGCCTGTCGCTTCCGAGCCGCCGCTTCGCGTTGCGGCTTCGGGTCGAGAGGCCCGAGTGCGGAGCGTGGTCCGCACCTGTTCATATGTGATGCTACTTACAACTCGTGCTGCAGGCACTTACCTGGGACGTCAAGAATCGTCACCGTAGCGCCATTGCAATCCAGTAAGTCTTGAGCGCGACGATGTACGTGACGAGCAGCGGCAACCACAACGCGCTCTTGTACCAGTACGCGATCGCCACGAACATGGCGATCGTCGCTCCCATCTTGAGCGCCTCGCCGATCATCCAGCTCATGATCGTCTCCGCGCCGCTCTTCGACTTCAGGCGCGCGGCGAACAAAGCGCTCGGCACCCAGCAGATTGCTCCCCCCAGAAATGCGGACAGCGCAGCATCGCCCGGCGGCTTGTAGAACAGCCACCACAACAGCGTCGCACCCAGGGACAAAACCATTTGCGCTGCCACCACCTTAAACGGCGTGACACGCGATGGACGACTCACCTCGGGCCCAAACAGCTTCTGTGCCTGATCCCGCGTGAGCGGAACGATATTGTTATCTTGCGCTTCGGCATCCCACGAGTCGCTCGACGAACTGCGCGGCTGATTTCCGGAGGCTTTTGCATCGCCGGTTGCGTGAGCGTCCGGCGCTCGATTTTCCTCTCGCACCGTCTTCAAACCTTCAACCAAAAGTCCGGGGAAATCACCTTGCGCTTTCGCTGCGCTTTCGAGGTGGCCTTGCTGATAAATCCGGGCGATTGTAAGCGATTGTTGTCACGGATTCAATAGTTTAGGTGTGTCAAAAGCCAAGCAGACGAACCTTAAAAAACGGTCTCAAAAGCGAGACTTTTCTTGCAATTGCAAGGAGATTTTCAGTCGCTTTCAAAGCATCCGCCGAGCGTCAAATGAGCGCCCAACCGATGACCATTGCCACGATCCAGAATGGTATCGACACCATGTGAAATGGCATCCACATACCCTTTTCACCCGACAGACGCACGGCGATGAGATTCGCCAGCGAACCGATCGCGATGCCGAAACCACCGACGCTGACACCGAACGTGAGCGCGCGCCAGTCCTTGGAGAATTCCGCGAGCACGATCGCAGCGGGGACGTTGCTGATCGCCTGGGAAAGCACTGCGCCCGCCGCGTACGCGCGCACCGGCGTCTCGATACCGATATGCGCGATGCCGGCGTGGATCGACGGCAATGCGGCCGCGCTACGCAACACGATGAACATCAACACGAAGATGAGCAGCAGGAGCCAGTCGATCTTGAAGACGACCTCGCGACGCCACAACAGGAAGGCAACCGCGAGGACGGCGAGCGCGGGTCCGGGATGATGCGCGTCGGCGAGCGCGACGAACGCGGCGAATGCGAGCACGCTCACGCCGCACAGCACGCCATCGACGCGATGCTCTTCGACATCGCCGGACAGATCGAGCGGGTCGGCGCGGAACATCGCGAACGTGACGACGCCGAGCAGCGCCATCAGCGCGCCGCAGAGCGGCAGCATCGCCCACACGAACGCAGGGAAGCCGACGCCGCCCGTCTGCCATAAAAAGAGGTTCTGGGGATTGCCCAGCGGCGTGAGAATCGAGCCCGCGTTGACCGAGAGCGCGATCACGATAATGAGCCGCTTGATCGGCAAGGGCGCGAGCTTGTGCAGCGACAAGGCGAGCGGCACGACGGCGAAGAGCGCGACGTCGTTGGTCAGCACCGTCGAGAGGCCCGCGGCAAGCGCCACGAGCAGGAGCGCGAGGGTGCGCTCGCCATGAATGCGATGCACGAGCCGATGCGCGGCCCACATTAGGAATCCTGATAATTCGATCGCCTTTGTCAGGATCAGGAGTCCGGCGAGCGTGAACACCGTTTGCCAGTCGACGAGGCCCGGCAGCGACGTCCACTGACGAGGATGCGCGATCTGCAGCGCGACGAGCGCGACGACGAGGATCGCGAGAACCGGCTCTTTCGAGGCGGCTCTCCAGACACGCGAGCGTAAGTCGGAACGTGCGCGCTTGACGTTGAATTCAGACAAGATGGGTGCGAATCAGGCCGACGGTACCGGCGTTTCGATGCTGCCTCGCAGCTTCGTCAGAATGCCCTCGAGCGAGTCGAGGTTGCCGAAATCGATCGTGACTTTACCGCGCCCTCTGCCGCCCAGCTTGATCTTGACGTTCGCCGAGAGCAGGTCCGACAGCTCTTCTTCCAGCCGGCGCGTATCACGCCCGCCGTCATTTGCGGCGCGTGCTTTTGTCGCAGGCGCTTCCTTCGTCGTCGCCGCGACAAGGCGCTCGGTTTCGCGCACCGACAATCGCCGGTTGACGACGTGGTTGGCGAGCTGGATCTGGGTGGCCGCATCGACGGCGAGCAGCGCTCGCGCATGGCCCATGTCGAGATCGCCCGCAAGCAGCATCGTTTGAACGGGCGTCGCGAGATTCAAGAGACGTAGCAGGTTCGAGACCGCGCTGCGCGAGCGTCCGACCGACTCGGCCGCCTGCTCGTGCGTGAAGCTGAATTCGTCGAGCAAGCGCTGGATGCCCTGCGCCTCTTCCAGCGGGTTCAGATCCTCGCGCTGGATATTTTCGATCAGCGCCATCGCCGCGGCGGCTTGATCTGGCACGTTTTTTACGAGAACTGGGACTTCATCGAGACCGGCAAGGCGCGCCGCGCGGAAACGTCGCTCGCCCGCAATGATTTCATAGTGCTCGTTGCCGACGGAGCGCACGAGAATCGGCTGCATCAGGCCTTGCGCGCGGATGCTTGCCGCGAGCTCCTGAAGCGCCCCCTCGTCCATACGCGTCCGCGGCTGATATTTGCCGGCCTGCAGTTTATCCAGCGGCAACACAGAGGGCGTGCCCTCACCGCGTACCGCTTCCGTAATGTCGACGCTGCCGCCGAGCAATGCATCCAGGCCTCGGCCCAAACCCTTTTTTTTCATCACAGCGCTCATTTCGGTTCCTCCATCGGCGTTCCCGGCCGCTTCGAATGGGTTTGCTTAATTGATGTCGAGCGTGCGCAGACGCTCGATCATTTCCGTGCCGAACTGGATATACGCCTGGGCGCCGCGCGACGACTTGTCGAACACGACACCGGGCAATCCGTAACTCGGCGCCTCGGCAAGACGCACATTACGCGGGATCACGACATCGAACAGCTTGCTGCCGAAGTGTTCCTTCAATTGATCCGACACTTGTTGTTGCAGCGTGATTCGGGGATCGAACATGACGCGCAGAAGGCCGATGACCTTCAGGTCACGATTCAAGTTCGCATGAACTTGCTTGATCGTGTTCACGAGGTCGGACAAACCTTCCAGAGCGAAGTATTCGCACTGCATCGGAATCACGACGCCATGCGCTGCGCATAACGCGTTGAGCGTCAGCAACGAGAGCGCTGGGGGGCAATCGATCAGCACGAAGTCATAGTCATCGACTACCTCGGCAATCGCGGCGCGAAGAATACGCTCGCGATTCTCCATCTCCACCAGTTCGACTTCGGCGCCCGCGAGTTCGCGGTTGGCCGGCAGCACGTCGTAGCCGACCGCCTCCGGTCGGGTGCGCGCCTCGCTCAGCGTGACGCCATCGACGAGTACCTCATAGACGGTGTTCTCGCAGGCCGCTTTGTCGACGCCGCTGCCCATCGTCGCATTGCCCTGCGGATCCAGATCGATCAACAACACACGCTGCCCGAGCCCGGCTAGGCTCGCTGCGAGATTGACCGCTGTCGTGGTCTTTCCAACGCCGCCCTTCTGATTTGCGACGCAGAAGATTTTTGCCATCGTTTAGTGTCCTCGTTTCTTCGCTGTCAGAAGATCAGCGTGCCTGGAATGCCGAATAGAAACCGTCCGTCGGACCGTCATGTCGGCTCGACGGCAATCTCGACGAGATGCCGCTCTGCATCGAGCATGGGCACATTCAGACGTTCGATGCTGAGCACCGTGGCGCCCGCCGGCACGCGTGCGGCTTCGGCGTCGGGCTTCACACCCTTCATCGCCAGAATCCGCCCATTGTCCGCAACCAGGTGACGCGAAAGTGTAACGAAATCGGAGAGCTCTGCGAATGCGCGCGACACGATTACATCGAATTTTTCTGGCACTTCGATGCCCGGACATAAACTTTCAACACGCCCCGTCACCACCGACAGATTATTCAGACCTAACTGCACCTTAGCCTGTGACTGAAAAGCCGTTTTCTTGTGAACAATATCGTTCAACGTGACACGCAGATCCGGCAATGCGATCGCCAGCACGATGCCGGGCAGCCCGCCTCCCGAGCCGACATCCAGCGCCGTGGCCGGCTTACGCGCGGAAACTGCCGGCACAATCGTAAGGGAGTCGAGAATGTGCTGGATCATCATCTGCTGCGGATCACGGATCGCCGTCAGGTTATAGACGGAATTCCATTTGCCGAGCAGTGCGACGTAATCGAGCAGCTTTTGACTTTGCGACGAGGACAGCGCAAGGCCGAGTTCGGCGACGCCCTTCTCGAGCGTCGTCGACAAGGATGGATTGCGCTCCGTCATTGAACCACCGATGTATTACCAGCGGCTGTATCGTCGCCCGGTGAATTTCGGCCACGACGACCCGCGCCGCGCTTCAGATGAACCATCAGCAGCGAAATTGCGGCCGGTGTGATGCCGGAGATTCGCGACGCCTGCCCGATCGTCTCAGGCCGATGCTGAACCAGCTTTTGCCGGGCTTCAAAGGACAGACCGCGAACCTCGTTATAGTCGAGACCTTCAGGCAAGCGCGTATTTTCCTGCGCACCGTTCCGCACGATTTCGTCCGCCTGGCGATCGATGTAGCCCTGATACTTCACACCGATTTCAATTTGCTCCTTGATCTGGGCCAGCAGCACCGGATCGTCCGCGAGCGACGACTCAGGACCGCACGCGCCGTCACGAAGTGCGCAGATTCCGTCGTACAAGACGCCCGGACGACGTAAAAGATCTGCGAGACTGTATTCATGGTCGATCGGCTTGCCAAGCAAAGCGGTCGCCTCTTCCGCCGGCAAGATCTTCGGGTTGACCCACGTCGAGCGAAGGCGCTGTGTTTCACGTGAAACAGCATCGCGCTTGCGGCTGAAAACGTCCCAGCGAATGTCATCGACGACGCCCAGTTCGCGGCCCACTTCCGTCAAACGCATGTCAGCGTTGTCTTCCCGTAGCGACAGGCGATACTCCGCGCGACTCGTGAACATCCGGTACGGTTCCGAGACGCCACGCGTCACGAGATCATCGACAAGGACGCCAAGATACGCCTGGTCGCGACGGGGCGACCACGCGTCTTTCCCTTGCACTTGCAGACCGGCATTGATTCCCGCCAGCAAGCCCTGCGCGGCCGCTTCTTCATAGCCGGTCGTCCCGTTGATCTGCCCTGCGAAGAACAAACCGTCGATCGCCTTGGTCTCGAGCGATGCCTTCAACGCGCGCGGATCGAAGTAGTCGTATTCGATCGCGTAGCCCGGCCGAAGAATATGCGCGTGCTCCAGACCGCGCATCGAGCGGACGAGATCAAGCTGGACGTCGAACGGAAGGCTAGTGGAAATGCCGTTCGGATAAAACTCGTTCGTGGTCAGGCCTTCCGGCTCCAGGAAGATTTGATGTGCGTCCTTGGAGGCAAACCGATGAATCTTGTCTTCGATCGACGGGCAATACCGAGGTCCCACCCCCTCGATCACGCCCGTGTACATCGGCGAGCGATCGAGCCCGGAGCGGATGATGTCATGCGTCTGCGCGTTCGTATGCGTGACCCAGCATGGCATCTGACGCGGATGCTGCTCAACGTGGCCGAGAAACGAGAAAACCGGAATCGGATCGAGATCGCCCGGCTGTTCTTCGAGCTTCGAAAAATCGATGGTGCGGCCGTCGATACGCGGCGGCGTACCGGTTTTGAGGCGGCCTTGAGGCAGCTTCAACTCCTTCAGGCGTGCCGAAAGCGACACCGCTGCCGGATCGCCCGCGCGACCCCCAACGTAGTTATTAAGCCCGACGTGAATCTTGCCATCGAGGAAGGTGCCAGCGGTCAGCACGACAGCGCGAGAGCGAAAGCGGAGCCCAACTTGTGTAACAGCGCCGACGACGCGATCGCCTTCGACCATCAAATCGTCCACGGCTTGCTGGAACAGCCACAAATTCGACTGATTCTCGAGCCGATGACGGATCGCCTGCTTGTACAGAAGACGGTCCGCCTGCGCACGGGTTGCACGCACGGCCGGTCCCTTCGACGAGTTTAGAATACGGAATTGAATTCCCGACTCATCTGTAGCTGCGGCCATTGCCCCGCCGAGAGCATCGACTTCTTTGACGAGATGGCCCTTGCCGATTCCGCCGATCGACGGATTGCAGCTCATCTGGCCCAGCGTTTCGATGTTATGAGTCAAAAGCAGCGTTTTGCAGCCCATACGGGCCGACGCGAGCGCCGCCTCCGTGCCCGCGTGACCGCCGCCAACGACGATCACATCAAATTCTGTGGGATAAAGCATCGGAGATCTCGTGTGCGAATGACACGAACCTGAAGAGGAGATAGCTTTGAATTATAACGGTTTCTTCTCGCCCCCGAATTCGACCGATTGGCCAATGGCGAAAAAAATGGCGTGTTTCACGTGAAACACGCCATCTGAAATCCCTGCAATCGTTGGGTTATGCGATCTTCTTCGTCAGACCAAGATAGGTTTCGATGACCTGTGGATCGTGCTGAAGTGCGTCCGCGTTGCCTTCGAGTGCGAATTCGCCCGTTTCCAGGACGTAACCGTAATCGGAGATCTGAAGCGCGGCGCGCGCATTCTGTTCGATCAGCAGTGTGGCAACGCCCGTCTGACGCAGCGCGCTGATGATGTGAAAAATCTCCTTCACGATTAGTGGTGCGAGCCCGAGGCTTGGCTCATCGAGCATAAGAAGCTGTGGCTTTCCCATCAACGCACGGCCCACGGCCAACATCTGCCGCTCTCCACCCGACAACGTTCCGGCCGCCTGCTTGCGTCGCTCCTTCAGGCGCGGAAACAGCGCAAACACATGATCGAGTTGATCGAGGTAATCCCGCTCGCCTGCCTTCTTGCGTCGATAAGCCCCGAGCACGAGGTTGTCCTCCACCGCCATCGTCGCGAACAATTCGCGCTTCTCCGGGACGAGGCACATTCCACGTGACACGCGACGCTCGATCGCCAGCGCCGATACATCCTCGCCGAGATAGCGCACGACGCCCTTCGCATGACCCGTTTGCGGCAACGCGCCCATGATCGCGTTGAGCAAGGTGGACTTCCCTGCGCCGTTCGGCCCGATCACCGAGACGATCTGCCCTGCGCCGACAGTGAGCTTTCCGTCGTGTAACGCTTCGACCTTGCCGTAGCGAACCGACAAGCCATCCACCTGCAGAATCGGATTTCCGATTACATTCGATTCCTTCACCATCATTCCACCCCGCCAAGATAGGCTTCGAGCACCGCCGGATTCTTCTGCACATCCGTCGGCAATCCTTCCGCGATCTTCGTGCCAAACTCCATCACCACGAGTCGATCCGTGAGATTCATCACGAAGTCCATGTCGTGCTCGACCAGAAGGATGCTCATGCCTTCAGCGCGCAGCTTTCGCAGCAGATCGGCAAGCTGCAGCTTCTCCTGATAACGCAAGCCTGCGGCCGGTTCGTCGAGCAACAGCAGCGTTGGATCGCAACAAAGCGCCCGCGCGATCTCAAGAATCCGCTGCTGGCCTAGCGCGAGGCTGCCGGCTTCGCTGTAAATATGTTTCTCCAGCCCGACCCGCTTGATCTGCTTTGCAGCCTCGGCCATCAATCGCGCTTCCTCTGCCGCATTCAAACGCACGACACTGCGCCAGACGCCCGTGTTGCCACGCAGATGCGCACCAATCGCGACGTTCTCTAGAACAGTCATCCCGGGAAGCATCTTGACGTGCTGAAACGTCCGTCCGATGCCGCGCTTGACGATCTCACGCGAAGTCAGCTTCTCGATGCGTTCACCGTGAAAACTGATCGCACCGCTAGTCGCTTGAAGCACGCCCGTTACGAGATTGAAGGTCGTGGATTTCCCTGCGCCGTTCGGTCCGATCAAACCGATGATCTCGCCCGCCTTCACCTCGAAACTCACATCGTTGACTGCGACGAGTCCACCGAATTGCTTCCGCGCCTTTTCGACGACCAGCAATCGTTCTCCCGCCTCCGGCTTGCTGCGCTGCGGCAAAGAATCGCCATGCTCCGGTACGTGCGCGCGCGGCCCGCGAGGAAAAATGCGCGCGACGAAAGGCCAAACTCCTTGCCGGGCATATTGCAACAGCAGCACCATCACGACGCCGAATACGATGATCTCAAAATTGCCGTTCGCACCGATCAGCTTGGGCAGCAGCGTCTGCAGATAGTCTTGCAGAACGGTGAGGATCGTCGCGCCAAGAATCGCACCCCACACGTGCGAGACACCTCCAACCACCGCCATGAACAGGAACTCGATGCCGTGATTCAACCCGAACGGCGTCGGATTCACCGCACGTTGCAGGTGGGCGTACAAAAAGCCGGAAATGGCCGCCAGAACGGCTGCATAGACGAAAATGACCACGCGCATCCAGGCGGTATTGACGCCCATTGCTTCCGCCATCGTGCCGCCGCCACGCAGCGCGCGAATCGCCCGGCCCGGCCGACTATTAAGCAAATTCTGAACGGAGATCACCGCCAGCAGCACGACGACCCAGATCAGGTAGTAAATGCTGCGTCCCGATTCGAGCTCCCAACCGAACACGCTGAGTACCGGAATGCCGTTGATGCCGTCGTACTTGCCGAGCAACTCCATATTTCCGAACAGATAGAACAGCGAGAGTCCCCACGCGATCGTTCCGAGCGGCAGAAAGTGCCCGGACAGGCGCATCGTGATGAGGCCGAGCAGCAGCGCGATAAACGCCGTCAGCACGACGCCCGCGATCAACGCGAGCCACGGCGAGACACCGTAGCGCGTCGTCAGAAACGCAGTCGCATATGCGCCCACGCCGACGAACGCGGCCTGTCCGAAGCTCGTCATCCCGCCGATGCCAGTCAGCAGCACCAGCCCGATCGCGACGATCGAATAAAGCCCGATGTAGTTGAGCAACGTGATCCAGTACTCGGGCACGGCGACCGGACCGGGCAGGATCGGCAGCGCGAAGACGATGACCAGAAACACCCAGAAAAATCGATATCGATGCAGGAATTTCATCGGCTTACTCCTCGTCCTCATCCGAATGCGGGCTCGCCAGGCTTCGCCACAGCAGGACCGGAATAATCAAAGTGAAAACGATCACCTCCTTGTACGCGCTCGCCCAGAACGACGAATACGATTCGAGCAAGCCAACCAGCAGCGACCCCGCCGCCGCCAACGGATAGCTCACCAGACCGCCGACGATGGCGCCCACGAAACCCTTCAGGCCGATCAGGAAGCCCGAGTCGTAATAGATCGTCGTGATGGGCGCCACGAGCACGCCGCAGAGCGCGCCGAGGCCGGCCGCGAGCGTGAACGCGAGACGCCCTGCCTGCGTCGTGCCGATGCCCACCAGCCGCGCGCCCAACCGATTCACCGAGGTCGCGCGCAACGCCTTGCCGGAGATCGAGCGATCGAAGTAGAAGTAGAGCGCGACGATCAGCACGACAGCCGTGCCGACGACCCACAAGCTCTGCCCAGAGATCGACACGCTGCCGAGATTGAACGTGGCGTCGGAGAAGGCCGTCGTGCGCGACCCCTCCGCGCCGAACATCACGAGCCCGAGACCGACCATCGCGAAGTGCACGGCCACCGCGACGATCAGCAGCAACAGCGTGCTCGCCTCCGCGATCGGCTCATACGCGAGGCGGTAGACGTACGGCCCCATCGGCACGACGATCAGCAGCGTCAGCGCGATCTGCGCGATCATCGGCAGAGGTTGCGCAGAGACCGCCTGGGTGATCGCCCAGACTGCGACGGGAAACAGCAGATACTTGCCCGCCAGCACGGCGAGCGCACGTCCGACCTGATGATATCGCGCAGGATGCCGTACGATGCCGGCGAGTTCGGCGACGAAGCAGCCTACGCCCATCGCGATCAGCAGATAGCAGGTGGCCGGCAGCTTCTGCGTTTGCAGCGCAGCCAGCGTAAGCGCGCCGTACGCGACGAACTCGCCCTGCGGAATGAAAATGACGCGTGTAACGGAGAACACGAGCACCAGAGCCAGTGCGAGCAAAGCGTAGATCGCACCCGTGGTGATCCCGTCCTGCGCGAGGATCGCCGCAATCGATAAGTCCATACTTCCTCTTCGAAGCTTCTGTGAAACATGGGCAAACGGCGCGCCGTTGCCGGTGCGCCGTCTGTCTTGAAAATAGAAAACGAAAACGCGCGTTCGGGCGACGCTCAGTCGTTCAGCAGCTTCCACTTGCCGTCGACGATCTGCACCATCACGCGCGCGCGATTGTCGAAGCCGTTGTGGTCGGTCGGCGTCATGTTCATGATCCCGTGCGACACCGGCAGATCCTTCAGGTTTTCCAGCGCGGCGCGCAGCGCTTCGCGGAATTCCGGCGTGCCCGGCTGACCCTTCTTCAGCGCTTCGGGAATCGCGCGCTGAAGCATCTGGCCGGCATCCCACGCATGGCCGCCGAACGTCGACAGCGAGCCCGCGCCGTACGCTTTCTCATAGGCCTCCTTGTAGGCTGCCGACGACTTCTTCACCGGATTGCTTTCCGGCAGTTGCTCGGTCACGAGCACCGGACCCGCGGGAAGGATCTCGCCCTCGCAATCCTTGCCGCACACGCGCAGGAAGTCGTTGTTGGCGACGCCGTGCGTCTGATAGACCTTGCCCTTGTAGCCGCGCTCCTTCAACGCCTTCGCCGGCAGCGCCGACGGCGTGCCCGCGCCCGCGATCAGCACCGCATCCGGGTTCGCGCCCATCGTTTTCAGCACCTGCCCTGTCACGGACGTGTCCGTGCGGTTATAGCGTTCGTTCGTGACGATCTTCAGCTTGTGCGCCGCGGCCGCCGTATTGAACACGTTGTACCAGCCGTCGCCATAGGCATCCGCGAAGCCGATGAAGCCCACGGTCTTCACGCCGTGCTTCTCCATGTAGCTCGCGATCGCATCGGCCATGAGCGCGTCGTTCTGCGGCGTCTTGAAGACCCACGCCTTCTTGGCGTCCATCGGCGAGATGATCGCGGCCGATGCGGCCATCGAGATCATCGGCGTCTTGCCCGCGGCGGCCGGATCGATCATCGCGAGCGAGTTCGGCGTCACCGTGGAGCCGACGATTGCATCGACATGATCCTCGTCGATCAGCTTGCGCGTGTTCTGCACGGCGCGGCTCGTGTCGGAACCGTCATCGAGCACGATCCATTCGACCGACTTCCCGCCGATTTCCTTCGGCAACAGCGCGACGGTATTTTTCTCCGGAATGCCGAGCGATGCGGCCGGCCCCGTCGCCGAGAGCGTCACGCCGATCTTCACTTGCGCGAACGCCGCGCCCGCCCCTGCAAACACGCTGCCCGCGATGGCGAGCGCGATGCCCGTCTTGATCCATGCCTTCTTCGTTTTCATTGCTTGTCTCCAAACGCGACTTGCTGAGACGCACCTGTGCGGTGCGCTGCTGCGAGTTGTTATCGATGCTGCTTCCCTGGGCTAGCCAAAGAGCCGCCCCAATCTATTTACCGCGTCACTGCGTGCCAAGGCTCGTTTTCCCTGACCGTTGCGCCGCCGCGAGCAGGGCTTCGCGCCCTCTTCTTCGCTACGGATTTCTACTGCACGGCGCAGAAAAAAAGGCGCGTTGTCTTGCTAACGCGCCTTTGTTTTCCGAATCAACTCATAAGCGATTGCGTCAGTTGCCCGAGAGCTTCCACTTGCCGCCGACGATCTCCACCATCACGCGCGCGCGCTGGTCCAGTCCGGAGTGATCGTTGGGGCTCATGTTGAAGATGCCATGCGACGCAGGCAGATTCTTCGTCTCTTCGATGGCCGCGCGCAGTGCTTCGCGAAACGCCGGCGTGCCCGGCTGCCCCTTCTTCAACGCGACCGGAATCGCGCGCTGCAGGATGAGCCCCGCGTCCCACGCATGACCGCCGAAGGTCGACACCGAGCCGGCGCCGTACGCGCCTTCGTAGGCCTTCTTGTACGTGAGCGCAGCCTGCTTCACCGGATTGCTGTCGGGCAACTGCTCCGCGACGAGCAGCGGACCCGCGGGCAGGAACGTGCCGTCGCAATCCTTGCCGCACACGCGCAGGAAGTCGTTGTTGGCGACGCCGTGCGTCTGATAGATCTTGCCCTTGTAACCCCGCTCCTTGAGCGTCTTCTGCGGCAGCGCCGCCGGCGTGCCCGCGCCCGCGATCAGCACCGCGTCAGCGTTCTGCGACATCATCTTGAGCACCTGGCCCGTCACCGACGCGTCGTTGCGCGCGAAGCGCTCGTTGGCGACGACCTTCAGCTTCGCGAGATCGGCCGCCTTCGAAAATTCCTTGAACCAGCTCTCGCCGTAAGCATCGGAGAAGCCGATGAACGCGACCGTCTTCACACCGTGATTCGACATGTGCTGCGCGATCGCCGTAGCCATCAGGATGTCGTTTTGCGGCGTCTTGAAGACCCACGCGCGCTTGCCGTCCATTGGCTCGACGATGCTCGCGGCGGCGGCCATCGAGATCATCGGCGTATGCGTTTCCGCGGCGATGTCGATCATCGCGAGCGAATTGGGTACGACGGTGGAGCCGACGAGCGCATCGACGTGATCTTCGCTCGTCAGCTTGCGCGCGTTCTTCACGGCCTGAGTGGAATCGGTGGCGTCGTCGAGGACGATGTATTCCACCTTCTGCCCCGCGACTTCCTTGGGCAACAACGCGACCGTGTTCTTTTCCGGAATGCCGAGCGACGCCGCCGGGCCCGTCGCCGAAAGCGTCACGCCGATTTTCACGTCTGCCGAAGCCTGATTGCTGAATACCGCCGATAATGCCGCGACGGCCATTGCGACCGCCTTACCGCGTAAAGCCAACTTCATCGATTTGCGCCCCGTAAATCGTGTTTCTGCTTAAAGAATTGCTTGCGACTAATCCGTGATTCGCGTTTGACTGAATCGCCGACCAGCGGGTCGGGAAATGCAGTTTAGCGGACGAAAGTATCGTGCAGCAAGCATTTTGAAGGGTTTTGGGCGCGCCTCAGCGTTGTTTTTTCAGCGTTTTTGCAGCGCTGCCGCGCGAGTCCCGAAACTCTCGGGAAAACCCCGCCTATAATGCCGTCGAATATTTATTCGTATTATCGACAGGCAAATAAAAAAGCGCTGTTGGAATCATCCAACAGCGCTTTTCGGTCGGGCACTTCGTGCCTCATGTCTCCTCGTTCTCCACCTCAAAAAATCTGGGTGCAACAGAACTAGGACGCATGTTAAAGAACGAAACATTGCGCGACAACCTAGCATTTACCCTAGTGGTGCACAAAAGCACCTCAACGGGGCGTATTTCTTGCAATACAGCGGCGATCTTCCACAAGCCGATTCGTTGGCAACGCCAACTAAATCGCATCACCCTTGCAGCGGCCGGACCCGCGCGACGATCTCGCCAACGATCCCGCGACGGAAAACCAGCACGCAAGCGATGAAGATGAGACCCGTCACGATCGTCACCGATTCGCCCAGCGAGTTGAACCACGACACGCCCGTTATCCGCGCGATGCCCGCACCGATGTCGCCGAGCCGGTCTTCGAGCGCAACGATGATCGCCGCGCCGAGCAGCGGCCCGAACATCGTGCTCATGCCGCCGACGAGCGTCATCAGGACGACGAGGCCGGACATCGTCCAGTGGGCGTCGCCGAGCGTCTCGAAGCCGAGCACGAGCGTCTTCATCGCACCCGCGAAGCCGGCGAGACCCGCCGAGAGCACGAACGCGAGCAGCTTGTAGCGCGATGTGTCGTAGCCCAGGGAGATCGCGCGCGGCTCGTTCTCCTTGATCGCGATCAGCACTTGTCCGAACGGCGAATGCACGATGCGCACGATCAGCGCGAACGCAAGCAGCATCACGACGAGCACGACGTAGTAGAGCGTGATGTCGTTGCCGAGATCGACCACGTTGAACATCTTGCCGCGCGGCACGCCCTGCAGGCCGTCTTCGCCGTGCGTGAACGGCGCCTGGAGAAAGACGAAGTACACCATCTGCGCAAGCGCGAGGGTGACCATCGCGAAGTAGATGCCCTGCCGGCGAATCGCGATCAGACCGGCGACCAGGCCGAGCAGCGTCGCCGCCGCCGTGCCCGCGATCACGCCGAGTTCCGGCGTGAAGTTGAGCGTCTGGATCGCATAGCCGGTGATGTAGCCCGCGGACGCGAGGAACATCGCGTGCCCGAACGACAGCAATCCCGTATAGCCGATCAGCAGATTGAACGCGGCCGCGAAGAGCGCGAAGCACAGCACCTTCATCATGAACAGCGGATATACGCCGACGAACGGCGCCACGATCAGGCCGATGAGCAACAGGCCGTAGAGCGCTTTTCTCTGCATCATTTTTCCTTGCCGAAGAGTCCTGCCGGGCGAATCATCAATACGATCGCCATGATGACGAAGACGACCGTCGCGGACGCTTCCGGATAGAACACGCGCGTGAAGCCTTCGATCACGCCGAGCAGCAGGCCCGTGAGAATCGAGCCCATGATCGAACCCATGCCGCCGATCACGACCACCGCGAACACGGTGATGATCATCGACTGGCCCATCAGCGGCGACACCTGGATCACCGGCGCCGCGAGCACGCCCGCGAACGCCGCGAGCGCGACACCGAAGCCGTAGGTGAGCGTGATCATCATCGGCACGTTGATGCCGAACGCCTCGACGAGCTTCGGGTTCTCGGTGCCCGCGCGCAGGTAGGCGCCGACGCGCGTCTTCTCGATCACGAACCACGTCGCGAAGCACACGACCAGCGACGCGACGACCACCCAGGCGCGATAGTTCGGCAGGAACATGAAGCCGAGATTGGTCGCGCCCGACAGCAGCGACGGCACGTCGTAAGGCTGCCCCGACGAACCGTAGACGGAGCGGAACACGCCTTCCACCACGAGCGTGAGGCCGAAGGTGAGCAACAGCCCGTAGAGATGATCGAGCTTGTAGAGCCAGCGCAGCATCGAGCGCTCGACGAGCACCCCGAACACGCCGACGATGACCGGCGCGAGCACGAGCATCGCCCAGTACGGGATGTTGAGATAGGAGTAGCCCATCCACGCGAGCATCGCGCCCAGCATGAAGAGCGCACCGTGCGCGAAATTGATGACGTTGAGCAGGCCGAAGATCACCGCGAGCCCGAGGCTCAGGATCGCGTAGAACGAGCCGTTCACCAGCCCGAGCAGCAGCTGGCTCATCATTGCGGCGAGTGGAATGCCGAATATTTCCATTGAACCTGCCGTCAGAAACGTGTTGACGCGGTTGCGACGGCAAGGCGGCCCTTCAGCCGCCTGCCGCGCGAACGCGTTGTTGCCCCATGAGGCACTGCCGATCGCTTACTTCCAGAGCTTGCAGCGCGACTCCGCCTTCGTGCCGAACGCCTGATCGCCCGGAATCGTCGCGGTGATCTTGTAGTAATCCCACGGCTCCTTCGATTCCGACGGCTTCTTCACTTCCATCAGGTACATGTCGTGAATCATCGCGCCGTCTTCGCGGATCGTCCCCTTCGCGTAGAAATCGTCGATCTTCGTCTTGCGAAGCTGGGCCATCACCTTGTCGCTGTCGGTCGTCCCCGCTGCCTGCACGGCCTTCAGGTAGGTCGTCACGGCGGAGTAGTCCGCGGCCTGGAGGCTCGACGGCATCTTCTTCATCTTGCCGAAGTAGCGCTGCGCCCACTTGCGCGTGTTTTCGTCCTTGTTCCAGTACCAGCTATCCGTCGCGACGAGGCCCTGCGTCGTCTCGAGCCCGAGGCTGTGAATATCGTTGATGAAGATGAGCAGCGCGGCGATCTTCATCGACTTGGTGATGCCGAATTCCTTTGCCGCCTTGATCGAGTTGATCGTGTCGCCGCCCGCATTCGCGAGGCCGAGCACCTGCGCCTTCGATCCCTGCGCCTGCAGCAGGAACGACGAGAAGTCCGACGCCGACAACGGATGACGCACTTCGCCCAGCACCTGGCCGCCGTTCGCCTTCACGACGTCCGACGTGTTCTTTTCGAGCGCCTTGCCGAACGCATAGTCGGCGGTCAGGAAGTACCAGGTCTTGCCGCCCTGCTTGGTCACCGCGGAACCGGTGCCTTTCGCGAGCGCCATCGTGTCGTACGCGTAGTGAACCGTGTACGGCGAGCATTGCTCGTTGGTCAGGTTGTCCGCGCCCGCGCCGATGTTGATGTACGGCGTCTTCTTTTCCGCCGCGACCTGCGCGGTGGAAAGCGCCGTCGCCGAGTTCGTGCCGCCGATGATCACGTTCACGCCGTCACGGTCGATCCATTCGCGCGCGCGCGATGCCGCGATATCGGCCTTGTTCTGGTGATCCGCATAAACCAGCTCGATGGGCTTGCCGTTCACCTTGCCGCCGAAATCCGCGATCGCCATGCGAATGGCTTCGAGCCCGCCCGGGCCGTCGATGTCCGCGTAGAGGCCCGACAGATCGGTGACGAAGCCGATCTTCACGCTGTTGCCGTCGGCGGCGTTGGCGCTGCTGCTCATCACCGCCACACTCGCCGCCGCAGCCGCAAAGCACAGAGTAGAGAGGCGCGCGAGGGTCTTCTTTTTCATTCCAGTCTCCATGAGTTTTGATTTGATGCGGTGTTACTGGTGTTGCCCTTCCGATGTGCCGCGCACGGGATCGATTACACTCCGAGCAATTCGTGCAGCACCGGCATCTTCGCTTCGAGTTCCCCCGCGCCGAAATGCTCGACGATGTTTCCGTGCTCCATCACGTAGAAGCGGTCCGCGAGCGGCGCCGCGAAACGAAAATTCTGTTCGACCATGACGATCGTGTAGCCGCGCGACTTCAGCATCAGGATCATGCGCGCGAGTGTCTGCACGATGACCGGCGCGAGACCTTCCGAGATTTCATCGAGCAGGAGCAGATTCGCGCCCGTGCGCAGAATGCGCGCGACGGCCAGCATCTGCTGCTCGCCGCCCGAAAGACGCGTGCCCTGGCTGGCGCGGCGCTCCTTCAGGTTCGGGAACATCGAATAGAGCTCGTCGAGCGACATCGCGTCTTTCGCGCTGCCGATCAGCGGCGGCAAAAGAAGGTTTTCCTCGCAGGACAGGCTCGAAAAAATGCCGCGCTCCTCCGGACAGTAGCCGACCCCGTAATGCGCGATCTTGTGTGTGGCGAGGCCAATGGTCTCGTGCCCCGCGATCCGAATCGAACCCGTCCTTCGCCCGGTCAGACCCATGATGGCGCGCAAGGTGGTCGTGCGCCCAGCGCCGTTGCGGCCCAGCAGCGTGACGACTTCGCCGCGATTCACCTTGAGATCCACGCCGTGCAGGATGTGCGACTCCCCGTACCACGCCTGCAGACCCGAAATTTCCAGCGCGGGCACATTGCCCGCCGCGCCGTTCGCCTCGCGCGAGCGGCGCTCCTCCACGATCGTACTCATGCATGCGCTCCGGTGAGCGCCGCATCGGCGCTGCCCATGTAGGCTTCCATCACGAGCGGATTCTTCGACACTTCCGCGTAGCTGCCTTCGGCGAGCACTTCGCCGCGCTGAAGCACGGTGATGGTGTCGGAGATGCCCGCGATCACGTTCATGTTGTGCTCGACCATCAGGATGGTGCGGCCAGCCGACACTTTCTTGATCAGCGCCGTCACGCGATCGACGTCCTCGTGGCCCATGCCTTGCGTCGGTTCGTCGAGGAGCATCAGTTCAGGCTCCATCGACAACGTGGTCGCGATCTCCAGTGCACGCTTGCGGCCGTACGAAAGCTCGACGGTCTTCGTATCGGCGAAATCGGTGAGACCGACTTGCGTAAGCAGATCCATCGCGCGGTCGTTGAGCGCGTCGAGAGAATGCTCGCTGCGCCAGAAATGAAACGACGTGCCGAGTTGCCGCTGCAAGCCGATGCGCACGTTCTGCAGCACCGTCAAATGCGGAAACACGGCGGAAATCTGAAACGAGCGGATGATGCCGCGCCGCGCGATATGCGCCGGGCGTTCGCGCGTGATGTCCACGCCGTTGAAAACGATCTGACCCGCAGTGGGTTCGAGAAACTTGGTGAGCAGATTGAAGCAGGTGGTCTTGCCTGCGCCGTTCGGTCCGATCAGCGCATGGATCGAGCCGCGGCGAACGCGCAGGTTCACGCCGTTCACGGCCGTGAAGCCTTTGAATTCCTTCGTGAGCCCTCGCGTTTCGAGAATGGTGTCGCCGAGAATCATGTCCCCTTCCATGCGAAGTGAGACGCTGGGCAAACCCCGTTCGCCTGCGCCTTATTATTTCTTTCCGCGCGCACCCGAACGTTGTCTCCATTCCGGTACTGCCTTGCTTCGCGGGCCGCTGTTGCGGCCGCACAAAGTGTGCACGTGGCATGCCGAGCATCACTAATTCCGGGGCCATTGTCGCGCCAATGATGCAGCGCAATCATTGGGATTTGCACTAACTAACGAATTGCTTGGAGCCTCGGCGCATGCACGCAACCGGGGCACGGAGCGTGTTTATTCTTTGTGCATATAAGCATCGAATGAATCGCGTCATGCAGACGCCATGCACGCGTCATCTCACCATGTGAAGCGCGCGATTCATCGATCTGTCACGCAAGCGCGGTTGCGATCACTTCCTGCGCCTCGATGCTGCGTCTGTCCTCGCGGATCATCTCGCTCGCGCGCTCCGCGATCATCAAGGTCGGTGAATTCGTGTTGCCCGATGTGATCGTCGGCATCACCGATGCATCGACCACGCGCAGCCCGCGCACGCCGATCACGCGCAAGCGGCTGTCGACCACCGCGCCGGGATCGTTGTCCGTGCCCATCCGGCATGTGCCGACCGGGTGGAAGATCGTCGTGCCCACATTGCCGGCCGCTTCGACGAGCTCTTCCTGCGTCTGGAACCGGACGCCCGGAAGAATCTCCTCGGGCTTGTACTGCGCCAGCGCGGGCGCGCTCACGATGCGCCGCGTGAGCCGCAGCGCATTCGCGGCGACTTCGAGATCGTGGTCCGTCGACAGATAATTCGGCGCGATCAACGGCGCTGCACGCGTATCCGGCGATTCGATATGGACGCTGCCACGCGATGTCGGCCGCAAGTTGCACACGGATGCCGTGAACGCGTTGAACGCATGCAGCGGCTCGCCGAAGCGTTCGAGCGACAAGGGCTGAACGTGGTATTGAACATCGGGCCGGGTGATCGACGCATCGTCGGGATCGGATTTTGCGAATGCGCCGAGTTGCGACGGCGCCATCGACATCGGGCCGCTGCGCATCAGCGCGTATTGCATGCCGATGTACAGCTTGCCCCACCAATGCGCCGACAGCGTGTTGAGCGTGCGCACACCGGTGACCTTGTAGGCCATGCGCAATTGCAAGTGGTCCTGCAGATTTTCGCCGACGCCGCGCAGGCTCTTCACGACGTCGATGCCCAGTCGCTGCAGACGCGCGCCGTTGCCGATGCCCGAGAGTTCGAGGATCTGCGGCGAATTCACCGCGCCCGCGCTGAGGATCACTTCGCAACGCGCTCGCGCGAGATAATCGACATCGCCGCCGCGATACTCCACGCCGACGCAACGCGCGCCTTCGAACACGAGACGTTGCGTATGCGCGCCGGTGATCGTCGTGAGATTGGGACGCTTCATCGCTTCGCGCAGAAAGGCCTTCGCCGCGTTCCAGCGAATGCCGCTGCGCTGGTTCACTTCGAAATAACCGACGCCCGCGTTGTCGCCGCGATTGAAGTCATCGGTGGCGGGAACGCCGCTTTGCTGCGCGGCTTGCGCGAAGGTCTCGAGAATCTTCCACTTCAGCCGTTGCTTCTCGACGCGCCATTCGCCGCCCGCGCCGTGCCACTGATTGCCGCCGCCGTGATGATCCTCGCTGCGTTTGAAGACAGGCAGCACCGAATCCCAGGACCAGTTCGGATCGCCGCTGATATGCGCCCAGTCGTCGTAGTCCTCACGCTGGCCGCGCATGTAGATCATTCCGTTGATCGACGAACATCCGCCGAGCACGCGTCCGCGCGGATACGACAGCTTGCGGCCGTTCAGTCCCGCTTCCGCCTGCGTCTTGTAGAGCCAGTCCGTGCGCGGATTGCCGATGCAATACAGATAGCCGACCGGAATGTGAATCCAGTGATAGTCGTCCTTGCCGCCCGCTTCGAGCAGCAGCACGTTCACGTCGGGATCTTCGGTGAGGCGCTTCGCGAGCACGCAACCCGCGGTACCCGCACCGACGATGATGTAGTCGAATTCGCCTTCCAGCTTGCGCGCGTCCTGTTTCATCGCTGTCTCCTGTGTGCCGTCTTGCGCGGCCTTCGATGACCGAATTTACTTCGCCACCGGCATCGTGAACTCGGCGCCTTTCGCGATGCTGTCCGGCCAACGCTGCATCACGCTCTTGTAGCGCGTATAGAAGCGCACGCCTTCTTCGCCGTATGCATGATGATCGCCGAACAGCGAACGCTTCCAGCCGCCGAACGAATGCCACGCCATCGGCACCGGGATCGGCACGTTGATGCCGACCATGCCCACCTTGATCTGCCGCGAGAAGGCACGCGCGACGCCGCCATCGCTCGTGTAGCACGACACGCCGTTCGCGAACTCGTGCTGGTTGATGAGTTCGACCGCGCTCGCGAAGTCCGGCACGCGCACGACGGAAAGCACCGGGCCGAAGATCTCTTCCTTGTAGATGGTGCTGTCGGTCTTCACGTTGTCGAACAGCGTGCCGCCGAGAAAGAAGCCGTTTTCATGGCCATCGACCGTGTGCCCGCGTCCATCGACGACGAGCGTCGCGCCCGACTTGACGCCCGCATCGATATAACCCTCCACCTTCGCGCGATGCGCGCCCGTGACGAGCGGTCCCATTTCGGCATCGCTTTCCATGCCGTTCTTGATGACGAGCGATTTCACGCGCGGCGTGAGGCGTTCGATCAGTTCGTCGGCGATGTGGCCCACCGCGACCGCAACCGAAATCGCCATGCAGCGCTCGCCAGCCGAACCGTATGCCGCACCGATCAATGCATCGACGGCCTGGTCGAGATCCGCGTCGGGCATCACGACGAGATGGTTCTTCGCACCGCCGAGCGCCTGCACGCGCTTGCCGTGTTTCGTGCCTTCGGTGTGGATGTATTCGGCGATCGGCGTCGAGCCGACGAACGAGAGCGCTTCGATATCCCGATGTGCGAGCAGCGCATCGACAGCGACTTTATCGCCGTGCACGACGTTGAACACGCCATCGGGCAAGCCGGCTTCCTTCAGCAATTCCGCGAGGCGAATCGATGCCGACGGATCGCGCTCCGATGGCTTCAACACGAACGTATTGCCGGTCGCGATCGCGATGGGGAACATCCAGCACGGCACCATCATCGGGAAATTGAACGGCGTGATGCCCGCGACCACGCCGAGCGGCTGACGCAGATTCCAGTTGTCGATGCCGCCGCCGATCTGATCGGTGAAATCGGTCTTGAGGAGATTGGGAATGCCGCATGCGAACTCGACGATCTCGATGCCGCGCATCACTTCGCCCTTCGCGTCGCTGAACACCTTGCCGTGCTCGCGCGTGATGATTTCGGCGAGTTCGTCGTGATGTTCGTCGAGCAGTTGCTTGAACTTGAAGAGCACGCGGGCGCGCTTGATCGGCGCGGTTTCGCTCCATTCGGCGAACGCGGCTTTCGCGGCGGCGACGGCGGCATCGACTTCCGATGCGCCCGCGAGCGGCACGCGCGCGGCGACGGCGCCCGTCGCGGGATTGAATACGTCGCCGAAGCGCTCGCTCTCGCCCTCGACACGTGCGCCGCCGATGAAATGCGTCAGTTGACTGACTCGCGCTTCGCTCTGGTGTGTCTCGCCCATGATGTCTCTCTTGTATGTAATTGGCCGAGCCTACTGCCGGATGCACCCCGAATCCAATGAGATATGTTCAACTGGGATATAAGAAGCCTTAATATCAGCCGATGGACTACACACTCCTGCGCGCCTTTCTCACCGTCGCACGCGAAGGCAATCTCACGCGTGCCGCGGCGCGGCTGCACCTCACGCAGCCGGCCGTCAGCCTGCAGATCAAGAATCTGCAGGAGATGCTCGGCGTCGTGCTGTTTTCGCGGACATCGCACGGGCTTTTGCTCACGCGCGATGGCGAAGCGCTCCTGCCGCACGCCGAACGCGCACTCGCGGCCGCCGCCGACGTCCAGCGCGCCGCTGCTGCGCTGCGACACGAAGTTAGCGGCACATTGCGCATCGGCACGATTCTCGATCCCGAATTCCTGCGTCTCGGCGGCTTCTTGCGGCAACTCGTGGAAACGCATCCGCGCATCGAGACGTCGTTGCGGCACGGCATGTCGGGATGGGTGCTGGAGCGGGTGAAGGCGCGCGATCTCGACGTCGGCTATTACATCGGCGATCCGGCCATCGACGGCACGCGCGACAGCGAGCGCTTTCACGTCGTCAGGCTCACGCCGTTTCTCTACCGCGTGCTCGCGCCGGCCGGCTGGCATCACCGCGTCAACACGGGCAAGCGCAACTGGGCGGCGCTCGCCAGGCTGCCGTGGATCTGGACGCCGCCGGAGTCCGCGCACCACCGGCTTTTGTCGCGTATCTTCCGCGAGGCGGGTGCGACGCCCGTGATCGTCGCGGAAGTGGATCAGGAGCCGTCGATGCTCGATCTCGTCAAATCGGGCGTCGGCCTCTCGCTCGCTCGCGATTCGATCGCGCTCGGCGAGGCGCATGCGCACGCGCTGACGATCGTCGAAGGCGTCACCGTGCCGACCCAGTTGTCCTTCGTCGCGCTCGCGGAGCGCCGGGAAGAACCGGCGATCGCGGCGGCGCTGCGACTGATCGACGCTCAATGGGCGGTTTGAAACGATATCTCAGTGGAAATCCCGAGCCCGCGCGCCATTTCGTTCAAGCGAGCTTCATCGATTGTTTGCTAGGCTGAGCCCTCGCTCATCCATCCAACTGTGTTCGAGGAGTCTTCATGGCACGCAACATCGAAATCAAGGCGCGCGCGCATCAATTCGAGCAACTGCGCGAACGCGCGGCCGCGCTCGCCCCCGACGCGCCGCTGGTTTTCCGCCAGCAGGACTTCTTCTACGACGTCCCGACGGGACGCCTCAAGCTGCGCCAGTTCGACGACGGCACGCCGTCCGAGCTGATCTTCTATCAGCGCGACGACCGCGACGGCCCGAAAGTGTCGTATTACTCACGCAGCCCGGTGACGAATCCCGAAGCGATGCACGCGCTGCTCGCGCAGGCGCTGACGACGCGCGGCATCGTCTCAAAAGAGCGGCATGTCTATCTCGTCGGGCGCACGCGCATTCATCTAGACCGCGTGGACGGCTTGGGCGATTTCATCGAGCTGGAAGTGGTGCTCGGCCAGGATGACGACGAAGCCGGCGGCGAAGAGGAAGCGCACGCGATGTTCGCGCGTCTCGGCGTCGCGCACACGGACCTCGTGCCGCTCGCCTACGTGGATCTGCTGAGCCCCGAGGCGTCGTCGGCCAGGTGAGACAGCGGCAGCGGGCCGTTGCGCTTGAACGTCGTCAGCACGATGTTCGAGCGCACGCTGTCGACGCCCGGCACGCGCATCAGCTTTTTCATTACGAAGCCCGATAGCGCGTTCAGATCCGGTGCGACGATGCGCAACAGATAATCGGCGTCGCCCACCGTCGCATGGCATTCGAGCACTTCCGGCAGCATTTCGATCTGCTGCTGGAACTGTTCGATGATCGAATCGCCGTGATGCTTCAGCTTCAGGCTCGTGAACGCCGTCACGCCCAGGCCGAGCTTCTCCGGCCGCAATACCACCCGATACCCTTCGATCACGCCGGTCGCTTCCAGCCGCTGCAGACGCCGCCCGATCTGCGAAGGCGAAAGCGGCACCTGCTCGCCCAGTTGCTGATGCGTGGCGCGCCCGAAACGTTGCAGCACATCGATGAGGGCGAGGTCGAAATGATCGAGTTCGAGCATGAGGCGGACGTGCGCGAGAGCCGGGACAAATGCGACTTTATCGCAACCACACGGCCATGCTCACAAACCCCACGCGCGAAAGGGCCGTTTCACGCGTGTTTGACGAATTCCTTACGGTAGCAAACAAGGTAACCTGCGTGTTACCAATGATGACATCGCCGAAAGGCGAAAATCACACGCGAATACGCTAAATCGGGATAAATGGAAGCATTCGAAAAGCAAAAAGAAAGCTTTGGTGTCAGCTAGCTTTCAGTCTGGACTACCATTCCTGAAGCGCTCGTAAGCTTCCCAGGCGGCGCGCGCTTCGTCGTCCAGTTGCTCGGGCGGCAGGCCGGACTGACGCTGTACAATCAGCAGCGCATAGGGCCTGGACAGCGCGCTCGCCTCCTTGCAGAGGCTGAGTTCGTCGCCGCTAGACGGGGAGCGGCCGCGCCAGTAGTTGATCGCGGCTTCGAGTTCGTTGATCGAGATGACAGCCATGTCCGGGCAGAAATACATTCGGTGTACGGCCGCTCGCGGCTTTCAGGATACGGTCGCGCAACGCCGCATGAGATGTGAGTTTTGAACCGGCTCGAGCCCGCGCCGCGCCGTCGTGCATGTGACCATGCCACCGACCGCCCCGCCCGCTTGAGCTCAACCCATTGTACTTGAGCGACTCCATGCGAATCCTTCTGATCGAAGACGACCGCCCCATCGCGCGCGGCATTCAAAGCAGCCTCGAACAATCCGGCTTCACGGTCGACATGGTGCATGACGGCATCTTCGCCGAGCAGGCTCTCGCGCAGAACCGCCACGAACTCGTCATTCTCGATCTGGGCCTGCCCGGCATCGACGGCATGACGCTGCTCTCGCGTTTCCGCCAGGGCAATCGCCACACGCCGGTGATCATCCTCACCGCGCGCGACGAGTTGCACGACCGCGTGCAGGGCCTGAACAGCGGCGCCGACGATTACATGCTGAAGCCCTTCGAGCCGCAGGAGCTCGAAGCGCGCATCCGCGCCGTGATGCGTCGCAGCGGCCCGCACGGCGACGTGCCCCGCCCCGAGGTGTCGCTGGGCGGCTTGCGCCTGTCAGGCGTCGACCGTCGCATCTTCAACGACGAACGTCCGCTGGAGCTCTCGCCGCGCGAATTCGCGGTGCTCGAAATGCTGCTGCTGCGTCATGGCCGCGTGGTGAGCAAGGCGCAGTTGCAGGATCATCTGACGCACTTCGGCGGCGATCTCGGCGATACGGCCATCGAAGTGTATGTGCATCGCGTGCGCAAGAAACTCGAGAACACGCGCGTGGAAATCGTGACGGTGCGCGGCTTCGGCTATCTGCTTCAGGAGATCCGGCAAGCGGCGTAATGCTTCTGCCGTAGACCGCCTTGCGATTTCCCACCCGCCGCGCGGGCGATCAGCGTTTCGCCCGCGAAGACTGGCTCGATCTGGCGCGATCGAAAGCCACCGAAACGCCGGTGCCTCCGAGTCTGCGGCGCACGCTGCTGCGCCGCCTCGCCGCACCGCTGTCGCTGCTCGCGCTGATGAGCGGGCTCATGGCGTACTGGCTCGCGTGGCAGTACACGCAGCACGTCGTCGACCGCTCGCTCGCGGATCTCGCCACCGCCATCTCCAAGCAGATCCAGCTCGCGGGCGTCGATGCGCCCGTCACCGTCCCGCCGCTCGCGCAGGCGATGTTCTCCGATCCCGTCGAGCAGCTCATCTACCGCATCAGCACGGGCGACGAGGAAATCGCCGGGGAGCCCGATCTGCCGCTGACCGGCACCAACGTGCGCCGCATCCACTACGCGTATGTCTTCGAGACGCATTTTCAGGGCGTCTCCGTGCGCGCGGCGCAAGTGCGCGTGCCGCAGCCGACCGGCAATCCGATCGTCGTCGAAGTGGCGCAGCGCGTCGGTTCGCGTTATCGGATCGCCGTGGAGTTCCTCATCGCGATCATGATGCCGCTGCTGTTGCTGCTGCTCGCCGGATGGGTGATCGTGTGGCGCGTCGTGAACCAGCAGTTGAATCCGCTCACCGATCTCGCCGACACGCTCAACCAGCAAACGCATATCTCGCTCGAACCCGTCGACGAGACGTATGTGCCGAGCGAAATCCGCCCGCTCACGAGCGCGATGAACGGCCTGCTCGTGCGCCTGCAAACCGCGCTCGATGCGCAGCGCAAATTCATCGCCGACGCCGCGCATCAACTGCGCACGCCGCTCACCGCGGTCAAGCTGCACGCCGAGCAGGCGCTCAGTTCACGCGATCCCGCAAAGGCCATCGAAGCGGTGAAGGAATTGCGCGCATCGGCGGATCGCGCGGTGCGTCTGTCGAATCAGTTGCTGTCGCTCGCGCGCGCGGAGCCGGGCGAACAGGCTGCGCGTTTCGCCGATTTCGACCTCGCCGCGCTCGCGTTCGAAACCGGCGCGGAATGGGTGCCGCGCGCCCTCGCCGCGCAAGTCGATCTCGGCTTCCAGCGGCTCGACGATCCCGAGAACGAGCATCCGATGATCGTGCGCGGCAACGTCGTGCTCTCGCGCGAAGTGCTCGCGAATCTGATCGATAACGCGCTCAAGTACATTCCGCCGTTCCGCAACGAAGGCGCGCGCATCACGATGACGGTGACGGAGTGGAGCGACGCGAACGGCCGCCGTTTCGGCGAGGTGGTCGTGGAAGACAACGGGCCCGGCGTGCCGCCGGATCAGCAGCCGGATCTCTTCAAGCGCTTTTTCCGTGGCGACGGACAAAGCGTGGAAGGCGGCGCCGGTCTCGGGCTGGCGATCGTTCACGACATCATGATGCTGCACGGCGGCACCGTGCATTACGAGGATGCGCCCGAGGGCGGCGCGCGCTTCGTCGTGCGCATGCCGCTGAAGGAAGACAAACCAGCCGCGGAATAAAAAAGAGCCACGGCGGTCGATCCGTGGCTCTTTCCGATTGCCGCGCGCGGCTTACTTCTTCTTTTTTTCCTTCTTCACCGCGAGCATCGTGCCGCGGCACTTCTTCGCGCCGCATCGGCATTCGTATTCTTTCTTGAGCTTCTTCGTGATGCGGCCGTCGATGACGAGCCCGTAGTCGTAGTTCAACTCCTCGTCCGCCTCGATGTCACGCAGCGCGTGAATGAACACGCGCCCTTCGACTTCCTCGGCCTCGCAGTTCGGCGCGCACGAATGGTTGATGTACTTCGCGCTGTTGCCGTCGATCTTGCCGTCGATCACGCGGCCGTCGTCGAGTGCGAAGTAGAACGTGTGATTCGGCTCGTCGGGATTGTGAGGATGGCGACGCAGCGCTTCCTTCCACGAAATGCGCTCGCCCTTGTACTCCATCACCTGCTCGCCCGCGGCGATCCGCTTCACGGCAAACACGCCCTTGCCGTGGACGCCGGAGCGGCGAACGGTGACCCTGCGTGAACTCATCGAACGAATCCTTAAATAACGCTTCGCTCCCGCGCGATCGGGATGAACATCGGGATGAAAAAAAACGCGGTGGCTTCGATGCCGCCGCGTTCGCTCGGTCGAACGAAGTCCCGTCCGACACACCGGTATCCTACACTCCCGATGCGCAAATGCTCAACCGCCCGGGCGATGCCCGCGATGTTTCAGCGTTGCCCGATTGTGATCTCGCCGAAGAGGTTCTTCTGGTCGCGCGGCTGCGAGCGCCAGTACTGCGGCGGCGCCGTGACGGACGCGCCCAGCTCGGCGGCCGCGTGCCACGGCCAGCGCGGATCGTAGAGCATCGCGCGCGCCATCGCGACGTAATCCGCCTGGCCGCTCGCGACGATTTCTTCCGCTTCCTTCGCCTCGGTGATCAGCCCGACCGCGACGGTGTTGACGCCCGTCGCTTCCTTCACGGCCTGTGCGAAGGGCACCTGATAGCCCGGCGACAGCGGAATCTTCTGCAACGGCGAGACCCCGCCCGACGATACGTCGACCCAGTCGACGCCGCGTTTCTTCAACTCCGATGCGAACGCGATCGTGTCTTCGATGCTCCATCCGCCTTCGACCCAATCGGTCGCGGAGACGCGCACGCCGACCGGTTTGTCGGCGGGAAACGCGGCGCGCACGGCATCGAAGATTTCGAGCGGATAGCGCATGCGGTTTTCGAGCGAGCCGCCGTATTCATCGGTGCGCTGATTGGCGATCGGCGACAGGAACTGATGCAGCAGATAGCCATGCGCGCAGTGCACTTCGATGCCGTCGATGCCGAGCCGCGCGGCACGCTTCGCCGACGCGACGAACGCATCCTTCACGCGGATGAGTCCGGCTGCATCGAGCGCGAGCGGCGGCGTTTCCTCCGGCTTATGCGCAAGGGCGGACGGCGCGCAGGTCATCCAGCCGCCATCGGCGACGGAGATCAGCGCTCCGCCTTCCCACGGCTTGCGGCTCGACGCCTTGCGGCCCGCGTGCGACAACTGCATGGTCACCGCGATCTTCGAATACTGGCGGATCGCGGCGAGCACCGGACGCAGCGCGTCTTCGGTGACATCGTCCCAAAGACCGAGATCGCCCGCCGTGATACGCCCGTCCGGTTCGACGGCCGTCGCCTCGATGAACAGCATGCCCGCGCCCGACAACGCGAGCTGCCCCAGATGGATCATGTGCCAGGCGGTGGCCTCCCCGCGCTCGGCGGAGTACTGACACATCGGCGACACGAAGATGCGGTTCGGGAGCTGGAGGCTGCGTAGGGTCGTGGGAGTGAACAGCGCGCTCATGGCGGTGACTCGTCGCTAGAAAAGGAGCGATCGAGAATAGCACCGCAAATCACGACGCGCAGAAATGTCGGCCGCGCGATGGTTCATACCATCACACGTTCAGCGCGCGCCCGAAGTGAAGCGGTCGAGCCACTCGCCGAACATCGCGCGGGCGGCCCGCTCGAGCGTCGCGCCGTGCCGCGCGGTTTCCTCGCGCAGCGCGGCGACCGTCGTGCCGCTCCTCGCGATATCGCCGGGATACGTGACGAGCCAGCTTTCGAAGCGCTCCACGAGCACTTCCGGATGACACTGCAGCGCGAGCACGTGATCGCCCCAGGTGAAAGCCTGATGCGCGCACAGGTCGGTGGAGGCGAGCAGCGTCGCGTCCCTGGGGAGATCGAAGGTATCGCCGTGCCAGTGGAAGACGGGGACTGGCGCGCCGTCGGCTTCGAGATGCCGCAGCGCGGACGCGCGCCCCGCGTCGGTAAGCGTGAGCGGCGACCAGCCGAGTTCGAGCTTGCCCGACGGATACACCCGCGCGCCGAGCGCCCGCGCGATCAGCTGCGAGCCCAAACAGATGCCGATGGTCGGCATGCCCGCCGCGATGCGCTTCTCGAGCATCGAAAGCAGCGGCGCGAGATGCGGATAGTGCGCGTCTTCGTAGGCGCCGATCGGCCCGCCTAGCACGACGAGCAAGGAAGGATCGAGCGGATTGGGCGCATCGATGCGTCCGCGCCCGACATCCAGATAGCGCACCAGATGGCCGCGATCGCCGAGCACGTGTTCGAGGCTGCCCAGATCTTCGAAATAGACGTGGCGAATCGCCAGGACTTCATGTTTCATCGGCGGCTTTCCGTAGGTCGACTGCGCGTGGCTCGGAACGAGTTTGTGACGAGCCGCGCCTCGCGGTGAGGCGCGACGGGCACAGTCTAACCGACTCGCCGCGGCCCCACAGCGCCGGATGACGCCAGATGGCTTTTACCCCGTCCGCCCGGATCAGGCGACCTGCGCGAAGACCTTCCAGCTCTTCTTTTGCGTCGCGACGTCGGCTTCTTCGTATACCGAACAGTCGAGCCGCAGATCCGTGTCCGCCATGTCGATCTGAAGAAGCGCGCAGTGATGCGGCGTCTTCTTCGGATTCTTGCTCGCTTCGAAGTGCGAGCAGGAGAGACACATGCGGTGCGCCGGAATCTGCTGCTGCGATTCGAGCTGACGGATGGTCTTGAGCAGCGTGCGATAGAACGCCACCTGCTCGTCCTCGCGCAACGTGCCGACCGCCTTCGCGAGGAAGTCCGGCCATTGCAGCGCCTTCTTCGCAGCCGTGCGGCCACGAGCGGTCAGACGCACGGCGAGCGCGCGGCCGTCGTCGAGCGCGCGACGTTTCTCGACGAGACCCTTGCCTTCGAGCGTGCTCACCGCATCGCTCGTCGTGGCGGCGGTCAGCGCCGTTTCACGTGCGATCTCGCCGAGGCGCATCGGCCCCTTGCGCTGCATCAGCAGAACGAGAATTTCACCCTGGGTCGGCGTCAGCCCCGCGCCTTCCGCCCATTCCCATGCCTGGCTGCGCATCGCGGTGCTCAGCCTCAGCAGGCCGTGGGTCACCCGCCCCGTCGCCTGCTCTCCGTAAACGCCTTCACTCATAGTCTTTCGCTTGTTGTTCCGCTTATGTGTTTTGACGGCACGTTCGCGTGAAGCGAACACCTGGTCCGAATCGCCATTCGCAGAAAAGTTCTCCGAACCCCTTGCGTACGGTCCTTCGTTCTCGGTCCCCGCCGTCTCAAAATTCAGGCGTGCCAAGCCAATTAGCGGTGCCTGAATGGGGACGTTGCAACTCTCTTCGTTCTGCGCCTTCTTATGGTACTGCGCGTGGCGCTGTTTTCCTGCCGACTATAACGCCATGTCGGCAAAGTCGCCATTCTAAGCGACATAGAACAAACGTACACCTTAATTATCCACGCAGAACTGTGGATAACCCGTGGAAAAACGTCTTCTTTGTATGCGGACGTATTCCGGATAACACTGGACGCCTCTCGAGCGCCATTCCGTTGTCCAGAATGCCTCCGGCGACACGCCGCAAGTCACATCTTTATCATTGTGCCAATGCGTTGACTCTGCACCTCTTTTCGACGTTTTCCACAGCATCGCGCAAGGCTTGTTATCTACTATTACGGACGTATACGGATTTTTCTAAGTAAACCTTAGAGACATCGACCCCGTTCTTCCTCAAACGTTGCCGCGAGCGCGTTATTTCGGTTGCCGATCATGCATGTGTTTCATGCGGACCAAAGAAAAAGGCCGCTTCGAAACCTTGCGGAAGCGGCCTTTCGTGCTTACTCGCTGATTTACGTCAGCGAAAGCGTCGCGTCATCGACGCCACTGCAGACATTGCTGCCTGACTGCCTCGTGCAGCGATTTTTCCTTGTCGACCACGCCGCGCAGCCAGGTTGCGTCATTGACGCCGCGCGCGATGTCGGCCACCTCGGCGAGCGCGGCTTGCGAGCCGAGCGCTTCGGCATGCGGCGCGAGCACGTCGAGCGTCGCGAGAATATCCTCGCCGATGGTGCGCCGCTCGCCCGTCTGCGGATGGATGCACGTGCCTTCCAGACCGAAGCGGCACGCCTCGAAGCGGTTGAACGTGTATACGAGGTAATCGTCCTCGCGCGGCGTCAGCGGCTTGTCGAGCAGCAGATAGCGCGACAGCGTCTGGATGTAGCAGGCGATCGCCGCCGCCTTGTCGACGGACAGCGGCGTATCCATCACGCGCACTTCGATGGTCCCGAAGCCGGGCTTCGGCCGGATATCCCAGTAGAAGTCCTTCATGCTGTTGACGACGCCGGTGTTGACCATCTTCGAGAAGTATTCCTCGAAGCCCTCCCAGGTCAGCACGAAGGGCGCGCGCCCCGACAGCGGAAAAGCGAACACCGAATTCAGGCGCGCCGAATGAAAACCCGTGTCCACGCCCTGGATGTAAGGCGACGACGCCGAAAGCGCAATGAAATGAGGGATATAGCGCGACATCGAATGCAGCAGGAACAACGCGCTGTTCGGATCGGGGCAACCGATGTGGACGTGCTGGCCGAACACCGTGAACTGCTTGGCGAGGTATCCGTAAAGCTCCGAGATGTACTGAAAGCGCGGCGCGTCGTAGATCTGACGATCGCTCCATTGCTGGAATGCATGCGTGCCGCCACCGGCAAGCCCGACGTTCAACTGGTCCGCCGCCGCGACGAGCACGTCGCGGATCTTGCGAAGGTCGGTGACGGCCTGCTCGTGCGTCGTGCAGATGCCGGTCGAGAGCTCGATCATGCTTTCGGTGATTTCCGGCGTGATGTTGCCCGGAATCTTTTCGTCCTTGATGAGACGCATGAGATCCGACGCCGCGCGCGTCAGATCGTAGTCGTGCGTGTTGACGACCTGGATCTCCAGCTCGACGCCGAACGTGAACGGTTCGGAGTTGATGAAAGGTTCGAGTGCCATGGCGCCTCTTGAAATATCAATACGTGAGCAGGACGGGCGCGCTTACTCGCGCCGCTCGCCCACTGCCGACAGGCTGCGGTAGACGACGAAAGGCGCCACGATCTGCAACACGACGATCGAGCACATGACGATCGCGCGCAGCGTCGGATCGTAGTCCGGATAGAGGACGTACATGTCGTCGACGAGCAGATACGCGAGCGCCGACATCGGCGTCAGCGCCACGCCGAGCGCGGCGCCCTGCTTCAGGTTCAGTCCGCTCGGCTTCGCGAAAATCAGCACGCCGACCAACTTGCCGATGAAGCGCGCGACGATCAGCCCGAGCGCGGCAATTCCGCCGAGCGCGATATCGCGCCAGTGGAACGACGTCAGCGTCAGCGCAAACAAAATGACCGTGAGCAGCCAGCCCGCCGAACCGAAGTGCGACGGCCAGAGCTGCGGCCGCTCATCGGCGTTCTTCACGATGATGCCCGCGGCGAGCAGCGCGAGAATCGTCGACAGCTTGAAGATATGCGCGACCGCGATGGCCAGCAGCACGAGCCCGAAAAGCGCGACGAACGAATGCTCGTCGTTCGCGGGCAGACGCCGCACCAGCATGTTGCACGCGCGCGCGAGCAGGAACGCGAGCACGAGCGAGCCGATCAGCAGATAGAGCGGTTGCAGAATCGTTGCGAACGCGTTGCCGTAGATTTCCTGATGCAGCACGCCCGCCGCGAGCTTCTCGACGACCACCGCGTACATGCTGTTGAGCGCCGTCAGCGTCATAAGGCGCTGCGTGACCTGGCCTTCCGCGCGCAGTTCGGTCTTCAACTGGATGACCATGGCGGGCGAAGTGGCCATCGCGATGGCCGCGATCACGACCGAGGGCATCGTCGGCACGTTGAGCAGCGTCAGCGCGATCAGCACGAGGCCGAACGTGAGCGTCGACTCGGCGATGCTCGACAGGATCAGATACGGATTGCGGCGAATCCAGCGCAGATCGAGCCGGCCGCCCAGTTCGAAGAGCAGCAGCCCGAGCGCGACATCGAGCAGCGGCCGCGACAGGCCGCCCGCGCTCGCGTCGATCACACCCAGACCCGCGTTGCCGGCGATCAGCCCGATCACCGCGAAACCGGTGATGCGCGGCAGGCGCCATGCGCGCCATAGCAGCTCTCCGGCGAGTCCCGCCGTGACGAGCGCGAGCCCGGCCCAAAGAATGGCGTCGGGTTCGAGCGGCCAGGCGGGCAAAAATGAAAATGCCGAATTCATCGTATTGGCTTCTCCTTCGTTGCTGCAGCAGAGCGTGCACGTTCCGTTGCGTGACTCGCATCGACGGCGCGCGCTCGCGGCGAGGCGCGTCCGCCCGCTATGCGAGCGTTGGTTCATTCAGGCGAATCGAAATGCGAACGAACACGGCGTCACGGTCGAACCGTGCACGAATTAGACGACGCGTTCGGCTGGCTGCGGCGCGCCTTGCACGCCCTCGATGTCGCTCCGGAGATCTCGGATCCGTGCGGCACGGGTAACGCATGCGGCGCCCGCTCGAATGCCGGGCCGAACACAGCAAACGACGGTGCGGCTTCGTTGATCAGATTCTTGGCGCGCAACCATCGTTCCATTGAAGCGGTCGCCGTCCGAACGGCGCGACGCAGGAAAGAAGCGCGATTGTGCCATACCTCGGTTCCCCTGACAGAAAGTCCAAGCTCATGATTCTTATGAAGTAAAAGCGACTGCCTCGCTCGAACCCCCGATGGCAAAGCTGACCGGCCGCGTGTGTCGGGGCACTCCGGCGTTCGGTTTGCGGCTGTCCGATGACCTCGCCTTCAGGTGTTTACAGGTTTCCTGTATATAAACGTAGTAGTGGTTAACAAAGCAACGTCTTTTCTGTGGATAACGCTGCTTTTGTCTTTTCATTCAATCATTTGGAGAAAGCAGAAGCGCGCCGTAAACATGTTGGCGCGGTGCGGTAAACATGGAACAACTTTGGGCGCGTAAACCGGATGCCCCAGTTGTCCCGTTTACGTGCACAACGCGTTCACACGACTTTCGCGTGCAATTCGATGGGTTATCCACAGCTTGTCGAGGATAACTACGCCGGATCGAGCTCGCCATGACGCAGCGCCCGGAGCAGAAAGCGGGCTGGATCGATGGCTTCGGCCAGTTCGCGCTCGACCGGCCACGGCTCGCCTTCGACTTGCGATGCAATCAGCTCGGCTGCGAGTGTCGCCCAGACGAGCCCGCGCGAGCCGAAAGCGAAAGCGCCGTAAAGTCCCGCCATACGTGGCAGATCGAGTGGCCACGCGCCCGCCAGCTGACGCGCGTCGCGGCGCGCGGCGCTTTCGTCGGCGAGCTGGCCGATCATTGGCATGCGGTCGCTCGTCACGCAACGGAACGCAACGCGGCCCGCGCTCACTCGCGTCGGCGCGAGCGCGAGCTCCGGCAACATGCCCGCAACGCGCTCTATGTTTTCCCGATGCCCTGCTTCGCGGATCTCGTGATCCGGATCGTCGATGTCATACGTCGCGCCGATGAGCGTTCCGTTCGCGCCAAGCGGCACCGCGTAACCCTCGCCTATCACCGGCACACGAAGGGCATCGATCGAACATCGATCGAGCACGGTGAGCTGGCCGCGCACGCGGCGCGTCGGTTCGCCGTACAGGCCGGCGAGCTGCGCCGCGTCGTGCGCGTTCGCGAGGACGATGACGGGCGCGCGCGCGATCTCGTCGCCGCTCGCGTCGAACGCTCGCCAGATGCGGCCGTCGTGCGCGATGCGCGCCACTTCGGTATTCATGCGCGGCGTGATGCGCGCCGCTTCGTCGGCAAGCTGCGCCGCGCAAACGGACGCGGGCGAGATCGCACCGCCGCGCGGAAAGAACCAGCCGCCCCGCGCGATATCGACGCCGGCAATGCGCGATGCATCGGCGCGTGTCATCGGCTGCACGTAATCGGCGGGATAGGCGAAGCGCGCGATGGCCGCGGCGAGCGCATCGGCGTCTTCGTGCGTATCGGCGATCTGAAGCAGTCCCGCGCCGCTGCGATGCAAATCGTGATTCGCCGCTTCGAGCGCGTCCCATCGGCGTATCGCATCGAGAAAGCCGGCGCGCGTGAGGCGGGCGGCGACGCTGTCGTCGCGCCAGACGATCGGATGAAACACGCCCGCCGGATTGCCCGATGCATCGCGCGCGGGTAACGCGTGACGATCGATCAGCGCGACCCGCCAGCCGCGCCCGGCGAGCCGCGAACTCACCGCGCAGCCCGCGAGTCCCGCGCCGATGACGATGGCTTCACGCGTGCCCGCCGCGCAAGGCAGCGGCGGGTCATGGCGGCGCACACGCCAGCGCGGCGCGAAACGTGCGATGAGCCGTGCGTCCGATGCAGCCGGAGAGCATTCGAAGCCCGACGATTCCAGCGCGCGCCGCAATGTCGAACCTTGCGCTTCGGATGCGATCGCGCACACTGTTGCGCCGTCGCCGGCGAAGCGCGCGAGCGTCTTGCAGAGCTTGCGCGGATCGCCGGGCGGTTCGAGATGGAATGCATCGGCGCACAGCCAGAGTTTCGACAGCATCTCTTGAGCGTCATCGCCGATGGCGAGCGTCAGCACGACGCGCCCTTCGTCGAACGCCAGCCGATGCACGCCCGGCACGCGCATCGGCCACGCGCGCGCGAGCTCGGCGGCGAGAGGCGATGCGTCGTCGGCCGAAGGCGGATGGTCGAGCGCCGCGAGCTGCGCAATGGCGACGACATGCAGGCGTTCGCAACGTGCTTCGTCGTCGCGCCAGCGTTGCCACAGCGAAAGAAAGGCGCTGAAAGTCGTATCGACGAAGGTGAAGACGCGTTTATGCCGCCAGCGCGCGGGAAGGTCGTGCGGGGCGAAAAGCAGGGATTCGGTCATGCGGCAGATCAGGAAACATCAAGCGGAAGACGACTTGGCGACGGCCTGCATGGCGCCGTTCACGGCGTCTTCGATCGTCAGCGGCTCGAGCGCGTAGCCCGCCGCGCGCCAGGCCGCGAGCCCGCCGAGCAGCGGCGCGACATCGGTGAAGCCGTGCGTGGTCAACTCCCTGGCAGCGAGCGCGGCGGACACTTCGCTCGGACAATCGCAATATGTGACCAGCTTGCGATCGCGTGCGATGCCCGCGAGTTGCGTCGCCGCGTCGTCGTGCAGCAGCAGCGCACCGGGAATGGCAAACGGATCCATCGCGCGGCGTTCGCGACGGCGCACGTCGACGACGAGCGGCGGCGGCTCGCCTTCGAGCAGCGCGCGCAGCATCGCGATATCGATGCGCGCCATGCGCAGCCTGCGCAGCAGCGACACGCGCTGCCACCAGCGCATGGCGAGATAGAGCGCGAGCGCGATCACCGCGATCGCGATCGCGCCGCGCCCGAACAGGTCGAGCCAGGCGAGCGCCCTATCGACGAGATCCGCGAAGGTCGCGCCGAACGCGACGCCGATGCCGGACCACAGCAGCGCGCCGAGCGCGTCATAGAAGAGGAAGCTGCCCAGGCCGATGCCGGTCGCGCCCGCGACGGGAATCGCAATCGTCGACAAGCCGGGAATGAATTTGGAGACCGCGAGAATGCGTACGCCGAAGCGCCCGAAGAAGTCGAGGCTGCGGTTCACGCAGGTATCGCGCGAGATCGAGAGCTTGCACATGAAGCCGAGCACGCGGCTACCGTAGCGGCGTCCGAGCCAGAACCAGAGCGTGTCGCCGATGAGCGCGGCGATGCCCGCTGTGACGACGATTGCCGCGAGCGGTCCCCATGCAGCCGGTGGAACGCCCGTTGCGAAGCTCACAGCGGATACCGATGCGAAGCTCGCCGAGACCGTGATCGCGCCCGTCAAAACCAATGTGGGCAAGGCCGGGAGCGGGAGGCCGAGGCACTCGAGCAGAACGTTGGCAAAAACCAACGGCAGACCGTATTCGATGATCAGCTCGCGTAGCATGGATCGGACCCAGGTGTTCTACGCCAAAAAAAACGGCCAGGAGCCTGAAAAATATAAGGGTAAATCTTTGAAACCCTTATCCTGATTGGGTTTGCGCTGCGCTATCATACCAAGCGCCGCGTATAGAGGCGGCGTGAAGGCGACGAAGTGGAGCAATGCCGGTGAAATGGCGCGTAAGCACGCCGATTCGTCGGGCAGGCACGCCAGAAGGCCGTCCCTACTCGACTGCACGGCTTGCGCACGTATAATCGGCGCGTTCGCGCTGTTCGTGTCAACCTAAACTGATAAAGGAACCTTAATGAACAAACAGGAATTGATCGACGCCGTAGCCGCTCAGACCGGCGCCAGCAAGGCTCAAACCGGCGAAACGCTGGACACGTTGCTCGAAGTGATCAAGAAGGCTGTCTCGAAAGGTGACGCAGTGCAGTTGATCGGCTTCGGCAGCTTCGGCTCGGGAAAGCGCGCAGCGCGCACCGGCCGCAATCCGAAGACCGGCGAGTCCATCAAGATTCCGGCCGCGAAGACGGTAAAGTTTACGGCTGGCAAGGCATTCAAGGACGCAGTGAACAAGCGGTAAGTTACTTGCCGATTGTGCGGCTACCTGAGGTAGCCGGTTATACATGACCCGCCTTTGGCGGGTTTTTTTTCGGCGGCGTGTTTCATCTGCCGACCCGGCATTGCATCGGGCCGGTCCGGCCATCAATGCCGATGATCGTCGCAATCGCAATCGGGACCATGATCGTGATCGTGGTCATGATCGTGATCGTCCACTTCCCACGCCGGGAACGGATCGGCGAAGCGTTGCCAGGCGTCGGCGCCGAGCGACCATTCGTCATCCGTCAGAAGACACGCGTCGAACCTGTCCTGCAAGCTGGCGGGATCGAGGTTCAGGCCGATCAGCACCAGCTCCTGCCGACGATCGCCAATGCTGTTGTCATCCGGATCGCCATACCATTCCGCGACGATTTCGGCTTCGAGCTCGGGGTCGTCTTTCGGCCATTCGCTGCGATCCTGCGCGGCCCACCAAAGTCCCGCCGGACCATGTCTCACCGTGCCGCCCGCTTGCGAGAGCGAGCCGCCGACATCGCTTCGCGTCGCCAGCCAGAAGAAGCCTTTCGCGCGCAAAACGCCGGGCCATTCCTGATGCAGCAGGTTCCACAGTCGCTCGGGATGAAACGGCCGTCGCGCGCGATACACGAAGTGGCCGACTTCGGATGAACCGGTTTCGCCGCTCGCTGCCGGCTCGTCGCCGTTCAGGATCGTGAGCCAGCCGGGCGCGCTCGCGGTCGCATCGAAATCGAAGCGGCCGGTGTTCAGCACATCGCCGGAAGGCACGTTGCCGGATTGCGCCTGAATCTGAAACGCGCGTGGATTGAGAGCACGCAGAATGCTCGCGATCTTTTCGACTTCGTCTGCGCTGGCGAGATCGATCTTGTTGATGACGATGACATCGCAGAACTCGATCTGCTCGACGAGCGTCTCGACGACCGTCTGATCGGTTTCATCCTCGTGGCCTGCGTGCGAAAGACCGCGCTCGGCCAGCGAATCGGACGAGGCATAGTCGCGCAGGAAGCTCGAAGCATCGATCATCGTGACGAAAGTATCGAGATGCGCGCGGCCCGCGAGCGTCGCGTCGTCGTCGTCGCCGAACGCGAGATGCTCGGCGATGGTCATCGGCTGAGCGAGGCCCGACGCTTCGACGACGATCGCATCGAAGCGCTGCTGTTGCGCAATCCAGGTGATCGCGCTTTCGAGCGCTTGCATCGACCGGTCGCCGAGGGTCAGGAGCAGGCAGCCGTTGGGCAGTTCGGTGGTTTCGCGATCCGTGCCGGACGCGGCCTTGCCGTAGGTCACGGCGCCGATCGCGACGCCTTGGGCGTTGGCGAGCAAGGCATCGACGAGTGTGGTCTTTCCCGCGCCGGTGAATCCCGATAGCACGGTGATGGGCAATGGCGTGTGGTTCATCGCAATGGGGCGTGACAGGGGAACGGAGCGCGCGAGCGCGAGCCGGCGCTGCCGTGCGGGCGGCGCCAGCCATCGAATAGGGGATTTTGCATCAAATGCGCGCCGGGCGCGGCGCGCATGCGGAACAACGCGCCGACGGATCAGCGCGTGGCCTGGAGCAGCTTCCAGCGGCGCAGGATCTCGATGATCTGTGCCGAGTACTTGTCGCGCAGCGCGGGTGTTTCGGAATGGTAAGCACCGACCGCCTGCCACGAATTGCCATACTTGTTCATTTTCTGGCGCAGATGCCACGCGGCGACATACACGCTCTTGCACGGCTCCATCAGCGTGCCGCTCGAAATGCCGTACTGCGCGAGCGTATTGAGATGGATCGAGTTGATCTGCATCAGCCCGTAGTCGGTCGAGCCATTGGCGTTCTTGTTGATGGCGTCGGGCTTGTTGTGCGATTCCTGCCAGGCGATCGCGCGCAGGATGAGCGGGTTGACCTTCTGATACTTCGCCGCTTCGTCGAAGCAGTCTGCGTGTGCGGAGGCGGCCGCCATGAGCGGCCCGCATATCGCCAGTAATCGCAGGATTCTCTTCATCTTGTATCTACTCCATCCGCACATGCGGAACGTCATGCCGCCGTTGCGGCGCCTCGGCGCCAACGCCAACAAATCAACGCCCGCGGCCGGGCTGCATGGGGAAAACCCCGCCCATTTCGTCACCGCCCGGAATGCGGAACCGACCGTATCATACCGGCTGACGATTCAGGTCATAAGTTGTCTATCAGACATACGCCCGTTCGACCGTCTGACGAACGCCTGCGCGCGAGCGCACCGGCGTGTCAAGCGGACATGTTCTAAATGTATGAATAATAAGACTTCTGAACGGGGTACAATTCGACTCCCGCGCGCATCGGCCCATCTTTGGAACCGCCCAGATACGGTCTATCGGCAAGTTATTCGAAAGCTTGAGCGCTGGATTTTTAATCGCCTTTGGCAGCCAGAGAACGAGCTGATCTGGAACGAATCGGCACAATTTCGTTACACAAAGCTGTTATCGTCATATTTTTTAAAATGATCGCGATGGTCCGGGTCTGCCCGTCCCACACCGCGGTTGGCAGCGCTCTCGGCAGACGAGCGGTGCTGCCTTAGCCGGCTCTCCAGAGACCCGGCTCTGACATCACATCCATGAGAAGACAACCTATGGCACTGCGTCGTCTCGCGACGGCAATGCTGGCGGCGGGACTTATCGTCGCGCAAGCCGCGCACGCGCAAGTGACGTTGAATTTCGTCAACGCGGACATCGACCAGGTCGCGAAAGCGATCGGCGCCGCTACCGGCAAAACGATCATCGTCGATCCCCGCGTGAAGGGGCAACTCAATCTGGTTTCGGAGAATCCGGTTCCCGAGGATCAGGCGCTGAAGACGCTCCAGTCGTCGCTGCGCATGCAGGGCTTTGCACTCGTGCAGGATCACGGCGTCCTGAAGGTCGTGCCCGAAGCCGACGCCAAGTTGCAGGGCGTGCCCACCTACGTCGGCAATGCACCCGCGGCGCGCGGCGATCAGGTGATCACGCAGGTTTTTCAGTTGCATAACGAATCGGCGAACAATCTTCTGCCGGTGCTGCGCCCGCTGATCTCGCCGAACAACACGATCGCGGCCTATCCGGCCAACAACACGCTCGTCATTACGGACTACGCCGACAACGTGCGCCGCATCGCGGGCATCATCGCGGGCGTCGACACCGCGGCGGGCCGTTCGGTCGACATCGTCACGCTGAAGAACGCCAACGCGATCGATGTCGCGGAGCAGATGAACAAGCTGCTCGATCCCGGCGCGGTCGGCAGCACGGACGCGACGCTGAAAGTCACCGTCACGCCCGATGCGCGCACCAATTCGCTGATGTTCCGCGCATCGAGCAGCGCGCGCCTCGCCGCGGCGAAGCAACTGGCGCAGAAGCTCGACGCGCCTACCTCGCAGCCGGGCAACATGCACGTCGTGGCGCTGCGCAACGCAGATGCGACGCGCCTCGCCAAGACGCTGCGCGGCATGCTCGGCAAAGGCAGCGGCGGCTCGGACAACACGTCGAACACCAGCTCGAACGCGTTCGGTCAGAGCGGCGGCGGCCTCGGCAATTCGTCGATGTCCACGGGAACGTCCGGCACGCCGCCGCTTCCCGGCGGCCTCGGCGGCAGCAGTTCCGGCAGCGGCAACAATCCGATGTCGGGCGGCACCGGCAACAAGGATTCGAGCTTCTCGTCGAACAAGGACAACGATTCGGGCAACGATCAGGGCGGCGGCATGATCCAGGCCGATGCCGCGACGAATTCGCTGATCATCACCGCGGCGGATCCGGTTTATCGGAACTTGCGCACGGTGATCGACCAGCTCGATGCCCGCCGCGCGCAGGTCTACATCGAAGCGCTGATCGTCGAGCTTTCCGCGACGTCCGGCTCGAACCTCGGTATCCAGTGGCAGGGCGCGCTGCTTTCCAACAGCGGCAACAACGCGCTGTACGGCAGCTCGAGCTTCGGCAGCGGCAATACGAACATCGTCGACCTGACCTTGCAGGGCAATGCGATCGCGCAGAACCCTTCGTCGCTCACATCGACGACCGGCCTGCTCGCGCAAGGTCTGAACATCGGTCTGCTGCACCGCTTCGGCAATCTGTTCGGACTCGGCGGACTCCTGCAGGCGCTGTCGACTTCGGCGGACGCCAACATCCTCTCGACGCCGAACCTCATCACGCTCGACAACGAGGAAGCGAAGATCGTCGTCGGCCAGAACGTGCCGGTCGTGACGGGCTCGTACGCGACGCCGACCGCCAATGCAGCGACCTCCGTCACCGCGTTCAACACGTTCGACCGCCGCGATGTCGGCGTGACACTGCACGTGAAGCCGCAGATCACCGACGGCGGCGTGCTCAAGATGCAGATCTATCAGGAAGATTCGAGCGTCGATTCCACCACGAAGAACGATCCCGGCGGCGTGACGATCAATACGCGCTCGGTGCAGTCGACCATTCTCGCGGACGACGGCGAAATCGTCGTGCTCGGCGGCCTGATGCAGGATCAGTACAACAACAGCAACAGCAAGATTCCGCTGCTCGGCGACATTCCGTTTATCGGCAGCCTGTTCCGCAGCGAGGGCAAGTCGCGCACCAAGACCAATCTGATGGTGTTCCTGCGCCCGGTGATCGTGCGCGATCAGGCGACCGCCACGCAGATCGCCAACACGCGCTATGACTATCTGCGCAACCAGCAATACGGCTCGACGACGGACAACCGCATCGTCAAGGATCAGAATGTGCCTGTGATGCCGCCCAAGCCGCTCGGTCCGAGCGAAGGCGGTGGATCGCCGGCACAGAATCTGCTCGACTGGAGCGACACGACGCGCGGTCCCGGCCCGAGCACGACGCTGCCCCAGAATCCGGAAGCCGGTCCGGCGCCGCAGCCGACGCAGACCGCGCCGCAATCGACGCTGCCGCCGCAAAGCCGGTATCCGGCGGGCGCGAACGGCGCGACGAACGCGATGCCGGCCAACGGCGCGACCAATGCGATGCCGGGCAATGCCGCAACGGGAGTAGGGCCGTGAGCACGCTCAACGATGCAGTCGAAAGCACGAGTACTGCGGCGTCGCCGCTGGCGGCCAGGCTCGTGCCCTATGGCTTCGCGCGCAGCGGGCAGATCCTGCTCGCGCATCAGCATGCCGACAGCATCGAAGTGTGGATCAGCGAGCGCACGACCGACGCGGCGCTCGCCGAAGTCGCGCGCAATTTCGGCGCGCTGTCGATCGTGCGCAAGCCCTCCGATGAACTCGCCGCGGCGATCAATTCGGCCTACGCACGCAACGACGGCAGCGCCGCGCAGGTCGTCGGCGAAGTGGAAGGCGAAGTCGATCTGTCGCGCCTGATGCAGGACATTCCGGAAGTCGAGGATCTGCTCGAATCCGAGGACGACGCGCCGATCATCCGCATGATCAACGCGCTCTTGACGCAGGCGGCGCGCGAACAGGCATCGGACATTCATATCGAGCCGTTCGAAAACGCATCAGTGGTGCGTTTTCGAGTGGACGGCACGCTGCGCGATGTCGTGCGCCCGAAGAAGGCCCTGCACGGCGCGCTGATCTCGCGTATCAAGATCATGGCGCAGCTCGATATCGCCGAAAAGCGTCTGCCGCAGGACGGGCGCATCACGCTGCGCGTCGGCGGCCGTCCGGTCGATGTGCGGGTCTCCACCCTGCCGACCGGTCACGGCGAGCGCGCGGTGTTGCGTCTTCTGGAAAAGGACGCGCAGCGCCTGAATCTCGAAACGCTGGGCATGGCGCGCGACACGCTCGTCAACTTCGACAAGCTGATCGGCCGCCCGCACGGCATCGTGCTCGTGACCGGGCCGACCGGCTCCGGCAAGACCACCACGCTGTACGCGTCGATGTCGCGGCTGGAGACGACCACCACCAACATCATGACGGTGGAAGATCCGATCGAATACGATCTGTCGGGCATCGGCCAGACGCAGGTCAACGAGCGCATCGGCATGACCTTCGCGCGCGCGTTGCGGTCCATCCTTCGCCAGGATCCGGACATCATCATGATCGGCGAAATCCGCGATCTGGAAACCGCGCAGATCGCCGTGCAGGCTTCGCTCACCGGCCACCTCGTGCTCGCGACGCTGCACACGAACGATGCCGCGTCCGCCGTCACGCGTCTCACCGACATGGGCGTGGAGCCGTATCTGCTGGCGTCGTCGCTGCTCGGTGTGCTCGCGCAGCGGCTCGTGCGCCAGCTCTGCCCGGTGTGCAAGGAAGAGCGCGTCGAGGAAGACGGCACGAAGCATTACCATCCGGCCGGCTGCGAGCGATGCGGCCAGTCGGGCTATGTCGGCCGTCGCGGGGTCTATGAGCTGCTGCTGATCGACGAAACGATCCGTCCGCTCATCCATCGCAATGCGGCGGATGCCGAGATTCTCGAGGCGGGCCGCGAGCAAGGCATGCGCACGCTGCGCGAGGACGGCGACCGCTGGCTCGCCGCGGGCGTGACGTCGCTGGAAGAAGTGTTGCGCGTGACGGGCGGGGAATAAGCAGATGCCGGCATTCCGTTTCGAGGCGATCGACCACGCAGGCAAGACGCAGAAAGGCGTGCTCGATGCCGACAGCGCCCGCGCCGCGCGCAGCCAGTTGCGCACGCAAGGGCTGACGCCGCTCATCGTCGAGGCGGCGGGCACGCGCACGCGCGGCGAGCGCCAGCAGCGCCTGTCGCTCGGGCGCCGTCTGTCGCAGCGCGAGCAGGCGATTCTCACGCGCCAGCTCGCGAGTCTCTTGATCGCGGGCCTGCCGCTCGGCGAAACGCTCGCGGTGCTGACCGAGCAGTCGGAACGCGATTACATTCGCGAGCTGATGGCCGCGATCCGCGCCGAAGTGCTCGGCGGCCATTCGTTCGCCAATGCGCTCGCGCAGCATCCGAAGGACTTTCCGGAGATTTATCGCGCGCTCGTCGCGGCGGGCGAGCATACCGGCAAGCTCGGTCTCGTGCTGTCGCGTCTCGCCGATTACATCGAACAGCGTAACGCGCTGAAGCAGAAGATCATCCTCGCGTTCACGTATCCGGGCATCGTCACGATCATCGCGTTCGGCATCGTCACGTTTCTGCTGAGCTATGTCGTGCCGCAGGTCGTGAACGTGTTCGCGAGCACGAAGCAGGCGCTGCCCTTTCTCACCGTCATGATGATGGCGCTGTCCGCGTTCGTGCGGAGTTACTGGTGGGCGGTGTTGATCGGCGTCGTGATTTTCGCGTGGCTGGTGAAGACCATCCTCGCGCGGCCCGGGCCGCGCATGTCGTTCGACCGCTGGCTGCTCGGCGCGCCGCTCATCGGCAAGCTGGTGCGCGGCTACAACACCGTGCGCTTCGCCAGCACGCTCGCGATCCTGACCGCCGCCGGCGTGCCGATCCTGCGCGCGCTGCAGGCCGCGGGCGAAACGCTCAGCAACACGGCGATGCGCGAGAACGTCGACGACGCCATCGTGCGCGTGCGCGAAGGCTCGTCGCTGTCGCGCGCGCTCGGCAATACGAAGACGTTTCCGCCGGTGCTCGTCCACCTGATCCGCTCGGGCGAGGCGACCGGCGACGTCACGACGATGCTCGACCGCGCCTCCGAAGGCGAGGCGCGCGAGCTCGAACGGCGCACGATGTTCCTCACGAGCCTGCTCGAACCGCTGCTCATCCTGGCGATGGGCGGCGTCGTGCTGGTGATCGTGCTCGCGGTGATGCTGCCGATCATCGAACTGAATAATCTGGTGCAGTGATGAACGCCCTTCAAACTCGCTTACTGACGCTCGCCGCGCTCGCACTCTTTTGCGTGACGGTGACGTATTGGGTCGTGACGCTGACCTCGCGCCAGACCGCGCCGCTGCCCGCCGCGGCCGCGACGCGCGCGCCGTCGGTCGAACAGGCCGCGACCATTTTCGGCGGACGGCTGGAGCGTCAGGCCAATTCGGATGTGCATCTGTTCGGCATTCTCGCGTTGCAGGGCGGCGCGGCGGCCATCGTGAGCTACGGCGGCGAGGCGGCGAAGGCCGTGTCGCTGGGCGGGCCGCTCACGCAGGGCGTGAAGCTCTCGGAAGTGCGCGCGCGGTCGATCGTCATCGAGCGCAACGGCGTGAAGTCGGAGATTTTCCTGCCGAAGAATCCGCCCGGACCGACGATCTGGGTGCGCTGAGCGCGACGCGATGCCTCGCTTGCGGCCGAATCACGCGACGAAAGCGGATCGATAGAATGACCGCGGCTTCCGCAAGACGGGAAGCCGCACAATTTCTTCAATCACCGGGCATGAGGCCCGGAAACGATATTTTTAATTCAAGAGGTAGCACTCATGCAACTGTGGACCCAACGCCGCATGCGAATTCAACAAGCTCAGGCGCAAGGACGCCGTCAGCGCGGCTTCACGCTGATCGAAATCATGGTCGTGATCGCGATCCTCGGCATTCTCGCCGCGCTGATCGTGCCGAAGATCATGAGCCGCCCGGACGAGGCGCGCCGCGTCGCCGCCAAGCAGGACATCGGCACCATCATGCAGGCGATGAAGCTGTATCGCCTCGATAACGGCCGCTATCCGACGCAGGAGCAAGGTCTGCGCGCGTTGACCGAAAAGCCGACGACCGAGCCGGTGCCGAACAACTGGAAGGACGGCGGCTATCTCGAGCGCCTGCCGGCGGATCCGTGGGGCGGCCAGTATCAGTATCTGAATCCGGGCGTGCACGGCGAAATCGACGTGTTCAGCTACGGCGCGGACAACAAGGCCGGCGGCGAAGGCAACGATGCCGACGTCGGCTCGTGGCAGTAACTCCGGCGGTATAGATCGTGAACGGGCATTCGTCGGCGCGGCGTCAGGCAGGCTTCACGCTGCTCGAAATGCTCGTCGTCCTGGTGATCGCGGGTTTGCTCGTGTCGCTCGCGTCGCTGCAACTGACGCGCAACCCGCGCACCGACCTCAACGAGGAAGCACAGCGTCTCGCGCTGCTTTTCGAATCGGCGGGCGACGAGGCGCAGGTGCGCGCGCGGCCGATCGCGTGGCAGCCGCTCGACGGCGGCTTTCGCTTCGATATCCGCACGGAAGACGGCTGGCGTCCGCTGCGCGACGATCTGTTTCGTCAGCGGCGCTGGGAAGGCGGCGTGACCGGCGTGTCGATCCAGTTCCTCGACTCGGACAAAACGGTGAACCGGCTCGTGTTCGGCACGGAGGCCATCGACGCGCCCATGGAAATCACGTTGTTCTCGGCGGTCGGCCGCGTGACGATCGTCGGCAGCGGCAATGGCCGCTATCAGGTGCGGTGATGCGGCGCCGGCATCGTCAACGCGGCTTCACGATGATCGAAGTGCTCGTCGCACTGGCGATCATCGCGGTGGCGCTCGCCGCTTCGGTGCGCGCGGTCGGCTCGCTCGCGACCGGCGAAGCGGATCTGCACAGGCGGCTGCTCGCGGGCTGGAGCGCCGACAACGAGCTCGCGCAACTGCGTCTGTCGCATCAATTTCCGGCGATCGGCTCGCGCACGTTCGACTGCTCGCAGGGCAACCTGAAGCTCTCGTGCACGCAGCGCGTGAGTCAGACGCCCAATCCGATTTTCCGGCGCGTCGAGATGTTCGTCACGACGCCGGGCCGCTCGGGTTATCTGGCGCAAATGGTCACGGTGGTGGCGAATGAAACGAACCGCTCGCTCTGACCGCGGCAGAAAGCAGCGCGGCTTCACGCTGCTGGAGATGCTGATCGCCATCGCGATTCTCGCGGTGCTCGCGGTGCTGTCGTGGCGCGGACTCGACTCGGTGATTCGCGGCCGCGCGACGATCGAGAACGCAATGGAAGACGAGCGCATCGTCGCGCAGTTGTTCGACCAGATGCGCATCGACGCGCGCCAGGCCGCCACCGACGACGAAGCGGGTCAGCCCGCCGTGCAGATCGGCAGCGGCTCGCTGCAGATCGTGCGCGGCGTGTTCGCGCCGGGTACGCCGCCGCGTCTGCAGGTGGTGCGCTACCGGCTGTCGAACGGACGGATCGTGCGCTTCGCGTCGCCGCCGCTGTCGAACGTCGGCGAGGTGCGGCGCGCGTTGCAGTCGGGCGATTCGGGCGACGGCTGGAGCTCGATTCCGTTGATGGGCGGCGTGGCGTCGCTCGCGACGCGCGTCTACATTCCGGAAAAAGGCTGGACGACGCGCATGACCGACGTGTTCTCGCAAATCAACCAGAACGACAATAACCTGAAGGTGCCGCAGCTCGGCAACGCACCGCTTGCGCGCGCGGTGTCGGGCATTCAGGTCGCGGTCGGCGCGCGCACGCTGGCGACGCCGCTCACGCGCGTGTTCCTGGTCGGAGAATGAGCATGCGCGCCCTGAACCGGAAGAAGCAACGCGGCGTCGCGATCATCAGCGCGCTGCTCGTCGTGTCGCTCGCGGCCATTCTGGTGTCGGGCATGCTGTGGCGACAGCAGGTGCAGATTCGCCGCATCGAGAATCAGCGGCTTCTTGCGCAGGCGCAATGGATTTCGCGCAGCGCGCTCGACTGGACGCGCCTCATCCTGCGCTCGGAAGCCGATACCTCGCCGACGGTCACGTATCTCGGCGGCGTGTGGGGCGTGCCGATCGCAAAGACGAAGCTGTCGGACTTTCTCGGCCAGATCGGTGAAGTGCGCGCGCAGCAGGGTGCATCGACGTATCTGTCCGGCTCGATAGAGGACGCGCAGGCCAAATTCAACCTGCGCAATCTTGTATCGACGCCGACGCCCGGCGTGCTGACCATCAACGTCGCGCAGATTCAGGCGTTTCAGCGCTTGCTCACGATGCTCGGCATCAACGGCTCGCTTGCGAAAACTGTGGCGCTGCAGATGCGCGCCGGTCTCGCGCGATCCGCGACGCGTTTCCAGACGCAGACGGGCAACAGCGCGACCACGGCCGCCGGCCAGAACAGCGAATCGACGACGCTCGCGGCGATTGCGCAGGGCGGCGGCACGGGCGGCGGCAACTTCACCGACGATCCCGGCCTGAAGGACACGGACAGCAACGCGCCGGTCGCGCCCTTGCAGATGATCACCGTCGATTCGCTGCTCGACGTGCCGGGTTTCTCGGCGGAAGCGGTCGCGAAGCTGAGGCCGTTCGTCACCGTGCTGCCGACCACGACCGCCGTGAACATGAACACCGCGCCGGCTGAAGTGATAGCTGCCCTGATCCCGGGCATGAATCTGTCGCAGGGACAGGCGTTCGTCGCGCGCCGCGAGACGGTGTTCTTTCACGACATCGGCAATGTGCAGCTCGCGCTGACCGGCGCGGGCGTCAAGACGGTGTCGATCGATTCGAACGAGATGGACGTCACCACGAAGTATTTCGTGATCCACGGGCGCGTCGAGCATGAACGCGCGCAACTGGAGCGCACGACGCTCGTGTATCGCGACCCGACGACGCATACGACGCGCATCGTCTATACGCGCGACGCGCTGTGAAACCGATGCGCTGTCATTGATGAGAGGAAGTGGCTTTTGAGCACACTGATCGTTTTGTTACCGCCGCGCGATCCCGCGGTGCGCTCGGAAGAGTGGCACCTGCCTGATCTGCCGTTTTTGCTGCTCGACAAGCGCGGCGAGCCGCAACGTGCCGGCCGCGCGGCGCTCGGGCTTTTGCCGCGCGCGAGTGCGACGGTGCTGATCGTCGCCGCGCGCGACACGCTGTTGCTCGCCGCCTCGTTGCCGCCGCTCAAGGGGCCGCGCTTGCGGCAGGCGCTGCCGAACGTCGTCGAAGATCAACTGATTCAGGATCCGCAGACGTGCCACATCGCCGTCGATCCGGTCGAACTCGCCGACGGCAAGCGCGTCGTCGGCGTAATCGATCGCGGCTGGTTCCGCTTCGTGGTCGGCGCGTTCTCGGGCGCGGGGCATCGCAACGTGAAGGCCGTGCCCGCGATGCGATGTCTTCCGGTCCCGGCCGCGGCGCCCGTCGAGCCGGCCAGCGAAGGCGAGGAAGTCGAAGCGCCGGTTGCGCCGTTCATCGCAGGCTTGCTCGGTCACGTCGTGTCGACCGCGCCCGCGCTGATCGGCGAGATGGCCGCGCCCTCGCCCGCTGCGATCGCTACGCCGCGCATCGAGATTGCGATCGCGCGCGGCGAACGCGCGGCGCTCGGCGAAGGTCTCGCACTGCCCGCCGATTCGATCGAGGCAACCCTCGCGGCGCTCGCGGGAGACCATCCGGCGACGCTCTATTCGCTCGTCGATCTTCCCGGCGACGAGCCGCGCCTGTCCGGTTCGCGCAATGCCGCGGCGGCCGTCGCCGGGGCGCAGCCGATCACCTTCGAAGCCCTCGCGCGCAACGCGCTCGCGAGCCGCTTCGACTTGTGCCAGTTCGAATTCGCCGCGCAACCGTGGCGGCTCGACCGCGCGACGATGCGGCGTCTGCGCGTGCCGATCGCGCTCGTGGCGGCGTCGATCGTCGTGTCGATCATCGGCGTCAATGTGCAATGGCTGCAGCTCGCGCGTCAGCGCGACGCGATCAGCGCGCAGGAAACCGAGTTGCTGCTCAACGCTTTCCCGAAGACGACCGTCGTGCTCGACGCGCCCGATCAGATGACGCGCAATCTCGATCGCCTGCGCGTGGCGTCGGGCGAGCTGTCGCCGTCGGATTTCCTGTCCCTCGCCGACGGCCTCGCGCGCTCGCTCGGTCCCGTGCCCGTGAACGGCGTCGCGGGCCTCGATTATCGCGATCGTCATCTGGAAGTGACGTTCAAGCCGGAGACGAAGGTCGATCCCGATCTCACGAAGCGCCTCGCCGCGAACGGCCTGAACGGTTCGATCGATAGCAACACCGGCAAATGGACGATCAGGAGCGGCCAATGAAAGCGGAAATCGGACGTTCACTGTCGGAATTCTGGGAAGCGCGCACGCCGCGCGAAAAGACGATCCTCATGTGGGGCAGCCTCGTGCTCGGGCTCGCGCTCGTGTATCTCGTGCTGTGGGCGCCTGCCTACGAAGGCCGCGAACGGCTGCGTCAGACCTTGCCCGCGATGCAGCGCCAGCTCGCGACGATGACCGCGCAGGCCAACGACGCCCGCTCGCTCGCGCCCGCCGCCGAAGGCGTGATGCCGACGGGCGGCGCGCTGCGCGATGCGCTCGCGAAATCGCTCGCCGATAACGGCATGCAGCCGACGCAGGTTCAGGTGATCGGCGCGGCTGTGCAGATCCAGTTGAAGAATGCGTCGTTCCCGAACTGGACGGCATGGCTCGACGACGCGCGCAAGCAGTTCAAGGTGCAGGTGTCGGAGGCGCACGTGACGGCACTGAAGCCGGACGGCCAGGTGGACTTGACGGCCTCGCTGCAACCGGCCGGCACGAAATGAGTTACTGGACGCGACGATTCCGGCTCGCGTTGCCGGCGCTTTTCGTGATCGTGATTTCGGTCGCCGGCACGCTGCTCGCGATGATGCCCGCCGCGTGGATCGTCCCGCAGTTCTCGAAAGCGACGGGCGGCCACGTGAATCTGGTCGATCCGGCGGGATCGTTGTGGAGCGGCTCGGCGACGCTGATGCTCGCGGCGGGCAGCGACGGCGCGGGCGCGACGCTCCTGCCGGGGCGCATCGAATGGACGACGTCCTTTCTGCCGCTTTTCACCGGCCGCGTGCACATGACGATGCGCCAGACCGACGCGATGCCCGATGCGGTGACGGTGGACGCCACCACGCGCGGCGCGATGGTCACGGCAGGCCAGATCGCCGTGCCCGCGACCTTGCTCGCGGGTCTGGGCGCGCCGTTCAATACGCTGGATTTCGACGGAAACGTGCGGCTCTCGTGGACCGAGTTCCGCCTGCTGAATCGCAATGCTTACGGGCAAGTGGTCGTCACGCTCGACGACATGGCTTCGCGCGTGTCGCGCGTCAAGCCGCTCGGTTCGTACCGCGTCGCGCTGCAGGCGCAGGGCGCCTCGGCGACCATCGATCTTTCGACGAGCAAAGGGCCGCTGATGCTCACCGGCAAAGGCGCAATCTCACAGGAATCGACGTCGTTCCAGGGCACCGCCACCGCCGCGCCGGATCAGCGCGAAAACCTCGCGGGCCTGCTCAACCTGCTCGGCCGCCATACCGATCCGGACACGGTCGCGCTGACCTTCATGCGCTGATCAGCGGCTGGCGGTTTGCGCCGGACTCGCGGCGGGCGCGGGCGCTTCCACCGCGCCCGTCTCGCGATCCATCTGCGCGGCATCCCAGCCGCCGCCGAGCGCCTTGACCAGTCCCACCGACGACACCATCCGCTGCCCCGCTATGTTCGCGAGCTTCTGCTGCGCGGTGAACGCGGTGGTCTGCGCGGTCAGCACGCTGATAAACGCGACCGTTCCGGCCTTGTACTGATTGTTGATGATCGCGAGCGCCTGCTGCGCCGACGCGACCGCCTGCTGCTGCACGACGATTTCCTTCTCGAGGATGCGCAGCGACGCGAGATTGTCCTCGACGTCCTGGAACGCGGTCAGCACCGTCTGCCGATACGTCGCGACGTCCTGGTCGTACGTGGCGCGCGCGGCTTCGGTGCGTGCGGAGCGCAGCCCGCCGTCGAAAATGGTCGCCGCGATGTCCGGCCCGAGCGTCCAGAAACGCGACGGCGCGCGCAGCAATTGCGACAGCACCGAGCTTTCGAAGCCGCCCTGCGCCGAGAGCGTGAGCGTCGGGAAATACGCCGCCATCTCGATGCCGATCTGCTCGTTCGCCGCCGCCGCCTTGCGTTCCGCCGATGCGATATCCGGCCGGCGCTCGAGAATCGCCGAGGGCATCTGCACGGGCACGGTGGGCGGCGTCGCGTCGAGCGGGATCGGCGGAATCGAGAACGTGGACGCCGGTTCGCCGACGAGCACCGCGATCGCATGCTCGTACTGCGCCCGCGCGACGCCGTTATCGATGGCGGACGCCTGCGCGGACTGCAATTGCGTCTGCGCCTGAATCACGTCCGAACGCGCGACGATGCCTTGCGCGTACTGGTTCTGCGTGAGCTTGAGCGATTGCTCGTAGGCCGCGACGGTGTCGTCGAGGAGCCGTTGCTGCGCGTCGAGCGAGCGCAACTGGAAATAGGTTTGCGCGAGCGTGGCCTGCGCGGACAGGCGCGCGTTCGCGAGATCCGCGGCCGCGCCTTGCTGACCGGCCTTTTGCGACGCGACCGTGCGCGAGACGCTGCCCCACAGGTCCGGTTCCCACGATGCGTCGAGCGACAGGCTGAACTGGTTGTTGACCGAGCCCTGCTGGCCGAGGCTGGAACTGGTGGTCGAGCGGTTGCCCGAGCCCGTTCCCGAACGCGATGCGGATGCCGATGCGCCGATCGTCGGAAAATAGGCCGCGCGGGCTTCACCGACGAGCGCGCGCGCCTGCCGGTACGCGGCCGCGTACTGCGCGATGGTCTGGTTCGACTGGTTCGCGCGCGCTTCGAGATCGTTGAGGCGCTCGTCGTCATAGATGGTCCACCAGGCGCCGCGGTCGGTCTGGTCGGCGGGTTGCGCGACCTTCCAGCCTTCGGGCGCTTCCTTGTAGCTGGCCGGGATCGTCGTCGTGGGGCGCTGATAATCAGGCCCGACCGCGCAGCCGGCGAGGATCATCGCGAGGCTGGCGGCGAGCGCGGTGGCGGTCAGCCGGCGCGTGAGCGCGGGAATGGCGAAGGCGGGAGCGGAAAAGGCGGGGCGATACGGCATCTGCTTGTCGGGATTCCTGTCGGCGCCGCTCCGTCCGATATGACGAACACGGCAAGCCGGGATGGTAACGGAACGCGACGGGCGCAAGCGATGCGCGCTCGTCAGGCAGACGTTAGCGTAACGGCTTCGCCGTAAGGCGGGTGTTACGCGGCGGGAGGAATCGTTTACGACGCGTTACGGGTGAAGATCACGCGCCGCTCGCGCCGCCGCTTCCGGGACACGGCGAGCACGGCGCAGTGAGCAACGGTCGCGCGGCCGCCTTTCTGGGCGTGGCCGACGCCGCCTTGCGCCGATGCCGGTTCTCGAACCATCCCATGCCCAGCACGACGAACGATCCGCCCGGCAGCAGGAACACGATCAGATACAACGCGAGTTTCCACGAACTCAGCTTCGGCGGGACGAAGTGACGGGAAGCGTTGGCGATCATGCTGCTCATGGGGCCGAAGCGTCGGCGGGCGGTGCGGACAAAGCGGGTCATTGGAAGGTCCTTCGGACGTCGGTGACGACGGCGGGCGGTCAGAACATGGTCTCGGGCGGCGCATCGGGCGCGTAACTCGTTGCATAGAATAATATTGACTGTGCAACTACTTTTCAAGATACTGCTGATTGCTTTTTCGCAATTGTTGTCTGCGCGAAACGCGACGCAGTGTCGCAGCCGCGCATCAGCCGTTTGATCGATGTCGCATGAAGAGCGAACCGCTATACGATCCCGCCACGATTCAGCTCGAAACGAGCCTCGGCTACTATCTCGCGAAGGCGCGCAACGTGCTCGTCATGCGAACCGACCAGGCGTTGAAGCCGCTCGATCTCACGTCGCCGCAAATCGGCGTGATTTTGCTGCTGGCGTCGGGACGGGCGCGCACGCCGCTCGAACTGTCGCGCGAGATGTCGTACGACAGCGGCTCGATGACGCGCATGCTCGACAGGCTCGAGAAGAAGGGTTTCGTCAGCCGTGCGCGCAGCGAAGTGGATCGTAGAATCGTGGAACTCAGTCTGACCGAGCGCGGCCGCGACGCAGCCGCGCGCTTGCCGGCGATCGGCGCGGCCGTGCTCAACGAGCAGTTGCGTGGTTTCAGCCGCGCTGAACTGGATTCGTTGGTCTCGATGCTCGCGCGCATCGTCGGCAATACGCCGGTCGGAGATTGCGCGCCCTGCGCGTTCGATGATGAATTACCCTGATTAATCCGACGAAAATCGCATTATTTTGCGCCAGATTGACTGTCTGGGCAGAGAATGCCGCGACAAGAATTAATTTGCGTGCGATGCGCGTTTCGAACGCTCTTCACGCGCAGGAGAATCGACGATGTCCACATCCGCCACGGATACGCCCGCCGCGCCGCCCGCGCCCATGCCGCTCAAGGGCGGCATTCTTGCTTTGCTGACGATGGGCCTCGCGCTCGGCACGTTCATGGAGGTGCTCGACACGTCGATCGCGAACGTCGCGGTCCCGACCATTTCCGGCAGCCTCGGCGTGGCGACGAGCGAAGGCACGTGGGTGATCTCTTCGTATTCGGTCGCGTCGGCGATCGCGGTGCCGTTGACGGGCTGGCTCGCGCGGCGCGTCGGCGAGGTCAGGCTGTTCACGATTTCCGTGCTGCTGTTCTCGGTCGCGTCGGCATTGTGCGGGCTGGCCCACAACTTCGAATCGCTGATCGCGTTCCGGCTGCTGCAGGGCCTCGTCTCCGGCCCGATGGTCCCGCTGTCGCAAACCATCCTCATGCGCAGCTATCCGCCCGAAAAGCGCGGCCTCGCGCTCGGCCTCTGGGCGATGACCGTGATCGTCGCGCCGATCTTCGGCCCGGTAATGGGCGGTTACATCACCGATAACTACACCTGGCCGTGGATTTTCTATATCAACGTTCCGATCGGGGTGTTTTCGGCGGCGATCGCGTACTTCCTGCTGCGCGGCCACGAAACGAAGACGACGCAGCAGCGCATCGACGGCGTCGGGCTCACGCTGCTCGTGATCGGCGTCGCGAGTCTGCAGATGATGCTCGACCTCGGCAAGGACCGCGACTGGTTCAGCTCGAACTTCATCGTCACGCTGGCGATCGTGTCGGCGGTGTCGCTCGCGTTCATGTTCGCGTGGGAGCTGACCGAGAAGGAGCCGGTGATCGACTTGTCCCTGTTCCGCGACCGCAACTTCGCGATGGGCGTCATGATCACGTCGCTCGGCTTTCTCGCGTTCTTCGGCTCGGTCGTGGTGCTGCCGTTGTGGTTGCAGACCGTGCTCGGCTACACGCCGTGGCTCGCCGGACTCGCCACCGCGCCGGTCGGAATTCTCGCGCTCGTGCTGTCGCCGATCATCGGGCAGAACATGCATCGGCTCAATCTGCGCGTGGTCGCGAGCTTCGCGTTCATCACGTTCGCGTTCGTGTCGCACTGGAACTCGACCTTCACGCTCGATACGCCCTTTCACCAGATCATTTATCCGCGCCTGATCCAGGGCATCGGCGTCGCGTGCTTTTTCGTGCCGATGACGACGATCACGCTCTCCAGCGTCTCCGACGAGCGGCTTGCCGGCGCGGCGGGTCTGTCGAACTTTCTGCGCACGCTGTCGGGCGCGATCGGCACGGCGGTCAGCACGACCTTCTGGGAAAACGACATGATCCGCCATCACGCGCGCCTCACCGAATCGGTCACGCCGTATTCGGCCGGCACGAGCGCATATTCGGACCTGCTGTCGGGACTCGGATTGTCGGGGCAGGCGCTGACGGCGCAACTGGATCGCGTCGTGTCGGCACAGGCGTACATGATGTCGACCAACGATTTCTTCCGCATTTCGTTCTATGCGTTTCTCGTGCTGGCCGCGATGGTCTGGCTGACGCGGCCCAAGAAGGGCGCCTCAGCCTCGATGGGACACTGACTTACTGAGGCGTGAGCGGCGTGACCGACTGACCCGGCTGGCTCTCGAGATTGAGCGGGACCGGCTGATCGAGCGGGCTGACCTGCACGCCGCCCGGCGGCGCGGGCGGGGGCGCGGCGGTCTGCGCGGCCTGCGGCGTCTCGGTCTTGCGCAGTCCCGGGCCGTTTTTGATGAATTGCTTGAAGTCTGCGCCCGCCTGCCACGGATTGGGTTCGCAGCCGAGTGGATGGTCGCAATGCGCGGCGAACCCGATCGTCGCGGTGCCTTCGTTGGTCGGCGTCTTGGTGATCTGATACGCGAGCGCGCGCTTGCCGCTCGACGGACCCGCAGTCTGGATGACCGAATCCGTGACGGTTTGCAGCTTGTACTCCGAATGGTTCGTCACCCAGACCTGGGCGCGCGCCCACCACGCGTCGCATTCTGCGCGGCTCATGCACGTGAGCGGTTGCGTGGCCTGCTCCATGGTCGTGCTGCTGACCTGGTCCTGTACCGCGCAGCCGGCCAATAGCGCGAGAGACGCAGCCCCCAGCCAGACCGCGCCGAAGAACCTCTTTTTCATTGCTCCCCCGATCGTCGAAAAGTCGGCCATATTTTGACCCGTTAAATCGGATGACGTTATGACGCGTTTCCCTCTGTTGCATAAGCCGGCAAACCTTACCGGCGTGCACGCGCGCGGGCGCGGCAAAAACTGCTGAGAAAGCGTCAAGCGGCGGCGGGATTCAGCTTGTAGACCTGATAAGCCGCGACGAACGCATCGAACGTTTCAGTGTCGCTGCTTTCGACCACGGCCTGTTCCACCAGCGATTTCGCGGCAAGCTCTTCCATCATGCGTTCTTCGTCGACGGAAAGCGGGCGCGCGCGAAAACCCTGCGCGTGACGCGCGCTGAGTTCGAGCGCGAACTGGTCGAAAGTCTGCCGCTTGTCGCGCATCGTCTGCAGCACGCGCGCGGACGGCGTGAGCGATGCATCGGCGATGCGCGGACGCAGCGCTTCGAGCGCGCGCGTGTGATCGTCGTTGCCGTTGAGCGCGTCGAGCGTTTTCGCGACAGGTGCGATCGCATCGAAAAGTTCTTCGGCCCATTGCTGCATCGGCACGCTCGCGCCGTCGCGGTTCAGCAGGAGGCCCGGTTTGCGCCCTTCCTTCGCCACCGTGCTGAAGTTGGCGTTCGCCTCGATGCTCGCGCCGGGCGGCAACAGCGGGCTGTCTTCCAGCGCGCAGTAAAGCAGATACGCATCCAGAAAGCGCGCGGTTTCGAGCGCGATGCCGGTCGGCTCGAAAGGATCGATGTCGAGGCAGCGCACCTCGATGTACTGCACGCCGCGCTCCGCCAGCGCGTGCAGCGGGCGTTCACCCGAATGCGCGACGCGCTTCGGGCGGATCGTCGAGTAGAACTCGTTTTCGATTTGCAGCACGTTCGTGTTGATCTGCACCCACTCGCCGTCGCGCTGCGTGCCGATGGCCTCATACGGCGCATACGGCTGGCTCACCGCTTTCGCGAGGACGTCGAGATAGGCGTCGAGATTGTCGTAGCTCGGCAGCAGATCGGCCTGCGCGGGATTGTTCGTGTAGCCGAGATCGCTCATGCGCAGGCTGGTCGCGTGCGGCAGATAGAACGTGTCGGCGTCGAAGGCTTCCAGATGATGTGCCTTGTCATCGACGAAGCGCCGGTTCAGCGCCGGCGACGCGCCGAAGAGATACATCAACAGCCAGCTCGTGCGACGGAAATTACGAATGAGCGCGAAATAGCGTTCGGACTGGAAATCTCGCGCGGAAAGCGTGCTCGTCTTGTCGAGCGCCTGCCACGCCCGCCACACATCTTCGTCGAGCGAATAGTTGTAGTGGATGCCCGCGATGCATTGCATCGTGCGGCCATACCGCAGCGCGAGCCCGCGCCGGTACACCGTCTTCAACGTGCCGATATTCGACGTGCCGTAGTAGCCGAACGGAATCTCGTCCTCGGGCGGCAGCGAGTTGGGCATCGAGTCGTTCCACAGCAGCTCGTCGCCCATATGCGCGTACGCGAAGCGATGCAGCGCGTCGAGGCGTTCGAGCGTGATCGCCACATCGGATTCGGCGGGCGTGATCAGCTCGACGAGCGCCTCGGAGTAATCGGTCGTGATGAGCGGATGCGTGAGCGCGGAGCCGAACGAGCGCGGGTGCGGCGTCATCGCCAGCTTGCCTTGAGGCGTCACGCGCAAGCTTTCTTTTTCGATGCCGCGCAAGCCCTGGCGCAGCGCGTCGGCGTGCGGGCCGGACGCGAGCGCGGCAAGCCTGCGCTCGAAAGCGCCGGACTTGGAGTGAGCGGAATTCTTGTTTGCCATTGAAGCGTTCTGCGAGGAGCGCGAGCGCATGCGCCCGGTCGTATTTTTAGGGTAGCGGGCACTTTAACATCTCGGTGTAAGGCGTGCTTGCACCCAGAACCAGCAAGGGATTGCGGGTTTTTCAGGGCATCCGCGCGATGCGTGGCGGCGCGTTCTGGAGCCGGTTCGGGCGGCTCGCGAGGAAAATCGAAGCGCTCGCGCGTCATGGCGACGGCGAGCGCCCTTGCTTCATGCGACCTTGTTCGTTTCGTTGCGCGCGCGCTCGGTGTCGAGCAACGTTTCCTTGCGCGGTTTGCCCCAGCGATAGCCCGCGATCGCGCCGTCCTTGCCGATTACGCGATGACACGGAATCGCGAGCGCCACCGGATTGGACGCGCACGCGTTCGCGACCGCCCGCACCGCGCGCGGCGAACCGAGCGATTCGGCGATATCCGTGTAACTGCGCGTCTGGCCGTACGGGATACGGCGTAACGCATCCCACACGCGCCGCTGAAACGCCGTCGCGCCGATGTCGAGCGGCAGGTCGAAACGCTCGCGCGTGCCTTGCAGATACGCACGAATCTGCGCGACGAACGGCTCCAGCTTCGCCGCGTCCTCGATGCGCTCGGCTTGCGCGAAGTCGGCGGCAAGCTCATCGACGAGCGTATGCGCATCGTCGCCGAAAGCGATCTTGCAGACGCCCTTGTCGGTGGCGGCGACCAGCACCGTGCCGAGCGGCGTCGCGGCGGTCGCGTAGCGCACGGTCAGTCCCGCGCCCCGGCGCCTGTAGGCGGACGGCGTCATGCCTAGTTCCGCGGGCACGGCTTCATACATGCGCGACGGCGAGCCGAAACCGGCGTCGTGCGTTGCGCGCGTGACGTCGCGGCCGCGCTGCAATGCGTCGCGCAGCACGCCCGCGCGCTGCGCCGCCTGATACTGACGCGGCGAGATGCCGACGATGCGCGAGAACAGGCGCTGCAAATGAAACGGGCTGACGTGCACGGCGTCGCTCAGTTGCGCGAGCGTCATGCGTTGCTGCGGATCGGCGTCGAGCACCTTGCAGGCACGCTCGACGATCGCCAGTTCGCGCGGCAGGCTCGTCGGCTGGCAGCGCTTGCATGCGCGATAGCCGGCCGCTTCCGCGGCGTCGGTCGTCTGGAAGAATTCGACGTTTTCGCGACGCGGCGCCCGCGATGCGCACGATGGCCGGCAAAACACGCCGGTGGTGCGCACGGCGAAGAAGAATGCACCGTCGGCGCGCTCGTCGCGATCGACGACTGCCTGCCAGCGGTTTTCATCGGAGGAAAAAACAGAGTCTGTAGCGGTTTTCATGACGACCTCGAAGGCTCGTGGGTACGTGACCACTGTAGAGCCGTGCAGACGAGGTTACGCGCCGTTTCTTGCGCTGTCATCGGCGGGCAGAATCCGAAAAATGGCGCGCAGATACCACAAACGGAAGCTATAGGGGTTTTTACCGAAATTTCTATTGCGTCGCATCAAGTGCCTGTGTATGATTGGAACTGTCTCCTCCATGTCTCCTCCTGATATGGATTCAGCCCGCCAACCTAGGCGGGCTTTTTTTCGTCTGTACCTTTCGCGGCGGACACAAAAAAACCGGGCCTCGCAGCCCGGTTTCCGTGGACATTTCCCCCGCCGTTACAGCACGTAGCGCGACAGATCCTCATCCTGCGCCACGTCGCCGAGTGCGCGCTCCACATACGCCGCGTCGATCCGCACTGGCTGGCCCGCGTGATTGCCCGCGGCGAACGACACTTCCTCCAGCAGCTTTTCGATGACGGTATAGAGCCGCCGCGCGCCGATGTTCTCCGTCTTCTCGTTCACCGAGAACGCGATTTCCGCGAGACGCCGGATGCCGTCCCCGGCGAAATCGAGTTCCACGCCTTCGGTCGCGAGCAGTGCCTTGTACTGCTTGACGAGGCTCGCGTCGGTGGCGTTCAGGATCGATTCGAAGTCTCCGACGGACAGCGAATCCAGCTCGACGCGAATCGGGAAACGCCCTTGCAGTTCGGGAATCAGATCACTCGGCTTCGCGAGATGGAACGCGCCGCTTGCGATGAACAGAATGTGATCGGTCTTGATCATCCCGTACTTCGTGTTGATGGTCGTGCCTTCGACGAGCGGCAGCAGGTCGCGCTGCACGCCCGCGCGCGACACTTCGGCGCCGCCGGTTTCGCTGCGCGACGCGATCTTGTCGATTTCATCGAGAAACACGATGCCGTTCTGCTCGACGTTCTGCACCGCCTTGCTCTTGACCTCTTCGTCGTTGAGCATCTTGCCGGCTTCTTCGTCGGTGAGAAGCTTGAGCGCTTCCTTGACCTTCACCTTGCGACGCGTCTTCTTGCCGCCGCCGATGTTCGCGAACATCGAGCGAATCTGCTCGGTCATGTCTTCCATGCCCGGCGGCCCCATGATGTCCATGCCGACCTGCGGCATTTCCACATCGAGCTCGATTTCCTTGTCGTCGAGCGCGCCTTCGCGCAGGCGCTTGCGGAAGGTCTGACGCGTGGCGTTGTCGCCGCCGCCCTCACCGCTCGACTCGATCGCGTTCGACGCGCCGAATCCGACCGGCCGGGCCGTCGGTAGAAGAATGTCGAGGATGCGGTCTTCCGCGCGGTCTTCGGCCTTCGTCCGCACCTTCTTCATCTCGGACTCGCGCGTCTGCTTGACGGAGATCTCGATCAGATCCCGCACGATGCTGTCGACGTCGCGGCCGACGTAGCCCACTTCGGTGAATTTGGTCGCTTCGATCTTGATGAAGGGCGCGTCCGCGAGCTTGGCGAGACGCCGCGCGATCTCGGTCTTGCCGACGCCGGTCGGCCCGATCATCAGAATGTTCTTCGGCGTGATTTCCTGACGCAGCGGCTCGGCGACCTGCTGACGGCGCCAGCGGTTGCGCAGCGCGACGGCAACCGCCTTCTTCGCGCGCCCCTGGCCGATGATGTGCTTGTCGAGTTCGGAGACGATTTCGGAGGGAGTCATGGTGGTCATCGCTGGGTTCCTTTATTCGATCGTCTCGATGACGCGATTGTGGTTGGTGTAGATGCACATGTCGCCGGCGATGGTGAGCGCCTTTTCGACGATGTCGCGCGGCGCGAGATCGGTGTTCTCGATGAGCGCCTGCGCGGCGGCCTGGGCGTACGCGCCGCCCGAGCCGATCGCCGCGATGCCGTGCTCGGGATCGAGCACGTCGCCGTTACCGGTGATGACGAGCGTCGTGTCCTTGTCTGCGGTGATCAGCATCGCCTCGAGGCGACGCAGCATGCGATCCGTGCGCCAGTCCTTCGCCAGTTCGACGGCGGCGCGCGTCAGATTGCCCTGATGCTTTTCGAGTTTCGCTTCGAAGCGGTCGAGCAGCGAGAACGCGTCGGCGGTGCCGCCGGCGAAGCCGACCAGCACCTTGCCGCCATAGATGCGGCGCACCTTCTTCGCGCCCCCTTTCATGACGATGTTGCCGAGCGTCACCTGACCATCGCCGCCCAGCGCGACCTTGCCGTCGCGGCGCACGGAGACGATGGTCGTGCCGTGAAATTGTTCCATGTGCGTTCCTTGTGAAAACCAGAAGGACGCGGGGCGGCTCGGTCTTTCCTTCGGCCATAGCCGCCGCGCAGTCGAGAATTCGATGGAGTGCACGGCGCGGGGTTCCGTCGAGGCGTCAGGGCCTCGGGCGGACGGCGCCGCGCTCGCGCCAGCCGCGATGAAGCTCGTGCGGGGCGCGTCGAGTTCATTTTAGGGCGACGGGAGATTTATCAAGACGTGCTGCTTCGGCGCATGCCGCTTTTACCGCCCGAACGAAAAAAGGCACCCTTTCGATGGGTGCCTTTTTCTGATGCCGACTACCTTTTCGACTTTTTGCGGCGGCGTCTTCCCCGTGGCGGGCGGACCCGCGACGATCGCCGGCCGACAGCGATTTCAGTCGCCGAAAAGCTTCTGGCGCAGTTCGCGGCGTTCCTGGGCTTCGAGCGAGAGCGTGGCCGTCGGACGCGCGAGCAGGCGCGGAATGCCGATCGGTTCGCCAGTCTCTTCGCACCAGCCGTAATCGCCGGACTCGATGCGCGCGAGGGACTGCTGCACCTTCTTCAGAAGCTTGCGTTCGCGGTCACGCGTGCGCAGTTCCAGTGCATGTTCTTCCTCGATGGTCGCGCGGTCCGCCGGGTCCGGCACGATCACCGTTTCCCGCAGATTTTCGGTCGTCTGGCCGGCATTCTTGAGAATGTCCGCTTGCAACTGTTCGAGCCGGTTCTTGAAGAAGGCGAGCTGATCCTCGTTCATGTAGTCCTTCTCGCTCATCTTCAGGATTTCGGCTTCGGTCAAGAGTTTCGTTGTCATCTGCTTGCTTCTTCAATGTAAGGCGATGTCTTCGCAACGCCCGCACTTGCGTTACCCGCATGCAGCGCATCGGTACGCTTGCGGCTACACGACGCGTCAATGCGGGGCCGAACTCCTCTGGAAACCGATCTTGGATGATGCTCCGGAAAGTCGGGCGCATGCGCATGGCCCAGGAATTCCGGCCCCGGTGCTTTGACTTGATTTGCCTTCCCCCGGCAAATCGAGACATCGTCCCGACGGGACATCCCTTCTCCTAACATCCGCTGACAGAGCGCCTGTAGACGCGCTTTCAACGGAACTGCCCTTCTCCAGTGGGGCTGTATTGTAACTGAACCGCAATTTCCGGCTAAACCTACGGAAAACCCTGTCAATTTGTGCCGGAATTTCAAAAATATAACGCTTGGACGTGCAAAAAGCGATGTCGGTTCGTGGGCGCGACTACATACGCGCATCGAAAGTCCAACTTGAAAAACGCCGCACGCGAACCAACTCGCGGCGGCGTTTTGCTTAAACGTCTGTTTTCGCCCGCCTGAATCGCACAATCCAAGCGAGATGCATGCCGGATTACTTCACGAGGCAGGCGTCGAGGCCGTCGGTGATCAGATCCTTCGGCAACTCGATGCCGATGAACACCATCTTGCTGTTCTTCTTCTCGATCGGCATCCATTTGCCGGCGAGGTCGCTGCCCATCATCTGATGCACGCCCTGGAACACGACCTTGCGATCCACGCCCTTCATATAGAGCACGCCCTTGTAGCGCAACAGGCGTTCGCCATAGATCTGCAGAATCCCGCCGAGGAAGTCTTCGAGGCGGTTCGGATCGAACGGCTTGTCGCTGCGGTAGACGAACGACTTGATCTTGTCGTCGTGATGCGCGTGATGGTGATGATGTCCGTGCTCGTGATCGTGGCTGTGATCGTGACCGCAGGTCGCATGATCGTGGTCGTGGTCGTGCGCGTGGTCATGATCGTGATCGTCTTCGGCGAGGAAGTCCGGATCGATCTCGAGCTTCGAATTCAGGTTGAAGCCGCGCAGGTCGAAGATTTCCTTGATGTCGGCATCGCCGAAATTCACGACCCTGATCGCCGCGCGCGGGTTCATGTGCAGCAGCCGATGCTTCAGCGCTTCGAGCTCTTCGGCGGAGACGAGATCCGACTTCGTGATGAACAGGCGATCCGCGAAACCGACCTGACGTTGCACCACTTCGTGCTGATCGAGCTGCGAATTCGCGTGCTTCGCGTCGACGAGCGTGATGATCGCGTCGAGCAGAAATTCGTCGGCGACGGTGTTGTCCATGAAAAACGTCTGCGCGACCGGCCCCGGATTCGCGAGGCCGGTGGTCTCGATCACGACGCGGTCGAAATCGAGCGTGCCCGCCTTCTTGCGGTTCGCGAGGTCTTCGAGCGCGCGCGCGAGGTCACCGCGGATCGTGCAGCAGATGCAGCCGTTGCTCATCTGGATGATCTGCTCGTTCGTCTCCTGCACGAGGATTTCGTTGTCGATGTTCTCTTCGCCGAACTCGTTCTCGATCACGGCGATCTTCATGCCGTGCTTCTCGTTCAGGATGCGCTTGAGTAGCGTGGTTTTGCCGCTGCCCAGAAAGCCGGTCAGGATGGTTACGGGAATCATGGTGTCGCCTTTTAAGTTCGGGAAACGCGCTGAATCGAATATTGGAACATATTTGCGGAGCCGACGCTTTCTGCGTCCTGCGCGCGTGGATCGCGATTAACTGGGGCCGGTCAGGCGATTTGCAACAGCAGCCCTTTCAGGTATTCGCCTTCCGGGAACGCCGTCAGCAGCGGGTGATCGACGCCCGCGGAGAGACGTTTGAGGATGCGCGCATCGACGCGCGCGTCCGCCGCCGCGCTCGCGACGATCTTCTGAAACAGGTCCGAGTCGATCGCGCCGGAGCACGAATAGGTGAACAGCAGCCCGCCCGGACGCAGCAACTTGAAGCCGCTCAGGTTGATGTCCTTGTACGCGCGCGCGGCGCGATCGACGGTTTCCTTCGACGGCGCGAACTTCGGCGGATCGAGCACGATCAGGTCGAAGCGCTGGCCTTCGTCGTAGAGTCGGCGCAGCGTCTTGAAGGCATCGGCGTCGAGCCATTCGGCCTTGTCTGCGTCGAAGCCGTTCGCCTTCACGTTCTCGCGCGCGAGCGCGAGCGCTTCGCCCGACGAATCCACCGATACCACGCGCGTCGCGCCGCCTTTCAATGCGGCGAGGGAAAATCCGCCCGTGTAACAGAAGCAGTTCAGCACGTCGCGGCCCTGCGCGTGCTGCGCGACGAGCACGCGGTTATCGCGCTGATCGACATAGAAGCCCGTCTTGTGGCCGTTGCGCACGTCGACGTGATAGCGCACGCCGCATTCATTCGTGATGAGCGTGTCGGGCGGCGCGTCGCCCGCGAGTACGCCGGTCGTCTGTTCGAGCCCCTCCTTTTGCCGGATCGACACATCCGAGCGCTCGTAGACGTTCGGGCAACCGGTCGCGTCGACGAGCGCCTGCACGATGGCCTCTTTCCACGCTTCGACGCCCGTCGCCATGAACTGGCAGACGAGTTGCGCGTGCTTGTCGGCATCGGCGACGTAGTAATCGACGATCAGGCCCGGCAAGCCGTCCGCTTCGCCGAAGACGAGGCGCGTGGCACCCGTGTCCTTCACCAGCGTGCGCCGGTGCGCGACCGCGCGCTGCACGCGGCGCTTGAAGAACGCGTGATCGACCGGCTCGCTTTCTTCGAAGCTCCAGACGCGCGCGCGAATCTGCGATTGCGGGCTGTACGACGCGCGTGCGAGAAAGCGTCCGTCGGCCGCGCGCACGACGACGGTGGCGCCGGGCGCGGGATTGCCATCGATGCGCGCGATGGCGTTCGCGTAGATCCACGGATGGCGGCGAACGAGCGATTTGTCCTTCGCCGGTTTGAGCGTGATGGTGTTCATTGCGGTGATCAATGCAGCGCGCGAGGCGCTGTCGGGATTCAATCGCGCTTTTTCGCGCGCGGGTGCGCCGCATCGTAGACGCGGGCGAGATGCTGAAAATCGAGCGACGTATAAACCTGCGTGGCCGTGATGCTCGCGTGGCCGAGCAGTTCCTGCACCGCGCGCAGATCGCCGCTCGATTGCAGGACGTGCGTGGCGAACGAATGCCGCAGCACGTGGGGATGCACGTTTGACGGAATGCCCGCCAGGAGCGCGAGCCGCTTGACGCGTTCGCGCACCACCCCGGGCGACATGCGATTGCCGCGCACCGAGAGAAAAAGCGCATGCGGATCCAGCTTGACGAATTCGCCGCGCACCGCGATCCATGCGCGCAGCGCTTCGATTGCCTTTCGGCCGACCGGCACCTTGCGCATGCGCTTGCCTTTGCCGAGAACCGTGACTTCGGCGCTGTCCAGATCGATCCAGCCTTCCGACGTGTGCTCGCTCGTATCGGTGTGGCGAATGTCCAGCCCGACGAGTTCCGCGAGCCGCAGGCCGGACGAATAGAAGAGTTCGAGCATCGCGTGATCGCGCAGCGCTTCGGTCGTGCCCGCTTGCGGCGCGTCCATGAGTTTCATTGCGTCATCGACGGAAAGCGCCTTCGGCAACGTCTTTTCGCGCTTGGGTGCGCGCACCGTCGCGACCGGATTCGCAGGCATGTCGACGTGCTCGGCGAGCCATCGATAGAACGCGCGCCATGCCGACAGCCGATGCGCGATCGAACGCGACGACAGTCCGCCCGCATGCGCCCGCACGACCGCGCCGCGAATATCGGTGGCGGTCAGCGATTCGAGCGGACGATTCCGGGCGAGCGCGCGCAGTTCGCTCAACTCGTGCGTGTAGCCGCGCAGCGTGTGCTCGGAGAGATGCCGCTGATGCTCGAGCATCGCGAGATAAGTCGCGATGGCGTCGTCCGATGGGACTTCCTGCGAGGCTTGCTCAGCGGCGTTCATGGTCAGTGCGGCAGCAGGCGCGACAGCGCGGCGCTCGCGAGCGCGCCGATCTGCGTGAGGAAATCGGTCGCCATGCCGTCGTGAAAGCGGCGCGGATCGGGCGAGCCCATCACGAGCAGGCCGAAGCTTGGCGCATCGGGGCCGGCTTGCGGATCGCGCAGCGCGATGAGCGACACGGATTCGATCTTGCGGTCGATGTCGGACGGGCCTTCGCTCGGCGCGATCGTCACCGATGCCGAGTTGGCCGCGCCCAGCCACTGCGCGGCCGCGAAACCGGTATTCGCGCCGCAGTACGGCGCGGCGAGATTGCTCGTGAAGATGCGCACTTCCTCGCCGACCTGGCGCGCGAAATCGGCTTGCCGATACGCTTCGTCGATATCCCACACGCGCAGCGCGGCATGCGGCACGTCGAAGACTTCGCACAGGCCGCGGCTGATGGTCGCGGGCAACGCATAGGGGTCGCGCTGGGAAATCACGCGCACGGTCCAGCGATTGAACTTGGTCGAGATGCTGTCGTTCTCGTGGCCGTAGCGCAGCAGCTCGGCGAGACGCCGTTCGAGCTGCTTGTTCTTGTCGCGCAGCATTTCCATCTGGCGTTCCTGCAGCGACACGGCTGCTTTGCCGTGCGGATTCGAAAGCCGGATGGTGCCGAGCAGTTCCGCGTGCTCGACGAAGAAATCGGGATTGTCGAGCAGGTAGTCGACGACTTCGCGTGGATTCATGGTGGCGTATATGCGTTAAACGATGCGATCGAGCTCGATTTCGCCTTCGAAGACCGTCGCGGCGGGACCGGCCATGAAGAGCGCGGCGGCTTCGTCCCGCGCGCCGTCCCAGCTGATCGTGAGCGTGCCGCCGTGCGTCTCGACGCGCACCGGCGTTTCGAGCTGGCCGCGACGAATGCCCGCGGCCACCGCCGCGCACGCGCCCGTGCCGCATGCGAGCGTTTCGCCCGCGCCGCGCTCATAGACGCGCAGCTTCACCGAATGGCGATCGACGATCTGCATGAAGCCCGCGTTGACGCGCTTCGGAAAGCGCGCGTGACGTTCGATGAGCGGACCTTCGGTCAGGACCGGATACGCTTCGACGTCGCCGACGATCTGCACTGCGTGCGGATTGCCCATCGACACGACGGAAATCCAGCGTGTCTCACCGTTCACATTGAGCGGCCAGAGCGTGTCGTTGCCTTCCTTTCGGCCTTCGAGGGCTTGCGAATCGAACGGCACTTGCGGCGGATCGAATACCGGCGTGCTCATGTCGACGACGACTTCGCCGTTCGGCTGCATCGTCAGCGTGATGACGCCGTTTTGCACCTGCACGCGCACCGTCGATGCGTCCGTCAGACGCCGGTCGCGCACAAATTTCACGAAGCAGCGCGCGCCGTTGCCGCAGTGCTCGACCTCGCCGCCATCGCAATTGAAGATGCGGTATTTGAAGTCGACGCCTTCGATGGTCGGCTTTTCCACGAGGAGCAACTGATCCGCGCCCACGCCGAAATGACGGTTCGCGAGTGCGCGCACCTGTTCGGCGGACAGATCGAGCGCCTGCGTGTAGCCGTCGAGCACGACGAAGTCGTTGCCCGCGCCCTGCATCTTGGTGAATTTCAGTTTCATGGCCGCTATTGTATGTGACCCGTAGTGCCGCGTTTCGCGCCGTTCAGACTTCAATAGAAGCTCGGCTCGCCCGCCGGCCGCGTCTTGAACCGCTTGTGAACCCAATAGTATTGCTCCGGCATGCGCGGAATCTGCTCTTCCAGAAATGCGTTCATGCGACGCGCGTCGGCTTCGTCGTCGCCGGTCGGGTAGTTGTCCCACGGCTCGAAAATCTTCAGCCGATAGCCCTTGTAATTCGGCAGCACCTCGCCGATGAACGGCACGACCTGCGCACGGCCGGTCTTCGCGAGCCGGCCGACGGCCGTCAGCGTGCACGTTGGGATGCCGAAGAACGGCACGAACGTGGAGTTGCGCATGCCGTAGTCCATGTCCGCGCCGAGCATCACGGGTTTTCGATCGCGCAGCCAGCGCAGCACGATGCGCGCGCTGTCGGCGCGGCTCGCCATGTCGGCGCCGAAGCGGGCGCGCTGCGTCTTCGCCAGCTCCTCGATTTGCGGATTCGAGAAAGGCTGATACAGCGAGCCGCACTGCCGGTGCAGCGAATAGTTCAGGAAAATCGAGCCCGCCTCGATGCCGACGAAATGCAGGCCGAGAAAGAGCGTGGGCGGGAGATCAGGGTCGGTTAGATCGACGGCGCTGTCCACTTCGATCAGCTTTTCGAGCTTCTTCGCCGAGCCGAACCATTGCACGCTGCGCTCGACATAGCTGCGGATCGCGTGACGGAAATGCTTCTGCGCGATGTCTTCGCGCTTTTCTTCGGACCACTCGGGAAAGCACAGCTTCAGGTTCGTATGAACGATGCGCTTGCGGCGGCTCGGGATCTGATAGAGCAGCCAGCCGAGCCCGTCGCCGAAACGCGCGGTGATGCCGTACGGAATGAGCGCCAGGAATTTGAGGAAACCGATGGCGAGCGCCACGCCGATACGGCCTAGCATGACGAACTCCGGCGAGCGGATGAATGGAGCGGGACCAAGGAAGCCAAAGGGTCAATTCTGTGAAAACAAGGGAAGCCGGTATAATAGAACCTTCGCCGAGTTAATGGACAACTTGCGGGGCGAAGCGGTCCGGCGCCTTCCGATGTTTCAGGAAGGCCCCGGTCCGGAAAGATATCCGCTAAAGCGTCGCCGCTTCAGACTCCAGACGAAGTCGGCTACGTGAAGATCAACCGTACTCAATGGAGTCTGAAGCGTGTCGAACGACTACCTCTTTACTTCCGAATCCGTTTCCGAAGGCCACCCGGACAAGGTCGCCGACCAAATCTCCGACGCCATCCTCGACGCCATCCTGTCGCAGGACAAGTACTCGCGCGTCGCGGCGGAAACGCTCTGCAACACGGGTCTCGTCGTCCTCGCGGGCGAAATCACGACCACCGCGAACGTCGACTATATCCAGGTCGCGCGCGACACCATCAAGCGCATCGGCTACGACAACACCGACTTCGGCATCGACTATCGCGGCTGCGCGGTGCTCGTCGCGTATGACAAGCAATCGCCGGATATCGCGCAAGGCGTGAACAAGGCGCATGACGACAATCTCGATCAGGGCGCGGGCGACCAGGGCCTGATGTTCGGTTACGCATGCGACGAAACGCCCGAACTGATGCCGCTGCCGATCCACCTGTCGCACCGCCTCGTCGAGCGCCAGGCGAATCTTCGCCGCGACGGCCGTCTGCCCTGGCTGCGTCCGGACGCGAAGTCGCAAGTCACCGTGCGTTACGTCGATGGCAAGGCGCACTCCATCGACACGGTCGTGTTGTCCACGCAGCATTCGCCGGACATCGACCTGCCGCAACTGCGCGAAGCGGTGATCGAAGAAGTCATCAAGCCGACGCTGCCGAAGGAACTCATCAAGGGCGACATCAAGTTCCTGGTGAACCCGACCGGTCGTTTCGTCATCGGCGGTCCGCAAGGCGACTGCGGTCTGACGGGCCGCAAGATCATCGTCGATACTTACGGCGGCGCGGCTCCGCACGGCGGCGGCGCGTTCTCGGGCAAGGATCCGTCGAAGGTCGACCGCTCGGCGGCTTACGCCGGCCGTTATGTCGCGAAGAACATCGTCGCGGCCGGGCTCGCCTCGCGCGCGCTGATTCAGGTGTCGTACGCGATCGGCGTGGCACGTCCGACTTCGGTGATGGTGAACACGTTCGGCACGGGCCGCGTGTCGGACGCCGAGATCACGAAGCTTGTTCAGGAGCACTTCGATCTGCGTCCGAAGGGCATCATCCAGATGCTGGATCTGCTGCGTCCGGTCTACGAAAAGACGGCGGCGTACGGTCACTTCGGCCGCGAAGAGCCGGAATTCTCGTGGGAAGCCACCGACAAGGCGCTCATTCTGGCGGAAGCGGCGGGCACGGAGCCGGTCGCGAGCGTGGCGTAACGCCATCGGCTGAACGGACGAGACAAGAACCGGCAGGCATCGGGCCTGCCGGTTTTTTTTCGCCCGCGCGGCGCGCTTCTTGCGAAGAGAACGAACGGCACAACCGATCATCCACGGAGCCGCCATGCCGTACGACAAGCTTCTTTCTCCCGTCACCATCGGCAATCTCGCACTGCCGAATCGCGTCGTGATGGCGCCGCTCACGCGCAATCGCGCGTCGCAACCCGGCGACGTGCCTGCCGACATGAACGTCCACTATTACGCGCAGCGTGCGAGTGCGGGGCTCATCGTGACCGAGGCGACGCAAGTCTCGCGGCAAGGTCAGGGCTATTTCGCTACGCCCGGCATCTATTCCGATCCACAGGAAGCGGGATGGAAGGCCGTCGTGGGCGCGGTTCACGCGCGACATGGTCGCATCGCGTCGCAGTTGTGGCACGTGGGACGCGTGTCGCATCGGTCGCTTCAGGAAGGCGGCGCGCCGCCCGTCGCACCTTCGGCGGTCCGCGCGCGCGGCACGCAGGTGTTCGTGAAACACGACGACGGCTCGTACGGCATGACCGACGCCGACGATCCGCGCGCGCTCGAAACCGACGAGTTGCCGGGCATCGTGCTTCAGTTCGTGGATGCGGCGCATCGCGCCCTTCGTGCCGGCTTCGACATGATCGAGGTGCACGCGGCCAACGGCTATCTGCTGCATCAATTCATGGCGACGGGCACCAACCGGCGCACGGACGACTTCGGCGGCGGCATCGAAAACCGCGTGCGGCTCGTGGTCGACGTGCTGGAGGCCGTGACAGGCGTGATGGGCGCGAATCGCGTCGGCATTCGCATTTCGCCGAACTTCACGGGATTCGATCTGCAGGACGACGAAGGCGAAGCGTCATCGCTGCATCTGGCGCGCGAGCTGAAGCGCATCGGCATTGCGTATCTGCATCTTGCGGAAGGCGACTGGGCCGGGGGCGCGCCGCTTTCGGAGGGTTATCGCTGCGCGCTGCGCGAGGCGTTCGACGGCGCGATCATCGTCTGCGGCGAATCCACAGCCGAGGAAGCGAACGCGCGGATCGAGCGCGGCGAAGCCGATGCGGTGGCTTTCGGTCGCGCGTATATCGCGAATCCGGATCTCGTCGAGCGCTTCAGGGCGGACGCGTCGCTCAACGCGCCCGACGAGGCGACGTTCTACGGCGGCGGAGAAAAAGGCTACACCGATTATCCGGCGCTCGACGATGCCCGGCGCGACTGAGCGGCTCAGCGCGCCGCGAATGCGTACCAGCCCGCGCTGCTCGCCGACACGCGACGCGGACGTCGGCTCGTAAGCGCGGCGGCCTTCGGCTTCGCCGTCGGCGCGCGCAATTGCACCGGACGGCGCAGCAGCGCGCGCAACGACACGCGGCGCGAGGCCGCGCGTACGCGCAAGTTGAAGAAGAAACCGCGGAACCACGATCGGATGCCGTCGACCGGATGCACGTTCTTCAGTTGCTCGGCGAGCAACTGCGTGCGGGTGGAGTGATGGCGCAACGCGCGGATCATGCCGCGGCGCGCAGGACGCGCGGCTCGCGAGGCGACGCGAGTAAGTCCGATAGCGATTCGGTGGTTCATGTCGGCGGGAGGAAAGTCGATTGCGTGGAGGCAGACTCGACGATAGTCGTCTCAAAAATAGTGTTCAACGATTCGATTCAACTGCGTATGCGAAGTTGCACCGAATTGATGCAGGCCAATGTACAGGACCAGTATTACCCGGGTAAGTCCGCGTTTTCCCTGCCATTTTATGAAGCGGATGCTGATAAAAATCGACCGATGCATTGCCGCACGGGCCTTCCCGCGCTGCCGGATTTACAATCGCCGTATTCGCCCCAATTCCGGATATAGCGTCGACGGCATGAATAAATCGAAAGCCGTTGGAGGCAAGAACTGAAATGTCTGATCAACACCCGCTGAAATCGAAGAAGGAACAAGTGCACGAGCTGCGTGAAAAGGGCTACGTGATCGTGAAAGGGCTCGTATCGAAGGAGCGGTGCGGCGCCATGCGCGAGATCGCGCGCCAGCAACTCGCCGAAGCCGCCGCGCCGGTGGAGTTCGAAGCCGACCTGAAATATCCCGGCGCGCCCGATTCGAAAGACGCGCCCGGCGGGCATACGGTGCGCCGCCTGCTCGACGCCTACGTGCGGCATCCGCTCTTCGCGGAGTTCGCGACGTCGCCCGAAGTGCGCGGCTGGATGGAGTTGTATTTCGGCGAGGCGCCGTATCTGTCGCGCGCGCATCACAACTGCATGATGACGAAGCATCCGGCGTACGGCAGCCTGACGGGCTGGCATCGCGACGTGCGCTACTGGGCGTTCGAGCGCGACGACCTCGTGTCCGCGTGGGTCGCGCTCGGCAACGAAACGGTGGAGAACGGCGCGCTGTGGTTCGTGCCGACCTCGCACAAGCTGCCGTTCACGTCCGACCGTTTCGACGAAGCAAAATTCTTCCGTTCCGACCTGCCCGAAAACGCGGCGCTGATCCGCACGGCGGTGTCGCCGGAACTGGAACCGGGCGACGTCGTGTTTTTCCACTGCAACACGCTGCATTCGGCGGGGAAGAACCTTTCCGATCAGGTGAAGTTCTCGCTCGTGTTCACGTATCGCGGTGCGAGCAACGCGGCGCTGCCCGGCACACGCTCGGCGTCGAAGCCGGAAGTGCCGCTCGCCTGAAGTTCAGCGTCTGGAAGGCATCGCGAGGCCGATCAGCCCCGCGAGCGATGCGACGATGCCGCCCGCGATCAGCCAGATGGTCTTGTTCGTGGGCGAGCCCGTGAAGAAGCGCGCGACGTCGTTGGAGAGCGAATGAAACGACTGGCCGCCGAAATAGAGCAGCACGACGCCGCCGACAAGCAGCGCCACGGAAATCGCTCGGGTCATAACGTGTTCTCGTATCGGGAAGGCGCGTCAGGTTAGCGGGTCTGCGCGGGCGCGTCCACTCCGCTCACGCGGCCTGCAACTGCTCGCGCGTGTACGGCTGGATCTTGCGCAGCAGATCGGCCATCACGTATTGATGTTCACTTCGGCTCGTCCACGCGCCGAGGTTGTACTTGACGCCGGTGTCCGTGTAGTCGGTCACCGCGACCCACGGCGCCGTCGGCCCGTCCTGCACGATGCGCGAATCTTCGCTCATCAGCTTGCGCAGTTCGCCGAGCACGTGCTCCACATTCAAGCCATGCTGCGCCTGAAAATTGATGACGACGCGGCGGCGGTCGTTCGCGCTGTAGTTCGTGATGGCGTTCGCCCAGATCAGGCTGTTCGGCACGTACATGACGATACCGTCGGCTTTCGTGAGGCGCGTCGTGAAGAGCCCGATCTCGTTGACGGTGCCGGCCGTCGTTCCCACGCCTTCGATGTAATCGCCCACGCGAAACGGCCGCAGCAGCAACAGCATGAGGCCGGCCGCGATGTTTTGCAGCGTGCCTTGCAGCGCAAGTCCGATGGCGAGGCCGGCGGCGCCGAGCACGGTCAGGATGCTGGCCGCGGCGATGCCGAACTTGCCGAGCGCGGCGACGATGGCGACAACGCGAATCGCCCACATCGCGAGGCTGGCGAGCACGGGCGTGAGCGTCGCGTCGACGTTCGTGCGGCCGAGCGTGCGGCGCAGCGTGTTCGCGACGGCGTTCGAAATCCACCAGCCGATCGCGAGAATCAGGATCGCCAGCACTATGTCGATGCCGTATGTCACGGCGATGGCGGTGAAGGAATCGTAGGCGGGGCGCAGTCTGTCGATTGGGTCCATGGGGCGGGCTCGTCGGAAGCGGAATTTGCTTTTGTCCGGGATCGCGTTCGTTCGTTCCCCTTGCTGTCCATTCAGCCAATGCCGAATAGCGGGACGGCGGCGCGCGTCGAGCGCGCGCAGCTCCGATTGGCTTACCATTGACGCCCTCGGCGGCGCGCGTGCTCGCGCATTCCGCGTGCTCGTCGCCTGCCCGTCGCAGTCTGTCCAATTCGCAATCCGCAGAGGAAATCCGTCATGGCCTACGAAGCAGCGTCCGAACGTTACACGCAGATGCAATACCGCGCTTGCGGCAAGAGCGGCCTGAAGCTGCCCGCGTTGTCGCTGGGTTTGTGGCACAACTTCGGCGATACGACGCCGATCTCCACGCAACGCGAGATCTTGCGCACCGCGTTCGATCTGGGCGTCACCCATTTCGATCTCGCGAATAATTACGGCCCGCCCTATGGAAGCGCCGAGACTAATTTCGGCCGCATCTTCAAGGACGACTTCCGGCCCTATCGCGACGAATTGCTGATCTCGTCGAAAGCGGGCTGGGACATGTGGCCCGGCCCGTACGGCCAGGGAGGCGGCTCGCGCAAGTACGTGCTCGCGAGCCTCGACCAGAGCCTGAAGCGCATGGGGCTCGACTACGTCGACATCTTCTACTCGCACCGTTTCGACGCCGACACGCCGCTCGAGGAAACTGCCGGCGCGCTCGCGACGGCCGTGCATTCCGGCAAGGCGCTCTACGTCGGCATCTCGTCGTATTCGGCGGCGAAGACGCGTGAAATGGCGAAGTTGCTTGCCGAGCACAAGGTGCCGCTGCTGATCCATCAGCCTTCGTACAACATGCTGAATCGCTGGATCGAGGAGGAACTGCTCGACACGCTCGACGCTGTCGGCGCTGGCAGCATCGCGTTCACGCCGCTCGCGCAAGGTCTGCTGACGAACAAGTACCTGAACGGCGTGCCGCAGGACGCGCGCGTCAACAAGCCGGGCGGCGGCTCGCTCAAGCAGGAGCATCTGAGCGATGCGAACCTCGCGCACGTGCGCAAGCTCAATGAACTCGCGCAGAAGCGCGGTCAGAGCCTCGCGCAGATGGCGCTCGCATGGGCGCTGCGGGGCGGGCGCGTGACCTCGGTGCTGATCGGCGCGAGCCGGGCGGAACAGGTCGCGGAGAACGTCGGCGCGCTGAAGAATCTCGAGTTCACGAAGGAAGAGCTCGCCGAAATCGATCAGCACGCGCAGGAAGGCGGCATCAACCTGTGGGAAAAGCCATCGACCGATCAGCGCATCTGACGCGCGCAGCCTTTCGCCAGAAGGGTATTTCGGGATAGAGGCTGCATCCATTGCTATCATGCGGGCTCGGGGGCCTTTCGGCAGCGATCGATTCGCCGCCGAGCCCGGCCGCCCGCCGCGCAGCCCGCCGAAAGCGCAGTTCTTCAGCACGCACGTTCGCCCACGAGGCACGCATGCGCGCCTTCGCCGCCGTATCTACGTTCGGACCGCGAAACGACTATCGGGTTAAAATAGCCGATTGCGCCGGGCTGTCTGGTTTTTTGCGCGGAGTTCACGCATGGCGCGGCGTGAAGCGCTGTCCTCGAATCCCGGGTTTCGGATCAATCGGCGAACTTCCCATTCGATCGCCCTGTTCGGGCAGCGCAGCGCCCTCGTTGCGCGCTTTTTCGACGCTGGCCCGGCGTGCCATCGGCCGCATATCAGCCGCGAGCGTCGGAGCGTCACCCGCTTTCGCACAGTTAGAGCACAGTTCAAGAAGCCATGAGCAACCTTAATTCTCAAACCGTTCTGAGCGTCCATCACTGGACCGACACGCTTTTCAGTTTCACCTGCACCCGCGACAGCTCGTTCCGCTTCGAGAACGGCCAGTTCACGATGGTAGGTCTCGAAGTCGACGGCAAGCCGCTCCTGCGCGCGTACAGCCTCGCGAGCGCGAACTACGAAGAGCATCTCGAATTTCTGAGCATCAAGGTTCCCGACGGCCCGCTCACCTCGCGTCTGCAACACCTGAAAGTCGGCGATTCCGTGCTGATCGGCAAGAAGCCGACGGGCACGCTCGTCGCCGACAACCTGCTGCCCGGCAAGACGCTATGGCTCCTGTCGACCGGCACAGGCCTGGCTCCGTTCATGTCGATCATCAAGGACCCGGAGGTCTACGACCGTTACGAGAAGATCGTGCTGACGCACACCTGTCGTTTCGTCGACGAACTCGCGTACAAGGACTTCATCACCGAGCACTTGCCGGCGCACGAGCATATTGGCGAAATCGTGTCCGAGAAGCTCGTGTACTACCCGACGGTCACGCGCGAAGAATTCGCGAACCGTGGCCGCATCACCGATCTGATCGAAACGAAAAAGCTGTTCGCGGATCTCGCGGTCGAGCCGTTCTCGGTCGAAAACGATCGCGTGATGCTCTGCGGCAGCCCGCACATGCTGCGCGACACGCGCGAACTGCTCGACACAATGGGCTTCCAGGAAGGCAGCAACAACCATCCTGGCCACTATGTCGTGGAGAAGGCGTTCGTCGGCTGAATCGGCAGGACGTTGCGTTCAGAAAGACCGGAGCTTCGCGCTCCGGTTTTTTTTCGCCTCGGCGATGTGGCGGCGCGAAGGCCGCTGTTACAAATTGGCGTTGGCCAGTAGGTGTTTTTCCTACACATTGTGGACGGCAAACTTGGCAAATGACATGAAGTTCGTCCATCCAAGCCTTGTCCGACATGGATTTATAATATTTTTGAGATATGATCCGTTTACGTTGAGATGGCTTGCGCGGCCCCGCAGTCCATCGTTGATGTTACAGAGTGTAAATTCAGTTACGCCGCTCGTGAGACCGACCGAGGACGTAGCTCCAGTTGCGCTCAACGCGAGGAATGTGAATGAACCCATCGGCCACGATCACGCTCGATGAGAGCCAGATTCGCCGCGCCCCGCTTCGCGGGGTTCCGTCGCCGGCGCCGGAATGCTTCGGCGCGTCGTTTGCCTCACCCTATTCCGCGCTGATCGACGCCAAACTCGCGGGCGACCGTCAGATCGAGCGCCTCACCGCGCGTGTCCAGGAACTCGCCGCGCTGCTCGCCGCGACGGAAGAGCGCGCGCGTCAGGCGCTCGCGCAGGATCTCCACGACGAAACCGGCGCGGCGCTCACCGTCGCCAACTTCGCACTCGCGCGCGCCGAACACTGGCTGCCCGCCGACGCGCCCGCCGCACTCGCCGACGCGCTGCATCAGGCGCGCTCGGCGCTCGCGGACGTCTGCGAGACGAGTCATCGCATCGTCGAAGGGTTGCAGAAGCCGGGCTTCGACGCGAACTTCGCCGCCCCGCTCGCCGACTGGATCGCGAATTTCGGCACCCGCACGGCGATTTCCGTCGATTTCTCCTGCCCCGCCGATGCGCGGCTGGATCGCATGTCGCACGACATGTCGCTCGCGCTCCTGCGCGTGATGCAGGAAGCGCTCGGCAACGTCGCGCGCCATGCGCAGGCCGCGCGCGCACGCGTCTCGGTCTCGCTCGATGGCCAGGGCGTGATGCTGCTCGTTGAAGACGACGGCATCGGCATCAGCGCGGCGGCGCGGCGCAAGAGCGGGCGCTTCGGGCTGTCGGGCATGCGCGCGCGCTGCGAAGCGCTCGGCGGCAGTCTGCGCGTCGCGGCGGCGAAACCCGCCGGCACCTGCGTGCGTGCGCGTCTGCCGTGGGCCGCGGCGCGTCCGGGCCTTTTCACGCTCAGCGTGGTCAACGCCTGAGGCCGCGCGCGATGCTCAGAATCCTCCTCGCCGACGATCACGCCATCGTGCGCCGCGGCGTCGCGCAATTGCTGCTAGAACGCGGCGTCGCGTCCGAAGTGCTGGAAGCGGAAACCGGCGTGCAGGCGCTCGCGCTCGCCGCGCGCAGCCCGATCGATGTGGCGATGCTCGATATCGCGCTGCCGGATGTCAACGGCATCGACGTGCTGAAGCGTCTCAAGCGCGAGAGTCCGCGTCTGGCCGTTCTGATGTTCTCGATGTATCGCGAGGATCAATACGCGGTGCGCGCGTTGAAGGCAGGCGCGTCGGGCTATCTTTCGAAAACGGCGGACCCCGCGCTGATGGTCGCCGCGATACGGCAAGTCGCCGCGGGCCGCAAGTACGTCAGCCCTGAAATGGCCGAAGCGCTCGCGACCTACGTTTCGCTCGACACGGACCGCATGCCGCACGAAAAACTCTCCGACCGCGAATACCAGACGCTGTGCATGCTGGCATCGGGAAAGCGGCTGACGGACATCGCCGATGCTTTATCTCTTTCGGTTAAAACCGTGAGTGTTTATCGCGCGCGGTTGCTGGAGAAAATGAAGCTCGCCAATAATGCCGAGCTCACTTTTTACGTGATGAGCAACCGTCTCGTCGACATGAACCCCGCCATTGCTGGATAAATTTTATCTTAGATAGGATAAAAGCGACGAATAGTAATATTTCGCCGCAAAAGTGCGTTACGTGCCCTCTTGATAGGCAATCCTTGAGTCTCCGATAAAATGCCGGGTTTTCCCGCAGCAGGGGCGCCCGCACGCGCCAGAAGGAGACTCATCGTAATGTCGTTGTTCCGTAAGAAAAACATCGAGCACATGCTGGCCGGCACGCACAGCACGTCGCTCAAAAAGACGCTCGGCGCTCTCGATCTGACGTTCCTCGGGATCGGCGCCATCATCGGCACGGGGATTTTCGTGCTGACTGGCACCGGCGCTGTGCAGGCTGGCCCGGCGCTCATGATTTCCTTCATCGTCGCGGCAATCGCATGCTGCTTCGCCGCCCTTGCCTACGCGGAATTCTCATCGACGATTCCCGTCGCCGGCTCCATCTACACCTATTCGTACGCGACGCTCGGCGAGCTCGCCGCGTGGATCATCGGCTGGGACCTGATGCTCGAATACGGTCTCGCGACATCCGCCGTGTCGGTCGGATGGTCGGGCTATCTGCAATCGCTGCTCTCGGGTTTCGGCATTTCGCTGCCGACCGCACTGTCCGCCGCGCCCGGCGCCCTGCCCGGCCACGTCACCTTCTTCAACCTCCCCGCGTTCCTCGTGATGATGGCGATCACGTCGCTGCTCTCGGTCGGCGTGAAGGAATCGACGCGCGTGAACAACATCATGGTCGCGATCAAGGTGACCGTCGTGGTGCTCGTGATCGCCGTGGGCGTGTTCCATGTCAAGCCGGCAAACTGGCATCCGTTCATGCCGAACGGCTGGTCCGGCGTGTTCGGCGCGGCGGCGGTGATGTTCTTCGCGTTCATCGGCTTCGATTCCGTGTCGTCGGCGGCCGAGGAAGTGAAGAATCCCAAGCGCGATCTGCCTGTCGGCATCATCTCGTCGCTCGCGGTGTGCGCGGTGCTGTACGTCGCGGTCGCGGCTGTCGTGACCGGAATCGTGCCGGCGGCGCAGTTCGCGAACAATCCGCATCCGGTGTCGTTCGCGTTGCAGGTGGCGGGCCAGAACTGGGTGGCGGGCTTCATCGATCTCGGCGCGGTGCTCGGCATGCTCACCGTGATTCTCGTGATGAGCTACGGCCAGACGCGCATCATCTACGCGATGTCCCGCGACGGCCTCTTGCCCGCCGTGCTGTCGAAAGTGCATCCGCGCTTCGCGACACCGTTCCTCACGACGTGGATCGTCGGCATTTTCTTCGGGCTGATCGGCGCGCTCGTGCCGCTCAACGTGCTCGCCGAGCTGATCAACATCGGCACGCTCGCCGCGTTCTCGATGGTGTCCATCGCCGTTCTGATCCTGCGCCGCACGCATCCGGAATTGCCGCGTGCGTTCCGCTGTCCGGGCGTGCCTGTCGTGCCGGTTCTCGCGGTGGCGTCATGCCTGTTCCTGATGATCAATCTCCAGGCGTTGACGTGGATGGCTTTCGCGGTGTGGCTCGTGATCGGCCTCGCGATCTACTTCGTGTATTCGCGCCGCCACTCCGTGCTCGGACGCGCGCCGCTCGAAGCGCCGAGCGTCGCTGCACGGGCGGCCGACGCGCGGAAAAAGCGCGAGACCGTGACGCACTGAGCGTCTCCGCCCCACGCAAAAGCGCCGCCCGCAAGGCGGCGCTTTTGCGTTGACGGGCGTCGTCGCTGAAATTTGGGACGGGCGTTCGAGCGGATGGCGAGTGCCGCCGAATTATGTTTTACTCGCTGATACAACCACATAACACCAAACCCGGCTGAACGCTCACGGCGGCAGTAAGGCAGGTGCAACGGCGTGCGGCTGGATCGTCCTCACCTAGGAGACAGTGAAATGGCGCTCAGCATCAGCCTGACGGTCAACGGGAAACCCGTGACCGCCACCGTCGAACCGCATCTTCTGCTCGTCCAGTTTCTCCGCGATCAACTCAGGCTCACCGGCACGCATATCGGCTGCGACACCGCGCAGTGCGGCGCGTGCACCGTCCATCTCGACGGCCGCGCGATCAAGTCGTGCAATATGCTCGCCGCGCAGGCCGACGGCATGGAAGTGACGACCATCGAAGGCATGGCGAAAGACGGCCAGCTTCATCCGATGCAGGCGGCCTTCAAGGAATGTCACGGCTTGCAGTGCGGCTTCTGCACGCCGGGCATGGTGATGAGCGCGAGTGCGCTGGCCGCGCAGTCACCGAATCTCTCCGAAGAAGAAGTGCGCGAGCAGCTCGACGGCAATCTATGCCGCTGCACGGGCTATCACAACATCGTCAAAGCGGTCTTGCAGGGCGCGCAGAACATGAAAGCCGGCGCCTGACCCGACTCCGATCCTTTCCGACACGATGAATCGCGCCTTAAAAAGGAGACCGCGATGAATGCCCCTGAGCAACAGAAATTGATCGGCGCTGGTGTGAAGCGCAAGGAAGACTATCGCTTCCTGACGGGCGCGGGCCAGTACACCGACGACGTCGTCATGCCGCAGCAAAGCTACGGCGTGTTCCTGCGTTCGCCGCATGCGCACGCGAAGATCAAGCGCATCGATATCGCTGCGGCGATGAAGTCGCCGGGCGTGATCGGCATTTTCACCGGCAAGGATCTGGCGGGCGAGAACGTCGGCGGGCTGCCGTGCGGCTGGCTCATCCACAGCACCGACGGCTCGCCGATGCACGAGCCGCCGCATCCCGTCATCGCGCACGACAAGGTGCTGCATGTGGGCGATCAGGTCGCGCTCGTCGTCGCGGAATCGGTGAAGGAGGCGAAAGACGCGCTCGAACTCATCGAGGTCGATTACGACGAACTGCCCGCGACGGTCGATACGGCGAGCGCATCGGACGCGGGCCAGCCGCTCGTGCACGACAGCGTGCCGAACAATGTCTGCTACAACTGGGGCCACGGCGACAAGGCCGCGACCGACGCCGCGTTCGCGCAGGCCGCGCACGTGACGACGCTCGACATCGTGAATCAGCGGCTCGTGCCGAACGCGATCGAGCCGCGCGCCGTGAACGCGAGCTATTCGAAGCACGACGACAGTTACACGGTCTACGTCGCGAATCAGAATCCGCACGTCGAGCGGCTGTTGATGGCGGCGTTCGTGCTGTCGTTGCCGGAATCGAAGCTGCGCGTGATCGCGCCGGACGTGGGCGGCGGCTTCGGCTCGAAGATCTTTCTGTATCCCGAAGATGTCGCGCTCACGTGGGCATCGAAGAAAGTCGGGCGGCCGATCAAGTGGACGGCCGAGCGCTCCGAAGCCTTCCTCTCCGACGCGCATGGCCGCGATCACGTCACGAAGGCCGAGCTCGCGCTCGACAAGGACGGCAAGTTCATCGGCATGCGCGTGCATACGACGGCGAACATGGGCGCGTATCTGTCGACGTTCGCCTCGTCGATTCCGACCGTGCTCTACGCGACGCTGCTCGCCGGCCAATACACGACGCCCGCGATCTACGCCGAAGTGAAGGCGGTATTCACGAACACCGTGCCTGTCGATGCCTATCGCGGCGCGGGCCGTCCGGAAGCGACGTACGTGGTCGAACGTCTGGTGGAAACGGCGGCGCGCGAGCTGAATATCGATCCGGTCGAATTGCGCCGGCGCAATTTCATCCGCGAATTTCCCTATGCGACGCCGGTCGGTCTCACTTACGACACCGGCGACTATGACGCGTGCCTGAATCGCGCGCTCGAACTCGCTGACGTCGCGGGTTTTCAAAAGCGCCGCGAGGAATCGAAGCAGAAAGGCAAGCTGCGCGGCATCGGCTATTCGTGCTACATCGAGGCGTGCGGACTCGCGCCGTCGAACGTTGCGGGCGCGCTCGGCGCGCGCGCCGGGCTCTTCGAAGCAGGCGAAGTGCGCGTGCATCCGACCGGCTCCGTCACCGTCTTCACTGGCTCGCATAGTCACGGCCAAGGGCACGAAACGACCTTCGCGCAAGTGGTCGCGGACCGGCTCGGCGTCGCGATCGAGAACGTCGAAGTGATTCACGGCGATACCGGGCGCATTCCGTTCGGCATGGGCACGTACGGCTCGCGTTCGATTTCGGTCGGCGGCTCGGCCATCATGAAGGCGCTCGACAAGGTCGAAGCGAAGGCGAAAAAGATCGCCGCGCATCTGCTCGAAGCGGCGGTGGAGGATATCGAGTTCAAGAACGGCGTGTTCAGCGTCGCGGGCACGGATCGCACGAAGACGTTCGTCGACGTATCGCTTGCAGCGTATGTGCCGCACAACTTCCCGCTCGAGACGATGGAGCCGGGCCTCAACGAGAACGCCTTCTACGATCCGACCAACTTCACGTACCCGTCGGGCGCGTATGTGTGCGAGGTCGAAGTCGATCAGGACACCGGCGAAACGCGCATCCAGAAGTTCACCGCCGTCGACGACTTCGGCAACGTGATCAACCCGATGATCGTCGAAGGGCAAGTGCATGGCGGTCTGGGGCAGGGCATCGGCCAGGCGATGCTCGAACGCTGCGTGTACGACGACAGCACCGGCCAGTTGCTCTCCGGCTCGTTCATGGATTACGCGATGCCGCACGCGATCGATCTGCCGAGTTTCACCGTCGAAACCGCCAAGGGCACGCCGTGCACGCACAATCCGCTCGGCGTGAAAGGCTGCGGCGAGGCGGGCGCGATCGGCTCGCCGCCCGCGGTCATCAACGCGATTCTCGACGCGCTCGGTCCCCTCGGCGTGAAGGACTTGCAGATGCCCGCGACACCGCATCGCGTGTGGACCGCGATGCACGATGCTCAACGCGCCTGAGGAGACCGCCATGTATTCATTCGATTATCAAAGGGCAGACGAAGCAAAAGCGGCGGTCGCGGCGCTCACCGCCAATGACGACGCCAAATTTCTCGCGGGCGGCCAGAGCCTTTTGCCGACGATGCGCCTGCGCCTCGCGCAGCCCTCGGCGCTCGTCGACGTGACGCGCATCGCGTCGATGAAAAGCGTCACGCTCGACGGCGACAAGCTCACGATCGGCGGCGCGGTATGCCATGCGCAAGTCGCATCGAACGCGGACGTGAAGCGCGCGTTGCACGGCCTCGCGGACCTCGCGGGACGCATCGGCGATCGACAGGTGCGCGAGCGCGGCACGATCGGGGGCTCGCTCGCCAACGACGATCCGGCGGCGTGCTATCCGTCCGCCGTGCTCGCGCTGAACGCGACGGTCGTGACCGACAGAAGGCGCATCGCGGCGGACGATTTCTTCATCGACATGTACACGACCGCGCTCGAACCCGATGAACTCATCACGGCCGTCGAGTTTCCTCTGGCCGAGCGCGCGGGCTACGAGAAGTTTCGCAATCCCGCGTCGCACTTCGCGCTCGTCGGCGTGTTCGTCGCGAAGTTCAAGGACGGCGTGCGCGTCGGCGTGACGGGCGCGGCGTCTTCCGTGTTTCGTCCGGCCGAGCTGGAAGCGGCGTTGTCGAAGGACTTTTCGGTCGCATCGGCGCGCGGCGTGACGATCCGGCCCGACGAACTGAATTCGGACATGCACGCGAGCGCGGAATATCGCGCGCATCTGATACCGGTGCTCGCGGGCCGCGCGATCGAGCGCGCGATGTCGTTCTAGCCGGCGATGTCGGGCCAGGAGCCGCAGTCCATCGACGATACGCTCGCGCGGCTGCGCGAGCATCGGTACTTCGCGAACCGCGAGCTCGCGACGGCGCTCTTTCTCGCCCTGAAGATGCAGCGGCCGCTGTTTCTCGAAGGCGAGCCGGGCGTCGGCAAGACGGAGCTCGCGAAGGCGGCGGCGGGATTGTGCGGCACCACGTTGTTGCGCCTGCAATGCTACGAAGGGCTCGATACCGCGAGCGCGTTGTACGAGTGGGACTATCCGCGGCAGATCATGGCGCTGCGGCTCGCGGAGGCGTCGGGTGAAGCGCCGTCGAACGATTCGCTGTATCGCGGCGAGTTCCTGCTCAAGCGCCCGCTGCTCCAGGCGTTGCTCCCCGATCCCGTGAATCCCGACGCGCGCCGCGTTCTGCTGATCGACGAAATCGATCGCGCCGACGAGCCCTTCGAAGCGTTCCTGCTCGAACTGCTGTCGGACTTTCAGGTGTCGATACCGGAGTACGGCACGGTGCGCGCCGCGCAGCCGCCGCTCGTCGTGATGACGTCGAACCGCACGCGCGAAGTCCACGACGCGTTGAAGCGCCGCTGTCTCTATCAGTGGATCGGCTATCCGGAACGCGATGTCGAACTCGCGATCGTCGCTGCCCGCGCGCCGGAAGCGGGGCAGGCGTTGCAGAAGCGCGCCGTCGCGTTCGTGCATGCGCTGCGCACGCTCGATCTGTTCAAGGCGCCGGGCGTCGCGGAGACGATCGACTGGTGCCGGGCGCTCGCGGCGTTGTCGGTGTCGGAGCTCGATCCGCAATCGGTGCAGAACACGCTCGGCGTGCTGCTGAAGTATCAGGACGATCTCGCGCGCATGGACGCCGACACACTCGCGCAATGCCTTTCCGCATCGCCATGACGATGGAACCTTTCGCCCGCAACGTCGTGCACTTCGTGAGGCTTCTGCGCGGCGCGGGGCTCGGCATGTCGCCGGCGCATGCGGTCGATGCGCTCGATGCGCTGCGCTTCGTCGATCTGAACCGCCGCGACGATGTCCGCGCGACCCTCGCGTGCCTGCTCGTCCATGCGAGCGACGAGCGCGAGATCTTCGACGCCGCGTTCGATCTCTTCTGGCGCGATCCCGACTGGGAAGGCAAGCTGCGCGCGCTCTTGTTGCCGAAGGTGAAGAGCGGCATGCCGCCGCCGAAGCGGAACAACCGTCTCGCCGACGCGCTCGCGACGCGCGCCGCGGCATCGAAGGCGCAGGCGCCGGAATCGAAGCCCGAAGAAGCGCATGCGCGCATCACGTTCAGCGCGCAGGAACGTCTGAGTCATCGCGATTTCGATACGCTCAGCGCCGACGAATGGCGCACGCTGCGGCATCAGATTCGCGCGCATCGGATGCCGCTCGCGACCGAGCCGACGCGCAGGCTGAAGGCGGCATCGCGCGGCACCCACGCCGATCTCAAGGCGAGCGCGCGTCACGCCGTGCGCTCGGGCGGCGACTGGACCGTGTGGAAATATCGCGCGGCGGTGGAGCGCCGGCCGCCACTCGTGTTGCTGCTCGACATTTCCGGATCGATGAGCGCGTATTCGCGCGCCGTGCTCTATTTCTGCCACGCGCTGTTGCAGTCGCGCGAGCGCTTGCAGGTGTTTCTCTTCGGCACGCGGCTGACGAACGCGACGCGCGCGTTGCGCGAACGCGATCCCGATGTCGCCATCGCGACGCTCGGGCAGAACGTGGCGGACTGGTCGGGCGGCACGCGCATCGGCGCGACGCTCGCGGAGTTCAACCGGCGCTGGGCGCGCCGCGTGCTCTCGGGTCGGGCGACGGTGCTGCTCGTCACCGATGGTCTCGATCACGAAGCCATCGATGTGCTCGATGCCGAGATGCAAAGGCTCCGACGCTTCGCGCACCGGCTCGTGTGGCTCAATCCGCTATTGCGCTTCGCCGAATTCACCCCGCGTGCGCGGGGCGTGCGCGCGATCCTGCCGCACGTCGACGCGATGCTCGCGGCGCATAACCTCGACAGCCTTTCCGCAGTCGGCGCGGAGCTGGCCGCGCTGTCACGGCACACAGGAGACAGAAGATGGAACTGACCGAAACTCACACCTTGCCGGTGCCGCAGGCGCGCGCGTGGGACGCACTGAACGACACGTCGATCCTGAAGGTCTGCATTCCTGGCTGCGACAGCATCGACGCCGATGGCGAGAACGCCTACAACGTCGCGATGACGGCGGCGGTCGGTCCGGTGAAGGCGCGCTTCAAGGGACGCATGGAGCTGACCAATATCGACGCCCCTCATACTTATACGATCGTGTTCGAAGGGCAGGGCGGCGCGGCCGGCTTTAGCAAGGGCAGCGCGACCGTGAACCTCGAACCCGGCGACGAAGCCGACACGACGAAGCTCAGCTACAGTGCGAACGCGCAGGTGGGCGGCAAGCTCGCGCAAATCGGCTCGCGGCTCGTCGACGGCGCGGCGCGTAAGATTGCGGGAGAATTTTTCAAGCGATTCAGCGCGCAACTGCAGGGCGGGCCGGAATCGCAGAATGAGGCGGCCGCCGATGAAAACGGCGGGGAAGTGCAGGAAGGGCAGGAAAAGGGAAAGAAATCATGGACAGCGTGGATCTCGAAGTCCTGAAGAACAGCGCGCGATGGCTCGAAGAAGGGCATCGCGTGTTGCTCGTGACGGTGGTGAAGACGTGGGGCTCGTCGCCGAGACCCGAAGGCGCGATGCTCGCCGTGCGCGACGATGGTCACGTGGTCGGCTCGGTGTCGGGCGGATGCATCGAGGACGATCTCATCGACCGCGTGCGGCAGCGGGGCATCGAGCAGACGAAGCCGGAAGCGGTGAAGTACGGCATCAGCGCGGAAGAGGCGCATCGCTTCGGCTTGCCGTGCGGCGGCACGATCCAGCTCGTGCTGGAGCCTTTGACGTTGTCGAGCGGCATCGCGGACTTGTGCGCGGCGGTGGAGAGCGGTCGGCTCGTCGCGCGCACGCTCGACATGGCGACGGGCGACGCGCGCCTCGAACCGGCGCAGGCCACGGACGGCGTGCTCTTCGACGACGAGCGGCTGCTGACGATTCACGGTCCGCGCTATCGCATGCTGGTGATCGGCGCGGGGCAGTTGTCGCGATATCTGTGCAGCATCGCGGTCGGGCTGGATTATCAGGTGACCGTCTGCGATCCGCGCGAGGAATACACCGAGGAGTGGAACGTGCCGGGCACGACGATCGTGCGCACCATGCCCGACGACACCGTCATGGAAATGAAGCTCGACGAACGCTGCGCAGTGATTGCGCTCACGCACGATCCCAAGCTCGACGATCTCGCGCTGATGGAAGCGTTGAAGACGCCGGCGTTCTATGTCGGCGCGCTGGGTTCGCGGCGCAATAACGCGGCGCGGCGCGAGCGTCTGAAGGAGTTCGATCTGAGCGAGGCCGAGCTCGCGCGGCTGCATGGCCCGGTGGGCATCTATATCGGCAGCAGGACGCCGCCGGAGATCGCGGTGTCGATCCTTGCGGAAGTGACGGCGGCGAAAAACGGCGTATCGCTGCCCGAGCTCTTGCAGGTGGAAGGCGCGAAAGCGGCGCGCGAGGTCGAGGGAAAGGGCGAAGTCTGTGGCGTTTGAGGGCATCGCGAGTATTACAAAAAGCTGTCGAAGCGCGCGGCACACGGTTTTATAATAACCATTCTCATTTGCGTGGCCGGTTCGGCCGACGTGAAGCCGTTTCCCTCTCAGTTCGAAGTTTTCATTGAATGCCCGGCAAGTTTCTGACCGGCGATGACCCGCGCGCATCCGCACGCGCTGATGCATCGGCCGATTCGCACGATTCGCGCGCGTTTGCGCACAAGCGCCGCATGAGCCAGCGCGCATTGCGCGCGTGGTCCATCGTGCATCGCTGGACGAGTCTCGTCTGCACGGCGTTCATGCTGCTGCTGTGCCTGACCGGCTTGCCGCTCGTGTTCGGTCACGAGCTCGACATCCTCACCGGCGATGCGATCGAAGCCCCTGCGCTGCCCGCATCGCAGGCGAATGCGCGCGCGAGTTACGGCGCGGTGCTGCGCGCGGCGCTCGCGGAACATTCCGGCCAGGTGCCGCAATACATGATCTGGGAGCCGGACGACCCGCTTCTGCCGGTCGTAGTGACGGCGGCGCGCGCCGACACGCCGCCCGACGATACGCTCAGCACGACCGTCGACGCACGCACCGCGCAGCCGCTCGGCATGCCGCCGGGCAAAGGCTCGCTCAAGTTCGTGCTGCTGAAGCTGCACGTCGACATGTTCGCCGGACTCTTCGGCAAGCTCTTTCTCGGTGCAATGGGCGTCGTGTTTCTCGTGGCGATCGTGTCGGGCATCGTCGTGTATCTGCCGTTCTGGCGGAAGGTCGGACTCGGACGCGTGCGTCTGAAGAAGAAGCGGCGCATCGTGTGGCTCGACTGGCATAACGCGATCGGCATGTTGACGCTCGCGTGGGCGCTCGTCGTCGGTGCGACGGGGTCGATCAACACGCTCGCCGATCTGATGCTCGACGCGTGGCGCAACGATCAGCTCGCGCAGATGGTCGCGCCGTATCGCGGACAGCCGCCGGCAGCGGTGCGCGCTTCCGTCGACGATGCCGTGAAGACCGCACAACGCGTCGCGCCGGACATGATTCCATCGTTCGTCGCGTTTCCCGGGACGCGTTTTGCGAGCCCGCACCACTACGCCGTTTGGATGCGTGGCGACGGCATTCTGACGACGCGGATCATGCGGCCCGTGCTCGTCGATGCCTCGACGGGCGCGCTCACGGAGTCACGCGAACTGCCGTGGTATCTGAAGCTGCTGCTCGGTTCGCAGCCGTTGCATTTCGGGGATTTCGGCGGGATGCCGCTCAAGGTCTTCTGGGCGGCGTTCGATATGCTGACGATCGTCGTGCTGGGGAGCGGGCTTTATTTGTGGCTGACGCGGCATAACCCGCGCAAAGGCAAGGCGAAGCGGGCCGCGTGACCGGCGGCCCCTTGCGCATTGCTTCCGTGTTCAGATCAAGCCGCAAACGATCGCCGCAATCAGCGACGCCGCCACGATCACCACGCCCGCCGTGCGCTTCTTGTTCAGTTCGGTCCACAACAGCACGCCGGTCAGCGACAGCAGAATGATGCTGCCCGCGAACGTATCGATGAGCAGCACCCATCCCACGCTCAGGCCCACGCCCTTGTGCAGGTTGGTCATCATCGCGAGGAAGGTGTTCTCGGTGCGCTTCACCGATACGAAGTTGTTGCCGACCCAGTACTCGGCCATCACGCTGCCGCCCGGCGACGCCACCATCACCGACCATTGCTCCGGCTGCATCGTGCTCTTGTCGCCCCAGCCGACCGGATGCGCCGGCTCTTTGCGCGTGCGGCCGAGATTGCCGTCGATCTTCAATTCCTTCTTCAGCCACACGCCCATGTCGCGCGGCGTCTTGAAGCCCTCGGCGGGCAGCGGCATCTGCATTTGCGAAACCTGCGGCTCGCCGGTGGAGATGCGCAGCGGCGGCGCGCGATGATTCAGCAGAAAACCCGTCGTGCCGAACAGCAGGCCCAGAAGCGCGCCCCACAGTCCGATCCAGCCATGCACCTTGCGCAGCCATTTCAGGAAGGTCGAGCGGCGCGAGCGGTTCTTGCGGACGAACTGCTCGGCGTCGTCGATGAGCCGCCCATGCGGACGATAATGCGTCGAGCCGCTCGTCGCGGAAGGTTGCGGATTGAGGGTTTCAGGCGCGTTCACGCGTCTCTCCAGAATTCGGGCGTTGGCAGGCAAAGCCGCGCCCCGACCGGCTAGACGCGAACGGGCGCGCGGCGATCGATGAAACGCGGACAAATGAGAATTGTTATCATTACACGCGCAAAAGCGCTTTTCAACGTTCTGCGCGTGCCGGAGCGTCCGCGAATGTCACAAAAAATTTCAGACGGGCCAGAGCGGGCCTTCCTGCATCGCACCCACTTGCTCGCGCAATTCGAGGATGCGGTCTTCCCAGTAGCGTTGCGTGTTGAACCAGGGAAAGGCAGCGGGGAACGCGGGATCGTTCCAGCGGCGCGCGAGCCACGCCGAGTAGTGAATCAGCCGCAGCGTGCGCAAGGCTTCGATCAGATGCAGCTGGCGCGGCTCGAACTCGCAGAAATCCTCGTACCCGGCGAGCAAATCGGTGAGTGCGCGCGAGGCATCCGCGCGCCCGGCGGGCAGCAGCAGCCATAGATCCTGTATCGCCGGGCCCATGCGGCTATCGTCGAAATCGACGAAATGCGGGCCCGCGTCGGTCCACAGCACATTGCTCGGATGACAGTCGCCGTGCAGACGCAGATGCCGCACGTCGCCGGCGCGTTCGAAGCATCGCGTGACGCCTTCGAGCGCCATCGACACGACGGCTTCCCATGCCTCGCGCACATCGGCGGGAACGAAGCCGTGCGTCAGCAGAAACTCGCGCGGTTCGTAGCCGAAGGTCTCGATATCGAGCGTCGGCCGTTCGCGATACGGCTCGATCGCGCCCACCGCGTGAATGCGCCCGATGAAGCGCCCGAGCCATTCGAGCGTGTCGCTGCGATCGAGATCGGGCGCCCGTCCGCCGCGCCGCTCGAAGACGGAAAAGCGAAAGCCGTCGAACTCATGGAGCGTCGCGCCTTCGAGCACGCGTGCCGGGACCGCCGGAATCTCGCGCGCGACGAGGCTCGCGACGAACGCGTGCTCTTCGAGAATCGCCGCGTTCGACCAGCGCCCGGGACGATAGAACTTCGCGACGATCGGCGGCCCGTCTTCGACACCGACCTGATAGACGCGGTTTTCGTAGCTGTTGAGCGGAAGCAGACGGCCGTCCGTGCGTGCGCCCGCGGGCATCAGCACGCTATCGAGCGCATCGAGCACGCGCTCGGGCGTGAGGCCGGAGAAGGGCGGCGCGTCACCGGCAGGCGCAGCCTGGGAATCGGGATGGATCGAGTTCATCCCGGCATTGTGCCGCAACGGAGCGCGTCGCCTCTCAGTGCACGACCGTATTCGACGGGCGCACGACATCGCCCGTATCGATCAGGTCTTCGAGAAAGAAAGGCTCCGTATTGAGCAGCTTGGTCACGCCGGGCTCGCCCGCGTACCACGCGACCATCGCCATGTCGCCGAGAATGCGCATGACGATGCCGCGCGCACCTTGAGGCACGGCAATATGCACGGAGCGGACAATCGAACCGATTTGCATGATGAATCCCCGTTTCAGCGCCGGCTGGGATCAAAGCGCCGGTCGTATATTTCACCAAGCACAGGCTTTTCACGGCTCGTGCACCAAGATAATCGCCGCGTCTTTGTTGCGGGAAGCGCGACACGCGCGGCTTTCATGAACGATTGTGCTCTTACTTTAGCGCATCGCGGCGCGTCGGCGCGACGCCATTCGCCTCGTTGTGTTGCCGATCGCAGACGACTAGCAGTAATTACTGGTGATCGTCGCCGAAATGCGCGTGCCGCATTAGGTAAAACCCGTAGAACCGGCGTATCGTTAAGGGTTTTTCAGCGGAGACTTCATTCGTGAGCGCTAACGCAGACCGGGCCGCCGAAGCCGCGCCGTATCTCGAGCGCGGCTCGCGCGCCTACTGGCGTGCTTCACTCGCGCTGCTGTTCGCCGGCTACGCGACGTTTTCGCTGCTGTACTGCGTGCAGCCGCTGCTTCCGGAGTTCACGAACGCGTTCGGCGTCAGCCCGGCGGTCAGCGCGCTCGCGGTGTCGGTGAGCACGGCAGCGCTGGCGATCGCTATTTTCATCGCGGGATTCGTCTCGGAAAGCTGGAGCCGTCACCGGCTGATGACGCTCTCGCTGCTTGCTTCGTCGGTGCTGATGGTGATCGCCGCCGTGCTGCCGAGCTGGCACGCGCTGCTCCTCGTGCGCGCGCTCGAAGGCTTCGCGCTCGGCGGCGTGCCCGCGGTCGCGATGGCCTATCTCGCCGAGGAAGTGCATCCGGAAGGGCTCGGTCTCGCGATGGGTCTGTACGTCGGCGGGACGGCCATCGGCGGCATGGCGGGGCGCGTGATCAGCGGCATCCTCGCGGACCTCTTCGGCTGGCGCGTCGCGATCGGCGGCATCGGGCTGCTGGGCTTGCTCGCCACGCTCGCGTTCCGCGCGCTGTTGCCGCCGTCGCGACGCTTCAAGCCGCGGCGCGGTGTCGGCTTCGCGCATCATCGACGGTCGCTCGCGGGGCATCTTCGGCATCGCGGCTTGCCGTTTCTGTTTCTCATCGGCTTCGTGCTGATGGGCAGCTTCGTGACGCTGTACAACTACGTCGGATATCGGTTGCTGGGCGCGCCGTTTCGACTGAATCAGACGCAGATCGGCGCGATCTTCACGGTGTATCTGACGGGCGTCGTCGCGTCGCCATGGTCCGGCAAGATGGCCGACGCATTCGGACGCGGCCGCGTGCTGATCGCGAGCCTCGTTCTGATGATGCTCGGCATTGCTCTGACCTTGTCGAGCGCGTTGCCGGTGATCGTCGCGGGCATCGCGTGCCTGACGTTCGGATTTTTCGCCGGGCATTCGGTCGCGAGCGGCTGGGTCGGTCGGCTCGCCGCGCAGGCCAAAGGCCAGGCGGCCGCGCTCTATTTGCTCGCGTATTACATCGGGTCGAGTCTGATCGGATCGTATGGCGGCCACTTCTGGACCGCGTTCGGATGGGCCGGCGTGGCGGGTCTGATCGGCGCGCTGCTGCTCGTCGGGCTGGCGGGCGCCGCCTGTCTGAACCGGCGCGAGCGCACCACTGCTGCGTGAAATCCGAAAGCCGATTGAAATTAGAAGAAGCTAAGGGTTTTCCGCGTCTACTTAAAAAATCGTGCGTGTAAGCCCTTGTCGCAAAAGGACTTCGAATATCGCTGTGGTTTGCCGTCGCACGAAGTTGGGCCGACACGCTTCATGGAGCGGCCTATACTCGAATCGTCGATGCAAGTTTCTCGACGCGCGACGATAAAGCCAGAAGCAGGACGATGGGAGACGCACCATGACGACGTATTTCACGATCGGCGACTTCATTCTGATCATCCCGATGGCGCTGGCTGGCGCGCTGTTCCTCGGGGCTATCCCCTGCGCGACGCACTTCAAGAACAATGTGCTGCGTGTATTCGGCGCGCTACTGGGCGTGCTCGCTGCGTTTCTGCTTGTCGAAGGGTTGCCCGCGCTGATATAGCGAGCGCGCATTCCGACGCGCGCTCGCCTGATTGCGCTGCTTTACAGATGTTCGCCGAGGAAGGTGAGCGTGCGACCGTGCGCGAGCGCTGATGCCTTCGCGTTGTACGACGCCCGATCGCCGCAATTGAAGCCGTGATCGGCTTGCGCATAGACATATACCGCCGAATCCTTGCGACCCGCGAACTTCTGGCGCACGGCGTCAACCGCGTCGCCCGGAATGTGCGCGTCGAGCTCGCCGTAATGGAATTGCATCGGCACCTTCACCTGGTCGGCCTTGTCGAGCGCGTTCTGAATGCCGCCGCCGTAGTAGGCGACCCCCACATCCACCGAACCCTCGGCCGCCGCGAGATACGCGAGCCGGCCGCCGAAGCAATAGCCGATCGCCGCGACCTTTCCCGTCACCTCGGGCAGCGCGCGCAGCGCCTTGGCTGCCGCGCCGACGTCGGCAACCGCGGCATCGAGTTTGGTTTTTTGCAGTAATTCCATCGCCTTTTCGCGATCCGCGCCTTCGTAGCCCAACTCGACGCGCGGCTGCGTGCGCCAGAAGACATCCGGCGCGAGGGCGACATAGCCGTCGGCGGCGTATTGATCGGCGACGCTGCGAATATGGCCGTTCACCCCGAAGATCTCCTGCAGGATGATCACGGCGGGTCCGGTGCCGGTCTTGGGCAGCGCGAGATAACCCTGGAAGCTGTCGCCATCCACCGGAATGTCGATCCAGCGGGAAGTCGTGGATACGGTCACGTCGATACTCCTTGTCAGTGATAACGAGAGGCGTGTGAGTTTGCCAGCTTTCCCTTTCAGTCGCCCTGAAGGTCTGCGCGTTGCCTGGCATGCCCTTTGACGCGTCGCCGGATTTTTAGAGGCGCCGATCTAAACGCATGCTAAATCCACGCATTAAAAGCAGCTTAATGATGCCGGCCGGCGGAGATTATCGGCGCGCGCCCGTCGAGCTTGAATGACGGTCAAAGCTTTGCGCGCCGATCTCGCGGAAACCCGCATGTACCGGACGTCTTCGCGGGAATGCCACCACAAACGGCGGCGCATCACAACTGGCCGCTAATTGGTAGTGACACCAGTATCTTAAAAAACTTCCCTAAATTAATTTGACAACCCTACACTTGCGCGCAGTGCGGATGGCGGCTGCCACGAACGGCCTGCCGGAAGGACTTGCCAAGTGCATGACGATGCATCCGGCGTGGTCGTCCACGGGACTGAGCGATCGTGATGAAAGACGGGGCACAGGGCGATTACGTTGTTTTTGGGACCGAAACTGGAGACTTACATGAACACCAAGCTTCACAAACTGTTGCCGATCAGCGCTGCAGCCGTGCTGTTCGCCACGTTGGCAACGTCCGCAGCAGCCGACCAGGTCGTCAAGATCGGTCACGTCGCTCCGCTGACCGGCGGCATTGCTCACCTGGGCAAGGACAACGAAAACGGCGCGCGGCTCGCAGTCGAAGAGATCAACGCGAAGGGTCTGACGATCAACGGCCAGAAGGTCACGCTCGAACTCGACGCGCAGGATGACGCAGCCGACCCGCGTACCGCCACGCAGGTCGCGCAGAAGCTGGTTGACGACAAGGTTGTCGGCGTCGTCGGTCACCTGAACTCCGGAACCTCCATTCCCGCTTCGAAGATTTATAGCGATGCGGGCATCGTGCAGATTTCCCCGTCGGCGACGAACCCGACCTACACGCAACAAGGCTTCAAGACGACGTACCGTGTCGTCGCGACCGATGCGCAGCAAGGCCCGGCGCTCGCCAACTACGCCGCGAAGAACCTGAAGGTGAAGAGCGTCGCCGTGGTGGACGATTCGACCGCTTACGGCCAGGGTCTCGCGAACGAGTTCGAGAAGACCGCCAAGTCGCTGGGCCTGAAGGTGATTTCGCACGACGCGACCAACGACAAGGCCGTGGACTTCCGCGCGATTCTGACGAAGATCAAGGGTGAGAACCCCGACGCCGTGATGTACGGCGGCATGGACGCGACCGGCGGCCCGTTCGCCAAGCAGGCGAAGCAGCTCGGCTTGCGCGCGAAGGTGCTCGCGGGCGACGGCGTCTGCACGGAAAAGCTGTCGGATCTGGCCGGCGACGCGACCGACAACGTCGTGTGCTCGGAAGCCGGCATGGCGCTCGAGAAGATGGACGGCGGCAAGGAGTTCGCGGCGAAGTTCCAGAAGCGCTTCGGCCAGCCGATCCAGATCTACGCGCCGTTCACGTATGACGCGGTGTACATCATCGTCGACGCAATGAAGCGTGCGAACTCGACCGATCCGGCGAAGATCGTCGCTGCGATGCCGAACACGGACTACAAGGGCGTGATCGGCGAGACGACCTTCGATTCGAAGGGCGACCTGAAGCACGGCGTGATCTCGCTGTACAACTACAAGGGCGGCAAGAAGACGCTGCTCGACGTCGTGAAGATGTAATTTCCCTCGGGCTTTCCGAAGTCCAGAGAAGCGCGCGGCTCCGCAAGGGCCGCGCGCTTTTTCATATCCTCCAGCGCTTGAGAATGCGCGGCCCGATCACGGTGATGATCAGGCAGCAGGCCGCGACCACGCACAGGCCGATCGGCAGCGTGCTGATCTGTGCGACGCCGCCGATCAGCACCGGTCCGAGCAGCAAGCCGAAGTACGCGAGGCCCGCGACCTGCGCGAGTCCTTCCGCGGGCGTGACGCCTTCGACGCGCGCCGCCGCCGCGAAAAGCACCGGCATCATGTTCGCGAGACCGAGGCCCATCAGCGTGAAGCCAGTCATCGTGACCACGGTGTTGGGAACGACGAGCGCCATCACCATGCCGATGAACGCGAGCCCCGCGCTGCCGAAGACGAGTTGCGGCGCGCCGAAACGTGCGCGCACTGCATCGCCGCCGAAGCGTCCGGCCGCCATGCCGCCCGAGAAGGCGGCGTAAGCGGCGCTCGACACCGACGGCGTGGCCTCGACGACATCGCGCATATAGACCGTGGCCCAGTCGTACATCGCGCCTTCGGCGATCAGCGCGACGAGCGCGAGGCCGCCGAGCGCCCACAGCGCGCCCGAACGCCAGCGGTTCGACGACGACGCCTTCGCGTGCTCTTCGTGGTGCGGCACGTGCGGCAGCACGGCGGGCATCGATACGAGCAGGACGAGCAGGCTCACGCCGGAAGCCAGTGCGAGATGCGCGGCGGGCGCGAGCCCGTGCGCGAGCAGCGCGCCACCCACGGCCGCGCCCGCCATGCCGCCGATGCTGAACATGCCGTGCAGCGACGACATGATCGGCCGCCCCAGTGCCTGTTCGACCGCGCTCGCCTCCGCGTTCATCGCGACATCGAGCGTCGCCATGCCGAAGCCGAAAATCGCCAGGACGATCAGCAGCATCCAGTATTGAGGCGTCACGAGGATCAGCGAGCCGCAAAGCATCATCGTGATGCCGCCCGCCATGCACGCGGTGCGCGTACCGGCGCGCGCGATCCACGATGCGGTTATCAGCATCGCGAAGATCGAGCCGCCCGCGACGGCGAGGAGCGCGAGCGAGAGCATGCCGGGGCTGAGCGCGAATTTGTCGCGCACGGTCGGCACGTGTACGCCCCATGACGCGTACATCATGCCCGCGATGAAAAAAACGGCCATCGTCGAGTAGCGCGCACGCACGCGCGTGCCGTGCGGGAGGCTGCGATGCAATGCGAGCGTCGGATTGGATTCGCAGGCGGCGGAAGCAGTGGTCGAATCGGACACGGAAGAAACGTTCTTTGAAGTTGCGCGAGATGCGAGGCAATCGGACATGTTGCCATCGGACGCGAAGGCTTTCGATTCTATCGAACGGCCAGGCGACACGCTCGACCCGCTGCATTACCATCGATCGACCATTTACGACCGCACGAGGCCCGGATGAACATTCCGCCGCAAGCGCCCCTTCATTTGCTGCATCGCGTGTCCGAGGGCACGCTCGCCACGCATTCGCGCGAGCCGCGCGGCTTTCCCTATCCGACGGCGCTGCCGTTCGCGCCCACCGCGCGTCACATGCCGATGCTGCTCGTCAGCCATCTCGCCGAGCACACGCGCAACCTTCATGCCGATGCGCGCGCCGGCTTTCTGGTCGCCCATGCGGCCGACGGGGGCGTGCTGGAAGGCCAGCGCCTTACGATGCTCGGCAGCTTCGCGTCCGCGACGCAGCAAGAGAGCGGCGAACTCGCGCGGCGCTATTTGCGTTATCACCCGGATGCGGAGCGTTATCTGGAACTCGGCGATTTCTCTTTCTGGGTGATGACGGTGGAGCGCATGCGGTATATCGGCGGATTCGGCGCAATGGGATGGCTCGCCGGCGAGGAACTCGATTCGCTGTCACCGGTTTCGGCGGAGGACGAATCATCGCTATGCGAATATTTTGATGCTTACGCAGGACGCCCGGAGAATCTCCGATTATTAGGGATAGACCGTTACGGCTGTGATTTGCTGCTCGCCGGCACTCGCAATCGTTTTACATTCGATTACCCGAAACTGACAAACGAGCAGCTGAAGGCGGCGCTTATCGATTGTTTTGAGCGCCAAGGGAGCATTTGAGCGCGATAAATCATGGATGTTGCGTCCCGATTTAGCGTCGGCGAAGCGTTCGCCAAAACGATTCGTACGAAGTTGCCACTTCATGAAACTTTTCCATCGATTTTATCGGCATGTTTTCATCCGGTGCCATCAAGTGTCGGAGAAATGGCGGACGAGCCTATTACGTCGGATCAACACCCGTTCCAAAGCATCGGAATTTTCGGCAATTGTTACGAGCAAATTGCTAAACTTTTATTGCGTGGCAAATCGCACATGTCGTGCAATTCGGAACTGTGTTAATCTGCGTGCCAGTCCGGGGCTATACTGATAACTGAAAGCGAGCGCGCCGATTCGCAAGTCAGCAAACCACTTAGGGAATTGCCATGCCTTCATACAAGGAACTCCTCGCACAACGCGAGTCTCTCGAACGCCAGATTGAAGAAGCGAAGTCGCGTGAATACGCAGAAGTGCTTAACGAGATCAAGCAGAAAATGGCGGATTATGGCATCACGCTTCAGGAACTCGCTGGCGGCCGAGGTGCGAAAGGCGCGAAGGCTGCGCGGAGTCGGTCAGGCGTGGCGCCGAAATATCGCGATCCGGAAAGCGGCAGCACCTGGTCGGGTCGCGGCAAGCCGCCGAAATGGATCGCTGGACAAGATCGGGACAATTTTCTGATCGGCAAGTAAGCTCGGTCAAAAACTACTCTTAAAGGCCGCGTCGCATGACGCGGCCTTTTATTTTTATCGCGCGAAGAACCCGCGCCAGTTGGGCCTGTAAGTCAATGATTCTTAAGAAGTATGGGCTGTGTTTAAAAACACCACGAGTAACGGACTGATAAAATAGAAGAATATCGGGGTCGAGAGAAATTACATGTCGCTTTCAACGACGCACGCGGCAGAGAGGCAGGATGTCGCTCGAAGAACGACTTGGACGAGCATAGCGCTTAATAGCATTCTCACTGCGGCGCAACTTGTCGTGGGCATCGTTGCGCATTCTCAGGCATTAATTGCCGATGGCGTCCATTCGCTTGCGGACATCGTGTCCGATTTTATCGTTCTCGTCGCCAACAAACATGCCGGCGCCGCGCCCGACGTCGACCATAACTATGGCCATAGCCGTTATGAAACGGTGGCCTCTTTATTCCTCGGCGGGTTGCTGGTCGCGGTTGGCGTCGGCATGCTTTGGCGTGCCGGGACGCGAATCGTCAACCTTCAGGATATTCCGCCGGTTAAGGCCGGTGCGCTGGCGGTCGCGATAATCGTGCTCGTTTCCAAGGAAGCGCTCTTTCGTTATATGCTTCGCGCCGCCGAACGCGTGCGTTCCGCCATGCTCGTTGCAAACGCGTGGCATGCGCGGTCCGATGCCGCATCATCGCTGGTTGTCGCGCTCGGCATTATCGGCAGTCTGGCGGGATTCCGAATTCTGGACCCCATCGCCGCCGCGCTCGTCGGCTTCCTGATCGGAAGAATGGGATGGACGTTCGCGTGGGATGCATTACAAGATCTTTCTGACCGAGCACTCGATCAAGCGACCACCGAGGATTTGCGCGCCATTTTGTCGAGCACGCCAGGCGTACGCGAAGTCCACGAACTCCGCACGCGGAAAATGGGCGACCTCGCCATCGTCGATGCCCATATTCTCGTCGACCCGCTTATTTCGGTTTCAGAGGGACATTACATTGCCGAATCGGCACGAGCGAATGTGCTGGCCGATACGCGCGTCATCGACGCACTCATTCATGTCGATCCCGAACTCGATGAACTCAATCCCTTACCGGGTAATTTCCCGTTGCGCTCGAGCGTGAGCGAGTCTGTGCGCGCCGTGTTCGCACAGCAAGGCTTATCGGTCGAAACATTGAACCTGCATTATCTGAGCAGCGGTTTCAATGTCGACGTCACGTTGCCCGCGTCTGGCGCAACGGACACGGTCGACAGGCTGAAGGCGATCGATTTCGACGCACTCGTGCGCAAGATCGGAGCGCGGGAAATTCACGTCGCGCAAGCACTGAACCTCGCGCCGGCAGCGAAGCCGGCGCGTGTGATCGGCACCCGCTGAAGCCGCTCAGAGCGGCAACTGCGTGTCGAACTTGATTTCGCGAAGCACGACGCTCGTTCGCACCTGCGCGACGGCAGGAATCTTGAAAATGCGGTCGTGGAGAAAAGCGTCGTATGCCTTGATATCCGGCGCGACGATTTTGAGGATGTAGTCGGATTCGCCGGTCGTGCTGTAGCACTCGGTCACTTCCGGGCAGGTGGCGATCTCGCGCTCGAACTGCTCGACGCCGCCTTCCGTGTGCCGTGTCAAATGGATATGTGCGAGCGCGCAGACATGAAGGCCGAGCTTCTCGCGATCGAGCAGCGCCGTATAGCGCTGAATGACGCCCGATTGCTCCATGTCCTTGATGCGACGCCAGCATGGCGTGCTCGACAAGCCGACCTGGTCGGAGATTTCCTGAACGGAGCGCCGTGCGTCAAGCTGCAGAAGACGCAAGATTTTTTGTGAGAATGTATCGAGAGTCAACTGCGCCTCCGTTCGGTCGCGATTTGACTCTTATGGTAGAGGCGCCGGAAAAGAAACGCAATGCAAACGCGCCTGCACTGAGGGAGTTTCCCTAACTCACTGGCCTGACTGCGCGGTTTTACCTTCGATATCGTCAGCGGGATCGTTGGACATCCGAGCCAGCTTCGCCTGCGAGGTCCGCAACTCGGCGAGCATGTTGCAAAAGAGCGCGCCTTGCTCGATCGCATCGTCCAGCGCGACATGCGTGTGCGGCAACTCGTCGAACCAGTGTTTCGGCAGGCGCGGCTTGATCGCTTTCCGGTACGGCAGGCCGGTCATCGCGAAGGCGAGCGTCTTGATGTCGAGCGCCGACCACGAGAACGGGCAGCGCCCGGCGAATCGCATCATGTACCAGAACATATAGGTGAAATCGAAGCCGGCCGGATAGGCGACGAATACCGGCTTTCCGGGCAGCGCCTCCACCCACTCGACATAGGCCGGCAGCGCGCTCTCCGGTTTCTGCAGATCCTGGCGACACGCGGCCCACGCGTCGGGCTGCGTCTTCCACCATGCGGCCTGAACCGGATGCGGCGCGGCGCCTTCGAGCGTTTCGAGATTCGCGGAAAAGGTGCCGATGAGCTGCTTGTCGGCCGTGTACGCCGCGGACGCGAAGCTGAGCATCGAGTGCGGACCGGGAATCGGGCCATCGGCTTCGACATCCGTGCTGACGTAGATTTCGGGAATCGCGTTCACGCTGTCACTCCGTCGCGCACGAATGGATTGGAGCGCCGCTCCTCTCCGAAGGTCGATGCCGGGCCGTGACCGGGAACGAAGGTGACGTCGTCGCCGAGCGGCCAGAGCTTCTCGCGGATCGACCGGATCAGTTCCGCGTGATTGCCGCGCGGGAAATCAGTGCGGCCGATCGAACCGGCGAACAGCACGTCGCCGACGAACGCGAGCTTGTGCGCGCGGCTGAAGAACACGACGTGACCCGGTGTGTGCCCCGGGCAGAAATAGACTTCCATCGACTCGTTGCCGAACTGCACCGCGTCGCCGTCGACGAGCCAGCGTTCGGGCGCAAACGCTTCGGCGTTCGAAAACCCGAAACGCTGAGTCTGCGCGGGCAACTGGTCGATCCAGAACGCATCTTCCCGATGCGGTCCTTCTATTTGTATGCCGTAGTGGTCCGCGAGCGCTCTGGCGCCGCCGCAATGATCGAGATGGCCATGCGTCAAAAGGATCTTGTCCACCGTCACGCCCTGACGCTCGACCTCCGCGATGATGCGTTCGATGTCGCCGCCCGGATCCACGATGGCGGCGCGTAGAGTCGTCTCGCAGATCACGATGGAACAGTTCTGCTGGAAAGGCGTCACGGGAACGAGAATGACTTTCATATAGCTGACGTCGGAACGCGAAGGCCTGTAAAAACGTCCATTGTACCGGCGCCACAATGCATGCAACGGCACCCGAGAGCACGCTTCTCCAAGCCCTGAAAGTGGCAATTCTTACGGTCATAGCGAAAATCAATGACGATTCGTTGGGTCCTGCGAGCCGAACCGCGGTTTTTTTGTATAATGGGGGTACTTGTGCATGGACTTAACCATGCCGTCAATAGGCGATTAGCAAAACGCTAGTGCGTTTTTACAATCGCTGTCAGTACGCTGTTGGAGGCCAAAAGCCTCGCAATTGCAACTCAAGCACCTCCAGTAGGTGCACACGTCTTGTCCGGCCAGACGCCGCGCGTCTGTCAGATGGCCTTTGCAGCCGTCACGCCGGATGGGGCCTACGCCGCCGTTCCTGCGCTCACTTTGAGTTTCAAGCGCACGAACGTGATGCCACGTTCGATGGCGGCTTGTGGGGTCTGGTCAGGCTGCCGGGGACAGGTTGCGCCAGACGTGAACAATAACCGGGCGTTTGCGGCACGAGTGCGCCGCATCCGAGCACAGTTCGCCGTTCGCTTGTCCGAGCGGCGTTCTGCTTTGCACGGCAAAGCCTCGAGCAGCCTTGCGCGCGCCGACCAGCGCAGCGCGGCCGCTCCTTTATCGTTGAAAACCGTCTATGAATGCTCGATTTATTCGACATGTCGGGAGCCTGCTAGCAGTTGGCGTGCTGGCGGGTTGCGCCGCGCCGGGTTCGGGCGATGTCGCAGCCAATCCTCAGAACACAAACTCCCTCAGCACGAGCAGTGCCCGCTCGGCGGCGCCGCTCGCGTTCGATTCGCACCTCTCCGCCGTGCCGGCCGACAAGCCTGCGCAACCGGCGCAGTCGCTCTCGGACGCCCAGCCGATCACGACGGGCCCGGACGCCAGCAGCTTCGAGCAGAAGGGCAAGGCGTCGTGGTACGGCCGGATGTTCCATGGCCGCAAGACCGCGAGCGGCGAGAAGTTCAACATGAACGCGATGACCGCCGCGCACCGCACGCTGCCGCTCGCGTCGTGGGTGCGCGTGACGAACGAAGCCAACCACAAGACGGTGGTCGTGAAGATCAATGACCGCGGTCCTTATGTGCGCGGACGCGTGATCGACTTGTCGTACGCAGCCGCGGCGGTGCTCGGCATGCGCGGCGCGGGCACGCAAAAAGTGAAGATCGAGGGTCTCACGCAGCAGGAAGCGCGTGCGGCGCGTGAAGAGCAGGCTCAGGCGCTCGCCGACGACAACGTGAACTGATCCACGTCGCGTTTCGCAAAACCATGACGGGCCGTCTCGCGACGGCCCGTTTTTCATTCTTCTTCGCTTTCGTCGCTTTCGTCGCGTTTGGCGAGCTTGAGCGCGCGCTCGTACAGCGCATTGCGCGAGGCGCCCGTCAGCGTCGCGGCGATGCGCGCCGCGCTTTTCACCGACAACTCTTCCAGCAGAGTCGAGAGCAGCGCATCGTGGGCGTCGTCGGCGTCCTGCGCTTCGGGCGCGCCTTCCACGACCAGCACGAATTCCCCGCGCTGACGATTCGCATCGCCTTCGAGCCACGTTGGCCCTTCGGCCAGGGTGCAGCGATGCAGGCTCTCATGTAACTTCGTCAGCTCACGGGCGATCAGCAGTTGACGCTCGCCGCCGAACGCCTCGCCGAGCGCGCGCACCGTTTCTACGATTCGATGCGGCGCTTCGTAGAAAACCAGCGCCATCGGATGATTCGCGAGCGTGCGCAGTTGCGCCGCGCGCTGCTTCGCCTTCGTCGGCAGGAAGCCGATGAACGAGAAGCCGCTCACCCACGCGCCCGCCGCGCTCAAGGCGGTCGTGAGCGCGCTCGCGCCCGGCAGCGGAACGACGGGCAGCCCTGCATCGCGCACGGCATCGACGAGCCGCGCGCCGGGATCCGAAATGCCGGGCGTGCCCGCGTCGGATACGCACGCGATGCGCTCGCCGTTCCTGAGATGCTCGATCACGCGTTGGGCGGCGCTGCGCTCGTTGTGCTCGTGCACGGCGATCGAGGGCTTCGAGATGCCGTAACGCGCGAGCAGTTGCGCGGTGTTGCGCGTGTCTTCGGCGGCGATGCGATCCGCGAGTTCGAGCACGTGCAGCGCGCGCACGGTGATATCGGCGGTATTGCCGATCGGCGTCGCGACGACATAGAGCGCGCCCGTCGGATAGTGCTGCCCGGCGGCGAGTTCGGAGATCTGAAGCATGAGCGCGGGCTTCGAAGGAAAGGACGTCATTTTGCCATGCGCGATTCGCCCGAACCGTCGACAACTTTTATGGAGGCGTCTTGTCCAAAACGCTCGGCGATGTTTTCGAGATGCACGCGCTCGAGTTCCTGCGGCGGCGGCGTATGCGCCTCGTTGCGCGCAACGTGACGTGCCGGGGCGGCGAGATCGATCTCGTCATGCTCGATGAACGCGGCGCGCTCGTATTCGTCGAAGTGCGGGCGAGAAGGAGCAGGCGTTACGCGAATGCCGCCGCAAGCGTGGATGCGAAAAAGCGCGCGCGCCTCGTGCTGGCTGCGCAGCATTTTCTCGCGACCTGGCGCGGCGCGATGCCCGCGTGCCGTTTCGATGTCGTCGCGTTCGATGCGGGCCGCATCCATTGGCTGCCCGATGCGTTCCGCGCCGACGAAGCCTGAGCGCGGCTCATCGCATGATCCATGCGGTAAACTGCGCAACAGCCGACGCTTTGAGCGTTCAAGTCATATACCGCCGCACGTCGCGGCCGATGATCGAGAGTCGATGTCAGTCGAACGTATTCAACAGCAATTCCGCGACAGCGCGGCACTCAAACTCGAAGCACTCGACATGCTGGCGGTCCCGATCGCGGCCGCCGTCGATACGCTCTTCGGCGCACTCGCGAACGGCAACAAGATTCTCGTCTGCGGCAACGGCGGCTCGGCTGCCGATGCGCAACGCTTTGCCGCGCAGCTGATCGGCCGCTTCGAGCGCGAGCGCCCGGGCTTGCCGGCGATTGCGTTGACCACCGACACGTCGATACTCACGGCCATCGGCAACGACTACGCGTTCGAGCAGATCTTCTCGAACCAGGTTCGCGCGCTCGGTCAGTCGGGCGATGTGTTGCTCGCGATCAGCACGTCGGGAAACTCGGTCAACGTGCTCGCGGCGATTCAGGAAGCGCACGAGCGCGAGATGATCGTGATTGCGCTGTCGGGCAAGGGCGGCGGCGCGATGTCCGACGTGCTCGCCGAGACCGACATTCATATCTGCGTGCCGTCCGATCGAACGGCGCGCATCCAGGAAGTCCATCTGCTGACCATTCACTGTCTGTGCGACGGCATCGACGCGATGCTGCTCGGAGACGACTGAAACTGAAAAGGGGGAACGGAGTTGATGAACAAGACACGCGTCAAGGCGACGCTGGCCCAGGCCACACTCGTGGTGAGCATGTTGTCGGGAGTCGCATTGACGTTGCAGGGCTGCGCGCTCGCGGTCGTCGGCGCGGCGGCCGGCGGAACGTTGATCGCCACGGATCGCCGCACGCTCGGCGCACAGACCGAAGACCGCGAGATTCAGGTGAAGGCGCTTTCGCGGATCAACGAAAATGTGCCCGATACGGCGCATGTCAACGTGACCGTGTTCAACCGGCGCGTGCTGCTGACTGGCGAAGTGCCGGACGACGCGTCGAAGCAGAAGGCCGAAGCGGTCGTGCGCGACATCAACAACGTCGGCAGCATCGTCAACGAACTGTCCGTTCAGGGCGCGAGCTCGATCTCGTCGCGCGCGAACGACTCGTATCTCGAAGGCCGCGTGAAGACCGCGATGGTTGGCGAGAAGGACTTGCGCGCGAACTTCTATAAGGTCGTGTCCGAGCGTAGCGTCATTTACCTGATGGGACTCGTGACGCAGGACGAAGGCGCGCATGGCGCGGATGTCGCTGCGCGCGTGCCGGGCGTCGAGCAGGTCGTGAAGGTGTTCCAGTACATCAAGCCTGAAGAGGCACAGGCGCTCGAAGCGGCCGCCGCATCCGATGCGAGCGCGGTGTCCGCGTCGAGCGCACCGGCTCCCGCAGAAGCGACTGTGGGCACGGTGCCGGATTCGGGCGTGACTTCGCGTCCGCTCGATTCGCAGTCGCCCGCGCCCGTGAAGAATTCGGACGTGCATCCGGGCAATCCTAGTCCGGCTTCCAACGTGAAATGAGTATGGTGCGTTTGATTGTCGGCGCGGCGATCGTTGCCGCATCCTTCGGGGTGTTTGCTACTGAGCAGCCTGTTTCGTCCGCCAATGCGATGGCGATTGCGCGCAGCAATGCATGCATGGGTTGTCACGCGCTCGATCGCAAGCTCGTGGGGCCGTCGTTTCAGCAGGTCGCGGAGAAATACAAAGGCGATCCGCAGGCGAGCGCGAAGCTCGAAAACAAGGTGAAGAGCGGTGGTATGGGCGTGTGGGGCTCGATTCCAATGCCCTCGCATCCAAAGATGAGCGACGCGGATATCAAGACCGTCGTCATATGGATATTGGCCGGGGCGCCGCAGAAGTGAGGGGCGGGTGGGGGCGTCCGAGGGGTTGCTTTTGGGCGGATTTGCTGTGGTACAATTTTGGTTCGTTGGGGGGGTAGCTCAGCTGGGAGAGCGTCGCGTTCGCAATGCGAAGGTCGGGAGTTCGATCCTCCTCCTCTCCACCACGAATTTCCTTTAAAAAACCGGCACTTAGGCCGGTTTTTCTTTTGGCGTTGCTTCCGTCATCGTTTGGTTTGACACCCCGCCGGGTGACATCAGGGTGACAGGAAAGTTGCCTGTCTTGGCGAAGGATCGCATACGCTCCAAGATGGGGTCAACGGTCGCGACAAGACCTCACCGCCCACTCCGAACTTGCCTGTTAGTTCGCCTCGTCCGATAGGCGGTCTTCGTCAGCGATGCGGTTCTTCTCTCGAAGCAAGGCCAGCACGGTTTCACGATCATCATAAAAGTCGTGCAGCAAGTAGGCGGCGTATTCCTTCGCCACCTTCACTTCGGACCGGGTGACTTGTCGCCATTCTTCGTGCAGCACGTAGTTTCCCAAGGTCCTAATCTCTTCGTGGGCGCGTTTCCGTCGTGATGCAGTGATAACGCCATCTGCGGCAGCCAAGTCGATCTGCTGTTCAAGTGGCGTACCCTTCTTCAACTTGTACCCGTTGGCACGCAGGGTCTTGTCCAGCACAGATCGGAATAAGGCTGCCGCCGCCCGGTAGCACCGAGCCTCTGCGCACTCTTCGCCTTCCCGGAATTCCTTAACGATGCCCTTGGGAACCGCGTCCGGCAAGACGTGGCGAACTTCCGCTTCCGGGTAAAAATCGGTCAGTTCCATCTGCCCGCTGCCATGCACGTTGGTCGTCGAGAGCGTTATCAGTGCGCCAGCACCACAGCCCGTGCATCGAGCCAGCCTGTATACCTCAGTCTGGTTTGCGTCGATCTGTCGAAAAATCTGCCCGTATGGCCCGCGTTGCGGGTCGCCGACGAGGAAGGCCGTCAGCGCACCACTGCAAGTCGGGCAGTTCGCAATGACATGCCCGTGTTCGTTCATTGTCGCCATGAGTCCGGTCTCGGTCGGAATTCAGTCAACCGGCATTCTGCGGGTATTTCCCTGATTGTGGTAAGACGAAAGAGGCCGAAACAACGGATCGGGGCGGCATAATATCGTCCTTGCCTCACGCTCTCCCCAGCAAAAAAGACCATGACCGCCCTCGAAAAACTTCTCGATACCTTCCGTCAGGCCGCCGTCACCGAGCGCGAGAAGGGAACCTACTTCGAAGAGTTGATCGTCTGTTATCTGCGGAACGAAGCCACGTACCGCGACCTGTACAGCGATGTATGGACATATGCCGAATGGGCAAATGTGCAGGGGCTGGATAAGCGGGACGCCGGGATTGACCTTGTGGCGAAGACGCGCGGCACGGATGAAGTCCATGCCATTCAGTGCAAGATGTACGCCCCGGACTATAAGGTCCAGAAGAGCGACATCGACAGCTTCTTCACGGCATCGGGCAAGAAGCCATTCACGCGGCGGATCATCGTCGCCACGACGGATCATTGGAGCGAACACGCGGAAGACGCGTTGCTCGATCAGCAGCCGCCAGTTAGCAAAATCGACCTGACCGCCCTTGAAGAGAGTCAGATCGATTGGGGCCAGTACAAGCCGAAGGCTGCGCCGGTCATCAAGGCAAAGAAGCAACTGCGTCCGCATCAGGCAGGTGCGCTGAGTTCGGTTGTTCATGGTCTGGCTGATGCCGACCGTGGCAAGCTGATAATGGCATGCGGAACCGGGAAGACGATGACCGCCCTGAAGATCGCCGAGACGATTGCCGGTCCGGGCAAGCGTGTCCTGTTCTTGGTTCCGAGCCTGTCGCTGCTGTCGCAGACCCTGACCGAATGGACGCAGGAGAGCGGGACGCCGCTACATAGCTTCGCCGTGTGTTCGGACAGCGACGTTGGCAAGAAGCGCAAGAAAGAGGACGACGAGGTTAAGACCTTCGTGCATGAACTGCGCTATCCGGCAACTACCAATTCGGCCCGACTGGCTGAAGAGATGACAAAGCGGCACGATGCGTCGCACATGAGCGTCGTGTTCAGCACCTATCACTCCCTCGACGTAATCCGTCGCGCCCAGAAAGACTTCGGTCTGGCCGATTTCAACCTGATCGTGTGCGATGAAGCGCACCGCACGACCGGCGCGACGTTCGGCGATGACGACGAAAGCACCTTTGTTCGGGTTCACGACGCCGATTACATCCGCGCCGCCAAGCGCCTGTACATGACGGCGACGCCGCGTATCTATGGCGATTCGGCCAAGGCCACGGCTGAACGTGACAATGTCGCGCTTTGCTCGATGGACGACAAGGCCCTATATGGCGACGAACTGTTCGTCATCACCTTCTCGGAAGCCGTCAAGCGCGGGTTGCTTGTCGATTACAAGGTGATCGTGCTGGCGGTCGAAGAGACGCACGTCAACCGGCGTCTGCAAGACCTTCTCCGGGATGAGAACAATCAGTTGAAGGTGGACGATGCTGCCAAGATCGTCGGCTGCTGGAAGGCACTATCTAAGCAGGGATTGACCGGGGACTTGGTTGGCGACGGCGAGCCGATGAGTCGTGCTGTGGCCTTCTGTCAGGTCATCGAAGTCTCGAAAGGGGCCAAGACGCACAAGGTCAGTTCGAAACAGATCGCCGGGATGTTCCAAGCGGTCGTCGAAGCGTATCAGGATAGCGAGGAAACGGAGGAATTCGAACAGGTGGCCCGACTTCGCTGCGAAGCCGAACACGTTGACGGCGGCATGAATGCCAGCGAGAAGGAAGCAAAGCTTGCATGGCTGAAAGCCGAGACGCCCGAAAACACCTGTCGCATTCTCAGCAATGTTCGTTGCTTGTCGGAAGGTGTGGACGTTCCGGCACTGGATGCCGTGCTGTTCCTGACGCCGCGTAATTCACAGGTTGATGTTGTGCAGTCGGTCGGTCGTGTGATGCGCAATGCACCGGGGAAGAAGCGCGGTTATGTCGTCCTGCCGGTGGTGATCCCGGCTGGCGTCGAACCGCACGAAGCACTGAACGACAACAAGACCTATGCCGTAGTCTGGCAGGTTCTGCAAGCACTGCGTTCCCACGATGACCGATTCGATGCGATGGTGAACAAGCTCGACTTGATCGGCAAGGACACCAGCAAGATGGAAGTCATCGCGATTACTGACAAGATTCAGAAGAAACAGCAGAAAACCAACGGGACGAAGAACAAGGACGCTGGTAAGGGCGGCTTCACCATCGGCGAAGCGGTCAAGAAGCGGACGCCGCAGGAACAGCACGAACTGCAATTCGAGATCGGCGAGATCGAGAAGGCCATTTATGCCAAGCTGGTCCAGAAGGTCGGCAACCGTCACCATTGGGAAGATTGGGCGAACGACATCGCGAAGATCGCCCGCACCCACATCGACCGCATCACCGGCATCATCGAGAACACGGACAACGCGAAGGAACGGAAAGCGTTCGCTGCATTTGCCGCCGAACTACGTGGCGACCTGAACAGCAGCATCACGGACGGCGAGATCATCGAGATGCTGGCGCAGCATCTCATCACCAAGCCGGTATTCGACGCCCTGTTCGCCGACTACAGCTTCGCGAAGCACAACCCGATGTCGCTGGCGATGCAGAGCGTGCTGGATGTACTGCACGAACACCGTTTGGATAAAGAAGCCGACACGCTGGAACGGTTCTATGAGAGCGTGAAACTGCGGGCGGAAAGTATCGACAACGCGGCGGGCAAGCAGAAGATCGTCGTGGAGTTATACGACAAGTTCTTCCGCAACGCCTTCCCGAAGATGACCGAACGGTTGGGGATCGTCTACACGCCGGTCGAAGTCGTGGACTTCATCATTCATAGCGTCGGGCATGTGTTGCAGTCCGAATTCGGCCAGACCTTAGGTAGCAAGGGCGTCCACATCATCGACCCGTTTGTGGGTACGGGCACGTTCGTGACGCGTCTGCTGCAAAGCGGTCTCATCAAGCCGGAAGAACTGCCGCACAAGTACAAGCACGAAATCCACGCCAATGAGATCGTGCTGTTGGCTTACTACATCGCGTGCATCAACATCGAAGCTGTGTATCACGGCATCGTTGGTGGTAAGTACCAGCCTTTCGAAGGTATCTGTCTTGCAGATACCTTTCAGATGTACGAGAAGGAAGACATGGTTGATGCGGTGCAGGCGAACAACAGCGCCCGTCGCAAGCGCCAGAAGAAACTGGACATCCGGGTCATCATCGGCAACCCCCCCTATTCGGTGGGGCAGGACGATGCGAACGACAATAACGCCAACATCAAGTACCCGACTCTCGATTCCAGAATACGTGACACCTATGCGGCGCTGACGAGTGCGCAAAATAAGAATGGCCTTTACAACAGCTACATCCGCGCAGTCCGGTGGGCGTCTGATCGCATCGGCGATAGTGGCGTGATTGGTTTCGTGACTAACGCTGGCTGGATCGAAGGCATGACCGGGACTGGTCTTCGCAAGTGTCTGGCTGACGAATTTTCCAACATCTACGTGTTCCATCTCCGGGGCAACCAGCGAAGTTCTGGCGAAGTATCGCGCAGAGAAGGGGGCAAGATTTTTGGTGGCGGAAGTCGCGCCCCCATTGCCATTTCCGTTCTGGTGAAGAATCCGAACGCCGCGCAGCGGGGTCAGATTCAGTTCCACGATATTGGCGACTATCTGAGCCGCGAAGAAAAGCTGGAACGAATCGGCACCTTTGCCAGCATTGTCGGTATCACCCAAGCTGGTGGCTGGCTGTCCATCAGGCCAGATGAGCATGGCGACTGGCTCAAGCAGCGCGACGATAAGTTTGGCGGATATATCGCTTTGGGCGACAAAGATGGCACCGAAGCTAGTAAGCTGTTTGCCAACTATTCCAATGGTGTCAAAACGCAGCGTGATTCTTGGTGCTTCAACGCTTCCCGGGCGGCGGTGGCAAGCAACATGACGCGCATGATTGATTTCTACAACAGCGAAGTCGCTCACTTCGACCAAGTCTTCGTCGGTCTGGACAAGAAGTCGCGGGAAGCAAAGGTGGACGCCGTTATCGACCCAGACCCAGCCAAGATAAGCTGGACGCATAATTTAAAGCAGGAGCTTGTGAAAGGTCAGCATTTCACGTTCGAAGTCGAGTGTCTGACGCGAAGCCTGTACCGTCCCTTTACCAAACAGTGGCTGTACTACAACCGCCGTTTCAATGAACGGGTCTATCAAATGCCACGTATCTTCCCAGATGCGATGGCGGAGAATCGAGTGATCTGTATTTCCGCGCCGGGATTCATTTCAGGCTTCACGGCGTTGATGTCCGATGTACCGACTGAGCTTTGCGTTTCAGCCATGAAAGGCGGAACTCAGTGTTTCCCGTTATATCTCTATGACGATGCAAGCGATGAGATCAGGTCTGAATCGCGGCAAAGCGGACTGTTTGATGCTTCGCAGCCAGCCAAGCATGAACGCAAACGCCGGGACGCACTGACCGACGAAGGTCTGGCCCACTTTCAGTCCGCATATCCGGGCGAACAGATCGGCACGGAAGCCATCTTCTACTACATCTACGGGTTGCTGCATTCGCCAGAGTACAGGGAACGCTATGCCGACAATCTGTCCAAGGAGTTGCCGCGCATCCCTTGCGTGAAGGCGGTCGCTGATTTCTGGGCGTTCTCGAAGGCCGGACGGAAGCTGGCCGACCTGCATATCAGCTACGAGACGGTCGAGAAGCACCCGTTGCAGATCGAAGGCGGCGGATTGCTGTTGACCGATGCCGACTACCGGGTCGAGAAGATGCGGTATGGCAAGAACGGCAAGGACAAGGACCTGACCACGCTGATCTACAACGATAAGATCACGCTGAAGGGCATCCCGGTCGAAGCCTATGAATATGTAGTCAACGGCAAGCCCGCGCTGGATTGGGTCGTGGAACGACAGTGCGTGAAGACCGACAAAGACAGTGGCATCGTCAACGACGCGAACGAATACGCCGTCGAGACGATGAGCAACCCGCGCTACCCCTTGGAACTGTTTCAGCGGGTTGTGACTGTGAGCCTTGAAACGATGAAGATCGTGAAGTCGCTGCCGCCTCTTGCTGTCCAGCATCCGGGCGTGACCGTTGAACAGTTGATGACGAAGGATGCACCGGACGCAATGGAAGTTTGAAGGGGCGTCGGCGTGAAAGATGAGCGGCAAAGTATGGCGGAACAAGTCCAGTCCGAACTATTGTCCGAAGTCACGGACGTTGACGTCTTAAGAACCTTGCTTGCGGATTTGCACGACGACGTGGCGGGCAAGGTCGCGCGGTTCCGGCAGCTTGCGGACCTATCCATTGCTCTCGGTTCATCAGGGACGATGATGCCGGGTGGCGAGACTGCTTTCGCGGCTTGGACAGAAGCACGGTCCAGTTTCGTTCACGGCAATTACGTGGCGACCGTGCTGCTGTGCCAAGGTCTCGCCGAACATATTCTTGCCGCCTACCTTATGCTTGGACTTGACGGCGAAAAGCTACCAGACCGGGTCGCGTTCAACGACACGTTGAACCGGTGTCTCGCGCGGGGCGTTATCACGCAGGGAGACGCAGATGATCTGCGCCGCCTCATGAACTTGCGAAATCCGCTTACCCATTACCGCTCCATCGACGACCCATCGAATCTTTCTCAGCGCATCTTGAACACTCGACTTCCGGCAGAAATGCACTTGCTCAACGATGCCACCTTCGCGATGAGCATGGCGATTCGATTACTGGCACTGCCAGCGTTCCGATTGGGCGATTAACGTGCCGCTCAGAGCAACTTATGGTGACGCCGAGCTTCTGGCCTTCGACTATGATGAGGTCGGCTGGACAAGCCTAAAAGCAGATTACAAAGACTTGGCTGTCCATATGCCATGCTGTGGCCGAACAGCGGTTCCAAAGACGAGTAAACTTGGGAACTTCTTCTTCGCGCACGCCGTGCGTGGCGACTGCCCGTCAGCGCCGGAAGGGCAAGAGCACATATTCCTCAAAAGCCTCATTGGGAAGGCGGTAAAGCGTGCTGGCTGGACTGTAAAGACGGAATGGCCGGGAAGTACGCCAAACGGCGAAGAATGGATTGCTGATGTTTTCTGTCACAAAGGGAGTGCAAAGGTTGCCATTGAAGTTCAACTATCGTATCAGACGGCAGAAGAACTAAAGCGAAGGAGTCGGATATATCGTGAGTCAGGGGTCCGTGTTGCGTGGATCGTGTCCGGCGAGAAGTTCAAGAGCGAATACATCGCTCCGTCAAGAGAAATCCCTTTTTTTCACCTGACTCGGTTTAGTTCGGGAGAGGAACCTTCGATTCGCGAATTCGGCGTGTCATTGTCACAGTTCATCGTCGGCGCATTGAACAGGCAGCTTGAATGGGAAGAAGTGCCTTGGGATTACAATATCCTCTTCTTGAAAGATAAGTGTTGGCAATGCGGGCGACAAGTAAAGCAGGTTTATGGGTATTCTATCGATGTGTATGGGGAGGTCGCGAAGACGGTTGCAAACGCATCATCAGTTCTTGAAAAAATATCCGGTTTCATTCGCAACGATGAGCTAGTATCACTCGGATTGAACCCGATTAAACGTTTCGATGAATTCAAAGGGAAGATAATGAAGTTCCCATTTTGTAGCGCATGTGCGTACTGCGAAGCGCCACAAAACAACTATCATTTGCTATCAAAACTTGAACGAAATCAGTCCGAAGATGGCCCTTTGCTCGGAACGGCGATCTTTACCAGTAGTAGAGAGTCGTCGGGGAGTTGGCGGTTCGAACTGTCGGGCGGTGCGCTGAGTGGGCTATGAGGGCTATGAGACGGGATAGATCGTGAAATTGCTGCCACGCCTCGATGTACAGTCATCGCGACGACTGTTGACCAATTGGTGGAATCGAATGATGGTCGAGGGGTGTGAATCGTGCCAGAGGTTTCGCAGAACGTTCAGACCATGACGATATCGATAGTCGCCACGGTCGAAGACCAATGGTCCGGCGCGGTGCCAATGTTGACCGGGGACTTCTTCCTATCACCGGTCGCCGATCATCATTGAGTTTGCGTTCGTTTGAGGCAACAGCCGCAGAATTTAAACATGTTCGAGCAAATCTGACGTTTTGTTCGCTTTAGATGAGATCGATTTCAGAAGAGTTGAAATATCAACAAGGTTCCCATCGGCGTCGCTTATATAGTCGCCTTTCAGCAAACTCTCTGCCGGGGCCGGATCTTCAGTCCCGTGCGCTTCAACGGTAACAGCTTCTTCGCTTTTATTGACGAGTTTTTTCAGTCCATCTACGAAGACGTGGTTCTTTTTCATCTCATTCCAACAATCGATGAATGTAGCCATGCTCTGGCGCGCGGCGCTAAGACCAAAGTACCATGTGCGCATCGTTTCAAAGACCTGCGTACCGGTGTAGTAATTCGGATCCACTTCGCGTTCTCGATGTGCTGTATAGTCGATCAGCTTGTCCAGTGATTTGTTTAGTGTCTTCTTCGCTTCTATATTCGTGCGCTTCGCCGTGTGTTCATGATGCGCAAACTGGCATGCTTGTTCATCTATGTTGTAAAATTCATTGACACCAACACGGCGAAGTTTCAACACGACCATCAACGGTATATCGCAACCTTGCATACGAATACAGAAGTCTGACAGGCGGTTCCCGCTTGGATTGCGACGCAATTTATACGAGTATCTGGTACCATCGATTTCAATTGAATCTGCGAAGAATTTTGTTGAATCGCTCTTCTGAGATTCAAGGCGGATGTTATCCCTTATGATTCTCTTGAGGTCAGTGCCTTTGACCAAAGTGTCAATGGCATATCCGTAGTCTTGAAGAATCTGGGCCACGTAGTGGCGTTGTTCTTTACTAAGAGGCTTCGAAAGGATGGTGGAATCAAGTCCTGATTCCCCGTCGTCGTTCTTGATGAGGGCAGCAAGTTTCTTGTTTGTCAGATTCGCCAGTTCGGGGTCGGTGCAGAGCATTGATGCCAGAGTGGTCGCCCACTTGGGAAATCGTGATTCGGGGAAGACCCGGAGCTGTACTTTTAATGACCTGCCGGATGCAACAGTATTTAGCTGCTCTTCTGCGTACTCGTTAACTCGCTTTGCGACCCGTGCCGCGTCCTTGATTTCGCTCTTGATGTTTCGTGTTGACAATTCGTTGTCTCTTGTGGCTGATTGGGGGTGTTCCCCCGGTTGTGGTGAATTTTCATTTCAAACTCCTTTCACGAAATGAGGTGATGAATAAAGACATCCCCTCGAAACCCTGTCAATTTGACAGAAATTGTCGAACCATAGTCCGCCTATAGTCCGAAGCTAGTTGGTCACATCTTTTTCATATCTGATTTGATCAATCGAAAAAACAAGTTCGCGTGATGGCCGAAGCGCAGCGTAGGCCAGCAACGCTCGGACGCGCAGCGGACGTGCAACACATGTGACTCCATCAAGACCCGATAGCCGCGACATCTCTGCCGATATGTACCTCATGCCGGTGCCTTCGGCCCCGTGAATCGCCGCCACTCCGTGCCGTCGAATTCATCGGCTTGTTGAATCACGAAGGCGGACTTGGCCGGTCCCATAGGTGCGGGTGAGGTCTGGTCCTGTACATCTCATCTAGATCAAGCGGTGCCTTCGGCCCCGTGAATCGTCGCCACTTCGTGCCGTCGAATTCATCGGCTGTTCGACGTGACAACTGAAGACCAAGTCGTTCTTCCTTATCTCAGGTCTTCATCGGTGCCAGATAGGTCCTGTCCGACACATCTCATCTAGATGAAGCGGTGCCTACGGCCCCGTGAATCGCCGCCCCTTCGTGCCGTCGAATTCACTAACTGGTTGATATGACCGGTGGCGGCGAACAAGACGCCGGTCTTCCCGCTTGCTTCCTACATCGATGGGCCGCGATCAGACCTGATCGGATTCGTGGTGCATCAACGACGGCTGCGCATGCACTCATTGCCTCGGCCTAGGTACTGCTTGATGTCATCACACAACCAGTGATTCGTCGCTGAACGCGAACCGGTGGCCTGATCAAGGGCTGATCTGGTCCGGTGGTGGCGCACGAAATCCGATCAGGTGCGGTTGTGCCGCGAAGATCAGGCGAAGGGGGAATGCGTCGTGGGAAGACTGCGGATGTGATTGCAGCCGTGGACAACCGGTGAGTCGGCTTGACCCACAGGTGAAACGTCGGGGCTGGTCAAATCGAAATTGTATTATAACACAAATGTTAATTAGTTGTCCATGCCGACATCACGGCGCATTGTCTGAGGTTGTCGGATCAGATGTTCAACCGGTGTCTTTCGGGTATGCCTTTAGAGAACCGCAGAAGTGCTGGTTCGATATGTGGCTGGACACTACCCATTGAGAACTGATAATATGCGAACTACCCAAAACGAACTATAAGAGGTGCCGCATGTACGTCAGGGCATATCTACGGGCTTCAACTAAAGAGCAAGATGCGACGCGCGCGAAGGAGGACTTGGTTGCGTTCGCGAAGGAACGCGGGCTGCGTATTGCTTCCTTCTACGTTGAGCATGAATCGGGCGCTTCACTTCAGCGTCCCGAACTGTTTCGGTTAATGTCGGACTGCCATGAAGGGGACCTGCTGCTTGTTGAGCAGGTGGATCGACTTTCTCGGTTGAATTCGGAGGACTGGATGAAACTGAAGGCCGAGCTTCAGTCACGGCGCGTCCGTGTCGTTGCCTTGGACCTGCCGACTTCTTGGATGATGACCAGCCAGTCCGACGACATCACCGGACGAATGCTCGATGCGCTTAACTCGATGATGCTGGACATGCTCGCGGCCATTGCGCGTAAGGACTACGACGACCGACGCCGCCGACAGGCCCAAGGAATTGCCAAGCTGAAGGAATCTGGCGGCTACCGTGGTCGCAAACCAGATGAGCAGCGTAACGCCGCCATCATGGACATGCTGCGTCGAGGCGATAGTTGGAACACCATCATCGCGGCGACTGGCTGTTCAAGGTCTACGCTCTCCCGTTTGGGCCAGAAACTGAAGCAGAGTACCGAAGACAACGAATGGTGCGGGATGGGGCCTGACGGCGTGCCGTGCGCATTGATCGATTGGACCGAAGCTCGGAAGCGCCGCCGTCTCAAGTGACCATAAGTGGTATGGTCAGCGAGAACGGATGGCAGCGCAGCGTCGTTACCGTACCGTTACAGCAAGGCCGCACGATCACCGTTGGGGTGACAACCATCACCATTGAGGTGACACCGTAACCATCGAGGTGACACCGTCGAGGTGACAACCATCACCATTGAGGCGACATCGTCACCATTGAGGTGACACGATCACCATCGAGGTGAGAACCGTCACCATTGAGGCGACACCGTCACCATTGAGGCGACACCGTCACCATCGAGGCGTCACCATTGAGGTGACACGATCACCATCGAGGTGACAACCATCACCATTGAGGCCATGTTCATCGCGCGTTGCTATCTAAATCTAAGAACAGGCGGCTAATCGACACCGGTTCGGTCAAACGCGGTGAGGAAGCGCGGAAGGTCGCCGAAGGTATCCAGTGACACCTGCCATCCATGCGCGATCTCAGTGGCTCCGCCGTTGATTCGCTTTGGAAACCGGGTCATGTTCGAGTGGAACCGATAGTTATCGCTGACCGATGCTACTCCGGGCAATGCGGACATCGCTTCCCGTTTCAGAGCGGGATGCACCATCACGTTGATGCGGTTCATCGTTGAAGTTGTCTTCACGACATAAACGACCTGACCGCAGGGGGCCTCGAACTCCGCTAGTTTCAACGTCTCCTTCGTCTGCCTGAATCCGGCTTTTCGGACTTCGGCGAGGATGACGGCGACATCGTCGCAGACTGCCCTTGGCTTGGCAGTATCCCGACCCTGTCGAGCGACGGGCGTAACTTTTGTCAATGAAGCCTCGTCGGAACTCGACATCACTGAGGCTTCGTTGCGAACTGGCGCTTTCGGCGCAGTTCCTCCGAGAAGCGCACTGGTCGAGGCGTGCATCCTGTCATACGCGCGGTCCAGCCACTCGGTCCGGCGAAGGACCGGATTGTTGGCGCCCAGTTCGTGCTTTGCCACTTCGCGAAGGTAGTAGCGCGTTGTGCTGCCCCCAGCACTGGATGGATGGCAGAACGATCCCAAGACCTGATTGCGGCGGAGGGCGCCTTGCTGTACACACCATTCCAAGGCGGCTTCGGGACATGGACCGAGGCCGACAAACAACGCCTCCGATTTCATCTCTTCAACTGACGGTACGAAGCAGTCGTGGAAACATTCGCGGAGAAGTGGTGATGCCAAGACTTCATCGAATCTCCCGGAAAACATCTTCCCGTTCTTGAACGCGGCATGGGGTACTACCGATGTCGAATGCAGCAGATCGGCGTCCGATCCCCATAGCGATTCAACGTCCGCAATTCCGAGCAGGTGCTCAAACCGGAAGTGCCGCAGCATCTTTAGCAGGTTGGGGCGCATCGAAGGCCCGCCAAATGCACCGACCTTCTTGACTTCTCGGAGAATCAGGTCGGTGGGATGCCCTTGCCTAAGAAGCTCCTGCGCCTTGCCATAGGCCAGCGAAAGCTGCGTGTTGCCCGGCGTGATTCCGACTATGACCAGTTTTGCGTGGTGGTTCACGTATTCAAACGGTATGTATCGAAGCTCGTAGGCTCCCGCTTGGCCGAGACTGAATTGTGGTGCGTTAATCCCGCCAGCGCCAGCACGACGAAGTTCGTCAAAGAAGTTTCGGAAGAGATCGCGCTTCATCTATTTCCTTATTGTTAGAGTACCGACATCGCAGAGTAACAACCCAACGTAGGGCATGGAAGGGGATCGTCACGACCAATATGTTTGCAGAGCCGTAGACATCGGACACTGCAATCGCCGCAATTGATCGCCACGACTTCACCCTAGTTTGTTTAACGTTTGCGGAAAGGCTGGAACCGGACGAACTCGGATCGATTAAAGACCATCGACGACGCGACCGTTATACCGACTTTGGCTAAGTAGAGAGGGCCGGAATGACGCGTCGTGCAATTGGAATCGGGCTGGTACTTGCTGTTTTGTCCGGCTGTGCTACCACCGGAACAGACGGAGTAGTACAAATTGGCCCGGACTTGTACATGATTGGTGGTCTAGGTAAGTTCACCGATTTCTCGGCGAGCGCCGTCAAGGCCCGCATGTTCCAAGACGCCTCGACATACTGTGCTAAACAGGGGCGGGTTATGTCGCCTGTCGGTAGTACCGGCAGAGATTCGGGCTTCGGCACATACGCGTCCGCAGAGGTACAGTTCCGGTGCTTGGCGGCGCGTGACTCGCAGCCTTCTACGTGATCACCGTACCAGCAGAGGCCGAACCGGCAGCACTCGATGTAACCGATCATCGACGCGGCCAGCAACACGACAAACTAGTTAGACGGGGTGTGTTCGATGGGAATGATGTGGATGATCCGGGCAGACGGAGGCAGCCTCTACGAGGAGTTTCGCGAACGAGGTATCGCGGCCATAGGGTGGGGCCAACTTGCCGCTCACGCCAAAGTCGGCATGACCAGAAAGGATTTGACCGATCTATACAGGTCCCTTGAACCGGCGATCAAAGAAAAGACCGCGATCTCCGGCGCCTCGCAGGTATGGCGGTTTATGAACGAGATCAAGGCGGACGATCTCGTCGTTACCTATTCTCCCGCGAACCGCACGTACCTGATCGGCAAAGTGACGGGTAACTGTGAATATCGCGCTGATTTGGCGGACGCGGGGATGTCGCTGGTAAGGACAGTTGCTTGGAAGGAAAAGGAAGTCGAACGTGACAGCCTGACCGATGCTACCAAGAATAGCCTCGGCTCGACTCTGACGGTGTTTGTGGTTGCGGAATTTGCCATGCAGGAGCTTCTTGGAGAGGCGACGGGCAAGCCTATGCAGCCAGCCCCTGAGCTACAGGAAGAGCAAGTCGAAGCCGATCCGTTGTCGGGAATGGAAGTACTCGCGCTCGAACAGATCAAGGACATCGTCAGCAAACTCGATTGGGCCGAGATGCAGGAACTGGTCGCCGGAATCCTTCGGGCGATGGGTTACAAGACTCAGGTCTCTCCGGCTGGAAGTGACCGAGGAAAGGACATCATCGCATCTCCTGACGGCTTCGGATTCGAACATCCTCGAATCATCGTGGAGGTGAAGCATCGGAAGGGCCAAATGGGTACGAACCAGATTCGTAGCTTCCTTGGCGGGCGCCACCCAGATGATCGTGGCCTGTTCGTAAGCACTGGCGGATTCAGCAAAGAGGCGTACTACGAAGCTGACCGTGCATCAGTGCCCCTGACGCTGTGGACTTCGGACCATGTCGTGCGCGCGTTGATCGACCATTACGAAGACACCGACGCCGAGACGAAGCGCCTCGTTCCGTTGAAGCGGACGTATCTGCCCGCTTGAACGCTCACTGTTATAGGGATCGCAATTTCGATGGATAGGCAACTATTCGGAACGATAGAGACCCGTTCGGGAAAAGCCACAGCGATGATGTGCTGCGATGAAGACCGGCCCGACGACGTAATGTTTCACTGGTGGGGTGTGGTTGGTCAACCGACGGTGGCAGTGTGGGCGAGACGGGTCTCGCATCGAGAGGGCGTGTCGGAATATCAGGCTTTCAAACTCTTTTCGCATGATGAAAGAGGTCAGATGGTCGAGTCGTCCTTAGAGGAGAATGCACGGCGACTTATGCTTTCCACCTGTGCTTCCCTCAAAACCACGAAGAACGGGATGACCGGGACATGGCAGGACGCCGACGGGGCCGGTGGAAAAATCTCGTTTAAGCCGTTGGCACTACGCGGAGGCGTGGCAGACATTTATCAGTGCGCCTCATGGGATGAATTCAAACAGTGGGCTGGTCGTGCCCGCGCTGCCGGGGCGGTGGCGTTCCGGGGACATGGCTCGCACGCGTTCAGATTGGAGACCAGTCTCTATCGCGCGGGCCGAACGCAACTTGGTCGATATTGCGCGGAGACATTGCCGCTCTTTCATTCACACGTCGAAGCGGTGACGAACCGCAGGCTGAACCTTGGGGACTCCGCTGATTATTCGACATTGCTTGGATTGGCGCAGCATCACGGACTTCCCACTCCGTTGCTCGACTGGACCGATTCACCATACATCGCTGCGTTTTTCGCCTTCTCAGATGCGTTGGAGAACAGGTATTCTCGACCGAACGCTACCCGTGTCCGGGTCTACGCACTGACCCGGTCCTTCATCGAACGGTTCAGCCCACGGATGGTGACGTTGCCCTTCTTGGAACCATACGTTTGTTTCTTGCAGGTCTCTCCGCGCGAGAACCCGCGTCTATATGCGCAACAAGGGCGGTTTCTTGTGTCCAACGTTGGGAACATCGAGCAGTTTATTTGCAACATTGAAGGTCATCACACGACGCAATATCTGGTAGCTGCCGAAGTCCCTATTTCGTTCGCAAGCGAGGCTCTCGAAGACTTGGCATTCATGGGTGTTACCGCAGCCAGTCTGTTCCCCGGTCTCGACGGTGTTTGTCGGATGATGCGCCATTCGATGACGTTCCGGCGAGAGGCGCTCCCGACCCCCGCAAGGCCAAGCGAAGGCATATCCGGCAAGTCAGAATCGAGGTAACGGCCGGTGTTCAACGTTCTCATCGATACAAGCGTATGGCTGGACCTCGCCGAAGACGCGAAGCAAACGCCTCTACTAGACGCGGTCGAAAGTCTCCTAAAGGACCGACAGATGCGATTGCTGGTGCCGCGAATCGTCGTGGATGAGTTTCACAAGAATCGCGACCGCGTCGCCAAGTCGAGCGCGAAGAGCCTTTCAACGCATTTCAACCTCGTCAAGGGGGCCATACGTCGGGCCGATGGTGACAAACGGCAGAAGTCCCGCGTACTCGACTACCTGTCAGACTTGGATCATCGCATCCCGATCATGGGCGGTGCCGCCGAGTCTGAACTGACGAAAATTGCTGCCATCTTTTCGGAATCGACAGTCATCGAAGTCAGTGATGCCGTCAAACTACGTGCAGCAGACCGTGCCCTCCATCGGAAGGCCCCGTGCCACCATGAAAACAAGAACTCGATGGCTGACGCGGTTCTACTCGAAACGTACTTTGAATGTATACGGACGATGGGGGGCACGGGGCAGCGGTTCGCGTTCGTCACGCATAACAAGCATGACTTCAGTCGCGTCAGTGGGGACCAACGGCAGCCGCACTCCGACTTCGCTTCGCTATTCTCGAAGATCAAGTCAATGTACTTCATCAACTTGGCCGAGTGCTTGCGGCGTATCGATCCGATGCGCGTCACCTACGCTATGTGGGAGCAAGAGTGGGAGCAGGAAACGAGAAGTCTTACAGAAATATTGCGAGCAATGGATCGGTTGACGACCCAAGTCTGGTACAACCGGCACAAATACACCGAGTGGCAGATCGAGCGGGGCAAGGTCAAGGTCATCAGCAAAGACGAGTGGGAGGAGGGGTGGGCGAAGCGGAAGCTGAACACCCAGACTCATATTTCTGACGACATTTGGCGAGGGGCATTGAAGTCCGCCAAGAACGCAGAACGCAAGTTAGGCGAGGGAAACTATGGTCCTTGGTCGGATTTCGAGTGGGGCATGATTAACGGCAAGCTGTCCGCACTTCGATGGGCGCTCGGGGACGAGTGGGATCAGTTGGATACGTGAGCAGTGCGGTCAATTCGGTGTGCCGGTCAAGGGCGTAGAATCAGTTTGATTGAAAGCGTCACTGCCGTTCGCCGTGGTTCAGTGGTCTGTGTTCGGATACCGAGGTATGACCAAAGCGAAGCATCCACCCCGCCGACGCGAACTGCTGAGTCGATACGGACGCGTCACAAGTTGGCATGCGAGTATGACGGAGCGTGTGGACCGGCCTCGCGGTTGTCCCCCGGAGCGCGAGAGTCGCGCATCGATTCAGGTGGAAGGGGAATTCACCGAACCGGTGCGTGATGTCACCCGGTTCTTGATTCAAGTCTCCCCAACGGACGAGCCGGGTATTGGTAACGCCGACCAGCCTAACATTGGCGCCTTCATATCGATCAAACCCGAGCTACAGGGCGTGATTGATATGACAGAGGGACATTTTCAGGGCCTGTTAACGCTCGCCGCCTCTGGCCGCTTGTCGTGGTGTCATGTCGCGTTCACAGTGCCGTTTCGCCGGTCCGCCCTGATCGCTAGCATTAGCTTCGACACGCGCCCGCCCGATGACGACGAATCGTAGCGCCGAATTCTCGGTTCGGTCCGTCGCTGAAAGGTGACGCACCGAATTCCGTGGCGTTCCTCTGACGTTCAACCGAGCTTCATCGCTAAGTCGCCAGCGTCAATCGACACGTAGCGTTGAAGCATATTCGCCGTTGTGTGACCGGATATGGCGCGAAGTTCGAGCACCGAAAGGCCCCGCTTTGCAAGTCTCGTCAGCGCATCATGTCGCAGATCGTGAAATGTGAAGTTGATAATCCCGGCCCTCGCGACCGCACGTTCGTATGCTTGCTTCAATGCTTCGATGGAAACGGGGAAGACCCGTCCGTCTAAGCTGTGCGGGAGTGATTCCAGCATGGCGACACACGTAGGGGAGAGCGGAATCCTTCGCGGCTGCCCGGTCTTCGTCACATGTAGGGTCGCTGTTCGGCGCATCAAATCAACGTCTTTCCACGCCAGTGCGAGGATTTCACCGCGTCGTGCAGCGGTTTCCAGTGCGAAGGTCACGACAGGCTTGATCCACGGGTTTTGACATTGACTGCACGCCAAGATGAGCGCGGTCCTTTCTTCGTCGGTGAGAACACGGTCTCGGGCCTTGCCCGACTTTGGCTTCCTGATGAGGCTGACAGGGTTGTTCGGAAGTCGAATACCCCATTCTTGAATCGCGATGCTGAAAACGTGTCCAAGAAGCTGTAGTTCTCGCAATGCCGTGCCGGACGAGACTTCTCCGAGGCGGGCATCCCGCCACGACGCGACCATCTGCGGCGTTATCGAGGAGAGCGCGTGCTTTGCAAGGCTGTGTTTCTTGAAGGTTTCAATTCTGTAAGACTCGGCGCGATTTCCCCGCTTACCGGTACTGACTTCTTTGGCGTATCGGTCGAGGAGTTCTCCCAAGGTTGTCATCTGTTGATATTGCGGGCCGTCGATCCACTGTCCGGCGTCCATGAGGCGTTCTTGCAGTCTCGCCCACTTCTCCGCATCTTTCTTCAGGGCAAATGTCTTCGATTGCGCCGGGTAGCCTTGTCGTTTGACGATTGCTTGCCAGCGGTCGTTGCGTTGTCGAATGGTAGCCATCACTCCTCCGAGGGTGACAGCGGGGTGACAAGCCAGTCTGACGACGGGGGCACGAAACACTAACCCCTTGATCTTGAAGGGTCTCAAGCTGGGAGAGCGTCGCGTTCGCAATGCGAAGGTCGGGAGTTCGATCCTCCTCCTCTCCACCACGAATTCCAAAGGGCTTAGCTTAAACCCCAAGCCCTTTTTCATTCCCCCGCCCGCCTGCTTCTCTTACCCATCACGCTAAACTGAGTCTCACATCGAACGTGAGAGGACGACATGCGCTTCCAGATCCGCGAAATCGATCACGTCGTGATTCGCTGCGTCGATCTCGACAACATGGTGGCCTTCTATCGCACCGTGCTAGGTTGTCCGATCGAGAAAGAGCAGCGCGATCTCGGCCTCGTGCAAATGCGCGCGGGACGCTCGCTGATCGATCTGCTGGCCGTCGGCGCAAAGATCGACCGACCGGAGAACGGCCGGCCGGGCGAGGGGCGCAACATGGATCATCTGTGCGTGCGCGTCGAACCGTTCGATGCGGATGAATTACGCGCGCACCTCGAAGAGCACGGCGCGCGTATCGGCGAAGAGGCGTCTCGCTATGGCGCCGAAGGCTTCGGCCCGTCGCTCTATCTGTTCGATCCCGAAGGCAACATGATCGAGCTCAAAGGGCCGCCCGAAGCCTGAAGGTCAGGCCGCCCCGGCCTTCAGCACGGTCCAGCGAATAGCAACAGGGTCGACCGTCTCGCTGCCAAGCGTCGCTTCGCCGTCCTGCACCATCAACTGCAGGCGCATCGTCCGTTGGGCCAGCTTGCCGAGCGCTTCGGCGATGCCGTCCGCGAGCGAGTAGACCGTCACGTTCTGCAGTCGCTCGACCTTGCCCCTCACGCCGTTCCACCATATATCCGCCGTCTTGCCGGCATAAGCGATGACGATCACGCGCTCCGAACGGCCGCTCGCCTTCGAGATGCGTCGCTCGTCCGGCTGCCCGACCTCGATCCACGTCCGGATCTGCCCGGTCAGATCCTTCTGCCAGAGATCGGGTTCGTCGGTATCGGACAGGCCCTTGCAAAACTCCAGGCGCTCCTCGGCGAACAGGCCGAAGGCGGCGACGCGCACCATCATCCGCTCGTCGGTCTCAGACGGATGGCGCGCAATGGTCAGGGAATGATCGCCATAGTAGTGGCGGTCCATGTCGGCGATTTGAAGGTCTGCCTTGTAGATGGTGGATTTGAGAGCCATTCAGCATCGGCGCCGGTTGTTGGGCCGGCGGAAAGAAATTGTCGATACGGCGCGATCGATCGCGCGCGAAACCGACATTGTGCGGGGAATCGACGGAAATTTGGAAGATCGCTGGGCGCGCGCATTCTATCGGTCAGCGCGGCAAAGACTGGCACGGCATGAATCCGGCTTCGAGTTTATGCCGATGAATAATATGCAGATAAATCGAAACACCGGCGCAACTCAAAAATCGCGCCGGTCTGCTGAATTAATGCAACCGCAAGCCGCTTATTGATCGATAAAACGATCAGCGGTCCACATGCCTTGCGTGTCGCTATTAGAGGCGTTGACGAATTCGACGTCGTGGCCGACGACGCGAATCACGCGAAAATGCGAATCGACGGGAGTCGAAATACATTCGAAGCCCTCAAAGAATTGCTGCATCTTCTGTTGCTCGCCGGCTTTCGCGTGCTGGTCGGCCGAATCGAACTTGTCCTTGGACAAGCAGCCATATGAATTGGGCCTGAAGGTGAATGTCTGCTGCGGCTGGATGACATTGTCTTGAGCCTGCGCTGCGGAAACAACCGCAAACAAACCCATCATCGCGAGAAGAGCGCCGGCGCCTTTCTTCATGTATAGCCTCCAAACGAAACCGTTTCGAAATTAGCTATGTATTTAAAAGCGGATAACCGCAAGACTCATGCTAGTTGAGTGAGACAAAGTTGCAAGCATATGTTGTGTGCGACCGCAACACGTCAGAATGTCGCAGGGAGGTTTAAATAAATTGCGCGATTTGCCGATTAAAAGAAAATCATCGAAATGCTCCCCTGAGCGAAAAGAAAGCCCGCGTCTGACCTATCAGGGCTGCGACAATTTGCCTCTCAATGACCTTGGTGCGCCGCAGTAAGCGGGTGCGAGGCAACGCCAACCAACCGCGAGTTCCACACGCGAGCAGTCAAGCTGGCTGAACGGCCTATTGCAAGCGTGCGGCGTTCATGGATAAATCGACAGTTCGAACCAAGGAGAACAAGCATGACCCTCGCTCAATGGCTGCCGTTCGCGATCGCGTCGGCGATTCTCGTCGCGATTCCCGGCCCGACCGTGCTGCTCGTCGTGTCCTACGCGCTCGGCCACGGCCGCAAGTACGCATTCGCGACCACCATCGGCGTCGCGCTGGGCGACCTGACCGCGATGACCGCGTCGATGCTCGGTCTCGGCGTGCTGCTGGCGGCGTCCGCGGAGTTGTTCATGGTGGTGAAGTGGATCGGCGCGGCCTATCTCATGTACCTGGGCTTCAAATTGTGGCGCGCGCCCGTGGTCGACACGGACGCCGTGCAGCCCATGGGCGAACTTCGCACGAGCCGCATCATGGCGCACGCCTACGCCGTCACGACGCTGAATCCGAAAAGCATCATCTTCTTCGTCGCTTTCGTGCCGCAGTTCGTCGATCCTCACGCGGCCAGCGTGTCGCAGATCGCGATTCTCGAGGCGACCTTCGTTGGGCTGGCGGCGGCCAATGCGTTCGCTTACGCGCTGCTCGCATCCGGCGCGCGCAAGGCGATTCGCAAGCCTTCCGTGCAGCGCGCGGTGAACCGCACGGGCGGCGCGCTTCTGATGGGCGCGGGTGTCTTCGCGGCGGCGTGGAAGAAAGCGGCATGAGCCAGGCCGAGGATTGGACCGCGAGCGCGCGCCGAGTGTACTTCGGCCTGCTCGAGGACTGGAACAGGCAGGACGCAGCCGCGATGGCGGCGCGCTTCACGGAGCGTGGCAGCCTCGTCGGCTTCGACGGTAGTGCGATCGACGGGCGCACGTGCATCGAGGCGCATCTTCAGCCAATTTTCTCCCGGCATCCGACGCCACGTTTCATCGCCAAAGTGCGCGAGGTGAGGCGGATGGCGAACGGGCAGACATTGCTGCTGCGCGCCGTCGCGGGCATGTGGCCGCGCGGCGCAACCGAACTCGAACCGAATCTGAACGCCATTCAGACGATGGTGCTGTCGCTTTGCGATGGCGTGTATCGAATCGAGATGTTCCAGAACACGCCGGCGGCATTTCACGGGCGGCCGGATGAGAGCGAAAAGCTCAGCGCGGAACTGCGCGAGGTCGGCAAACCGGAGGGCGCGTAGCGTCGTCGGCGCTCATTTGCCGATGCAGAAGCGGCTGAAAATCACGCCCAACAGGTCATCGGACGTGAATTCGCCCGTGATCGCGTTGAGATTGTCTTGCGCGAGCCGCAGTTCTTCCGCAAAAAGATCGAGCACTTGCGAGTGCTGATCGGCGTGTTCGGCTGCTAAAGCAAGATGATCGCGTGCCTCGCGCAGCGCGATCAAATGACGTTCGCGCGCGAGATACACGCTTTCCGCACCCGCCTGCCAGCCCGCGATCTTCAAGAGCTCGTCGCGCAGCAGCGAGATGCCATCACCGGTTTTCGCGGACAAATTGACTTCGCGTGTGTGATTCTCGGCATCGCGCGCGGCTGGCGGCACACCCGCCAGGTCCGTCTTGTTCATCACTCGCACGACGGGCACGCCGGACGGAAAGCGCGCCGCGATCGTTCGGTCTTCCGGCGTCATGCCTTCGCGCGCATCCAGCAGATGCAGAACGACGTCCGCGCGTTCGATCTCGCTCCACGTGCGCTCAATGCCGATACGCTCCACTTCGTCCTGTGTCTCGCGCAGCCCTGCCGTGTCGATGATGTGCAGCGGAATGCCTTCGACCTGGATCGTCTGCGCGACCTTGTCGCGCGTGGTGCCGGCAATCGGCGTGACGATCGCGAGTTCCGCACCCGCAAGCGCATTCAACAGCGACGACTTGCCCACGTTCGGCTGACCCGCGAGCACGATCGACAAACCCTCGCGCAAAAGCGCACCCTGACGAGCCTCAGCGAGAACGGTTTCGAGCCGCTGACGGATGCGCGTGAGCTTGCCGCGCGCGTCGGCTGCTTCGAGAAAGTCGATCTCTTCCTCGGGAAAATCCAATGTCGCCTCGACGAGCATGCGCAGGGTGATCACGTCTTCGACCAACGCGTGGATCTCGCGTGAGAACGCGCCTTCCAGCGAACGGCCGGCCGAGCGCGCGGCGGCTTCCGTGCTGGCTTCGATCAGATCGGCGACGGCTTCCGCCTGCGCGAGATCGAGCTTGTCGTTGAGAAAAGCGCGCCGCGTGAATTCGCCGGGCTCGGCGAGCCGCAGGCCGAAGTCGCGACCGGCTTCGATCGCCCGTTGCAGGACCAGTTGCAGCACGATCGGACCGCCGTGACCTTGCAACTCCAGCACGTGCTCGCCGCTGTAGGAGTTCGGCGCGGGAAAGTAAAGCGCGATGCCGCGATCGAGCGCTTCGCCGTTGGCGTCGATGAACGGCACGTAGCTCGCGTGGCGCGGCGCGAGTGCCTGACCGCACAAGGCATGCATGGCCTTTTGTGCGGCGGCCTCTCCCGCGCGGCCGAACGACAGACGCACGACGCCGATTCCGCCACGCCCCGGCGGGGTGGCGATTGCGACGATCGGATCGGTGTCGTTGCTCAGCATGTCAGCGGTGCGGTGGGATGGTTTTGGAATGCGGGCATTGTATCGCGGTGCCCCGATCCCACTGTCTTGTGCTGAAAGAAGTAGGGCGCGCAAGTTATCTTTTTTGAGATAGAGTGGGTGATCGGAGGAGGACAGGGGAATTTCGCGCCGGAAATGGATCGATGCTTGTAGCAGCTCACGTCCCGGCGAATAACTGTTGCTAAAAGGCAGTCAAAATTAACTCTTAGTCAAGATAAATGAATGCAGAATCGCGCCAAAAATCGCTCGATTGGTTGACTGTCAAGCAACGATTTCCTCGCACAATCCAGCCCATGCCTACACCGCAAGAAAAAGCCGACTTCTCCGAGCGGCTCAAATTCTCGATGACCCGCGCACCTGAAAAGATGCGTGGCGCGACCGATCTCGCATTGCATTTCAACCTGCGTTATCAAGGCGAATCTGTCTCGCCGCAGACGGCGCACAAGTGGCTGACCGCGCGTTCGATCCCGACCGTCGACAAGCTGAAGACGCTCGCCGACTGGTTCAAGGTCGATCAGCACTGGCTGCACTACGGGCCGCCGCCAAGCGGCAACCCGCAAGGGACGCCGAAACCGCTCGCGCGCGACGAGCAATATCCCGCGTCCGAGGAAACGCTCGAACTGGCGACGAAGATCGAGGCGCTGTCGCCGCATCATCGGTATTTGCTCGAGGAACTCGTCGAGCAGTTTTATGGATCGATGAAGCGGTGAGGGAACAGTCGCGCAGACGAAATTTTTCAACTTTTCCAGATAGAGCTATCTGACGTCGTTGTTGGCGAAAAGCTTTATAGCGCCCGCACTTATCGTCACGAACACGGCGCACTCAAGTTCGACTCTCGGCGATCAAGTTTGAACCGCAACACGATGCCGCCGATGTCCAACACACTGCCAGCCATGGCAACCAACCGAACAAAGAAGATTTTCGCGGATGGACTCGGGCGCTTACTGGTGCAAGCGATGCCTGCCATTCAGGAAACCGTGCCGTATTTCCGAAGCAGGTCGTTCCGCGTTGGACATGCCGGCGATTTGCTGCGCGCGCTGGAACATGCCGACCCTGACGCGACCGTGTCATCCACGGCGATCAAAGCCTGGTTCGACGCCGAGGCAATTCCGAGAGGAAGAAACCGTATCTCGCTGGTTCGGCTGCTCGGCCATCCCGCGGAACTGTTGCTCGATGGCGAGGACATCTCACATCTCCTGATCCTTCACCCCGAGGCGACAGAAGCGTTATCACCTTGGGGAGACAACGCGCGAAAGAACGAACTCCGTCGACGTGTCGAGGAGGTGACGGCAGCCGTCTATGCAGTCCTCGGCAATCTGAAGGACCTGGGCGAGCGACTCAAATAAGCCGATTGTTCGAAACGCCGTTCCAAATGCAAACGCCCGGCCGGAGCCGGGCGTTTGCACATCCAAAGCAGAAGCAGCGCTTACGCTACCTTCTTCTTACTCTTTCCCATCATGCGCGTGATGTAGTACTGCTGCGCGATCGAGAGCACGTTGTTCACCACGTAATACAGCACGAGACCGGCCGGGAAGAAGAAGAACATGACCGAAAACGCGATCGGCATGAACATCATCATCTTCGCCTGGACGGGGTCGGGCGGCGTCGGGTTCAGCTTGGTCTGCACGAACATCGACACGGCCATCAGCACCGGCAGGATGAAGTACGGGTCTTGTTGCGACAGATCGTGGATCCAGAGAATCCACGGCGCGCCGCGCATTTCCACCGACGACAACAGCACCCAGTACAGCGAGATGAACACCGGAATCTGCACGACCACCGGCAGGCAGCCACCGAACGGATTGACCTTCTCGGTCTTGTACAGCTCCATCAGCGCGGCGTTCATCTTCTGCGGATCGCTCTTGAAGCGCTCGCGAATCTGCTGCATGCGCGGCGTGATTTCCTTCATGCGCGCCATCGACTTGTAGCTCGCTGCCGACAGCGGGAAGAACACCGCCTTGATGAGCAAGGTGAGCAGCACGATCGCCCAGCCCCAGTTGCCGACATAGCTGTGGATCTTCTCGAGCAGCCAGAAGAGCGGCTTGGCGATGATCGTCACCATGCCGTAGTCCTTCACCAGTTCCAGACCCGGCGCGATGCCTTCGAGCATGCGCTCTTCCTCCGGGCCGGCGAAGAGACGCGCGTCGACATTCACGGTCTGTCCCGGCGCGATGGTTTGCGCGGGCATCGTCATGCCGACGCGATACAGTTCCGGATCGATCTTCTGCACGTAGATGTCGCGCTTCACGCCCTGCTGCGGAATCCACGCCGACGCGAAGTAATGCTGCACCATCGCGACCCAGCCGTTGTCCGACGACGGCTCGAACGTTGCCTTGTTCTTGTCGATGTCGGAGAAATCGATCTTCTGGAAGTGCTTCTGGTCCGTGTAGACCGCCGGCCCGATGAACGTATGCGAGAAGCGCGGCGTTTCCACCGGCGTGTTGTCGCGCACGAGCTCCATGTAGAGCTTGGGCGAGACCGGCGCGGTGCCGACGTTCTCGATCTTCGTGTCGACGTTGATCACATAGCTGCCGCGCGTGAACGTGTAGGTCTTGATGACCTTTACGCCACCCTTAACCGGCGATTCGAGCGCGATCTTCAGCGTCTTCTCGTCGCCCGTCAGCGACGTCTGGCCGGGAACCGGCGTGAAGATGTCGTTGTGGTTCGGGAAATCGCCGCCGAGCAGGCCGGTGCGCGCGAGATACGTGTGGTTCGCGGTGTGGTCGAAGAGCGTGATGTAGAGGTCCGGCTGCTTGCCATCGCCTTCCTTCATCAGCGAGAGCTTCGACAGCGTGCCGCCGCGCGTGTCGATTTCACCGGAGTACACGTCCGTCGTGAACTTGACGAGTTGCGATTGCGCTGTGGCGGGCGGCGTCGTCGTGCCGGGAGCGGCCGCGCCGGCTGGCGCGTTCGGCAGTTCGGACGGCTGCGCGCCGGATGCGGCGGAACCCGGTGCCGGATTGCTGGCGGTCTTGGCCGGTTGCGTCGCGCTCGGGAAGAACATCGACGGGCGCCCATGGTCGCGTTGCCAGTTGTCGAACAGCAGGACAACTGACACGAAGAAGATGACCCATAGGACGGTGCGTTTGATATCCATGCGTTGTCTCAGTGTCGATCGGAAAGCGCTTCAGCGCCGTTTAGTGTTGAAAGCTTGTCTTGCCCGGAATCATCGGACTTCGGGCGCGATTCGGATGCGTCGTCAGAGCCGACGTGTCCGCGGGGAGGCGGCACGAGATCGACGCCGCCCGCCGAAAGAGGATGGCAGCGGCACAGCCGCTTCACGGCGAGATACGTACCGTGCGCGGCGCCATGATACTGGATTGCCTCGCGCGCGTAGTCGGAACAGGAAGGATAAAAGCGGCACCGGTTGCCGAGCAGAGGGCTCACGGCAACCTTGTAGAAGCGCAACAACGCGATGAGTGCCGTTTGCATAAGCTTCGCGCCGCGCGCCGGATTTACCATGGACGGCAAATCTGGCGCGATCCGCGCTTCATGACCCTTACGGGCCGGATGATTCGTCGACGGCGGGCGCCTCGGGCGGCGCCGCCACGGTTTCGGCCTTGCGGCGCACGGCTTCGCGCACGGCACGGTCGAACAATGTTTCCAGCTCGCTGCCGACGAGCGCCCGAAGCGGCGGGGAACTCGCGCTCGGCATCGCCTTGCGGTCGATCTTCGCGTGCAGTCGCACGAGAATGTCGAATCCGTCCAGCTGCGCGCGGCGCAGCCGGAACGCCTCGCGCGCAAGCCTTTTGATCAGATTGCGCGTGACGGCGCGCGGCGCCTGCTTCTTGCCGATCACCAGCCCGAGCCGCGCTTCCTTTCCGGACGGCTTGCCGTACAGAACGAAATGCGGCGAGCGGCGCCAAGGGCGCAAACGAAAAACGGATGAGAACTCATCCGTTTTCAGCAGCCTTGCGGCCTTGGGAAACGCGGCCTGCGCCGGCAACTGAACGATGTCCTGTCTCAAGACTTCTGTGCGGCGCGTGAGCGGCTCGCCGTCGTGTGCAACATCCAACCGCGAGCAAACACTCCGCAGACTTAGATTGCCAGGCGCTTGCGGCCCTTCGCGCGGCGAGCGTTGATGACCTTGCGGCCGCCGGCGGTCTTCATGCGAACGCGGAAGCCATGGGTGCGCTTGCGGCGCGTCACGGAAGGTTGGTAAGTACGTTTCATGGTGCTCTCACTTGAGTTGATTGACCGCGCGGGCTTGGCTCCAGTGTGGTCACTGCAAGCGCGATGGCCGGAGGTTCAGGAATTCTGTTTTCGCGGAACCCGCTATTTAAACCGTTTTCCTATTGACCGTCAATAGTTTAGCGTGAACGAACGTGCATTCCGGCGGATTTCCAGCCCGTCCGGAGCGCTGATTTGACCCTGTGGATAACTCGCGCGCCGCCCTCGTTTGGCGTTAGAATCTCGCCTTACTCCCAAATATCCGCCCGCTGCTTCGGCCCGCCGTCCGCCCGCAAACCCTTGCGGCGTAAGCCTCCGGAGCATACCTGCTCGGCTGTGCCGGGACTTGTCCGAACGTTCGGCAAGCACGGCCAGCAGGCGCGGAGCAACCATAACGACCGCATTCGATGAACGATTTCTGGGAACACTGTTCCGCACTGCTTGCGCGAGAACTTACGCCGCAGCAGTACGTCACGTGGATCAAGCCGCTGACCCCGGTCGACTTCGATGCCGACGCGAACACCCTGCGCATCGCCGCTCCCAATCGCTTCAAGCTCGACTGGGTGAAAAGCCAGTTCTCCGGCCGCATCGCCGATGTCGCGCGCGAGTTTTTCAGCGCGCCCATCGACGTGCAATTCGTCCTCGATCCGAAAGCGACCGCGCGCAACGCGATCGGCGGCGGCCTGAATGCCGCGCCCCGTCCGACCGCGAGCGCACCCGCGGCGCCGCGCGCGCCGGCGCCTTCCGCGGCCGCGCCTCAGGCGCCTTCGGTCGTCGCGCACGCGAACGCCACCGCGCACATCAACGCGCTCGCCGCCGAGGCGGCGCAGCAGGCCCAGGCCACGCAGGACGATCAGGCCGATCTCGACCTCCCGAGCCTCGACGCCAACGAAGCCGCCGCTGGCCGGCGCACATGGCGCCCGGGCGGCGCGCCTTCGGCGGGCGGTGAAACCGATTCCGCCTACGAGCGTTCGAAACTGAACCCGGTGCTGACCTTCGACAACTTCGTCACCGGTAAGGCGAACCAGCTCGCGCGCGCGGCGGCCATTCAGGTCGCCGACAATCCGGGCATTTCGTACAACCCGCTGTTTCTGTACGGCGGCGTGGGTCTCGGCAAGACGCACCTGATTCACGCCATCGGCAATCAATTGCTGATGGACAAGGCAGGCGCGCGCATCCGCTACATCCACGCGGAGCAGTACGTGTCGGATGTGGTGAAGGCCTATCAGCGCAAGGCGTTCGACGACTTCAAGCGCTACTACCACTCGCTCGACCTGCTGCTCATCGACGATATTCAGTTCTTTTCCGGCAAGTCGCGCACGCAGGAAGAATTCTTCTACGCGTTCGAGGCGCTCGTCGCGAACAAGGCGCAGGTCATCATCACGAGCGATACGTATCCGAAGGAAATCTCCGGCATCGACGATCGCCTGATATCGCGCTTCGACTCCGGCCTGACGGTCGCGATCGAGCCGCCCGAGCTGGAAATGCGCGTCGCGATCCTGATGCGCAAGGCCCAGTCCGAAGGCGTGAGCCTGTCGGAAGACGTCGCGTTCTTCGTCGCGAAGCATCTGCGCTCGAACGTGCGCGAGCTCGAAGGCGCGTTGCGCAAGATCCTCGCGTATTCGAAGTTCCATGGACGCGACATCACGATCGAGCTGACCAAGGAAGCGCTCAAAGACCTGTTAACGGTGCAGAACCGGCAGATCTCGGTGGAAAACATCCAGAAGACGGTGGCCGATTTCTACAACATCAAGGTCGCCGACATGTATTCGAAGAAGCGGCCGGCCAACATTGCGCGCCCGCGCCAGATCGCGATGTATCTGGCGAAGGAGCTGACGCAGAAGAGCCTGCCCGAGATCGGCGAGCTCTTCGGTGGGCGCGATCACACGACCGTGCTGCACGCGGTGCGCAAGATCGCGGCCGAGCGCGGAACCGACGCACAGTTGAACCACGAACTGCACGTCCTCGAACAGACGCTGAAGGGCTAAGGGATCGATTGACGCGGCGCGGAGAACGTACGCGTCATTAATTGCGTTCGAGAGCCTGTTTTTTGATGAAAACGCCCCCATTTTTAGGGAGCGGTTCCGTTTTGAGGCACAATATAGGTTTAGCCGTCCGTGGCCTGGGCGGCTTTCGAGCGCAGTTTTCGCGAGTGACCGGCGGGGGGCCGGCAACGCGTGTTACGAGGTTGTCCGCTGGGCAAATCTGGTGGCGAAACCGGCGGACAGGCCGTCACATCAACGAAGGAACTCTATGCAACTGGTCAAGACCGAACGAGATAATCTTCTAAGGCCGCTGCAAACCGTGAGCGGCATCGTAGAACGCCGCCATACGTTGCCGATCCTCGCGAATTTGCTCATTACCAAGAACGGCGCCGATGTGTCGTTCCTCTCGACCGACCTCGAACTCCAGATCACGACGCGCGCCGACTTCGGCGTCGGCAGCGACCAGGTCGCCACCACGGTCGCCGCGCGCAAGCTGCTCGACATTCTGCGCGCGATGCCTTCGGGCGAGGTCGTACTCGACCTTTCCGACAAGCGCCTCACGGTGCGTTCCGGCAAGAGCCGCTTCGCGCTCCAGACGCTCGCCGCCGACGAATTCCCGACCGTCAACCAGGCTACTGACTTCGGCGCGAGCCTTTCGGTTCCGCAGAAGACTTTCCGCCAGTTGCTCGGCATGGTCTATTTCGCGATGGCCCAGCAGGACATCCGCTACTACCTGAACGGCATGCTGCTCGTGGTGGACGGCGACCAGTTGATGGCGGTCGCGACGGACGGCCACCGTCTCGCGTTCTCGTCGATGAAGATCGAAGGCTCGTTTCCGCGTCAGGAAGTCATCATTCCGCGCAAGACGATTCTCGAGCTTCAGCGTTTGCTGGAAGACATCGACGATTCGCTGAAGATCGACATCGCCGCGACGCAGGTGAAGTTCAGCTTCGGCCAGGTGGAGCTCGTGTCGAAGCTCGTCGAAGGCAAGTTCCCCGACTTCCAGCGCGTGATTCCGAAGTCGCACAAGAACACGTTCGAAATCGGCCGAGAAGAGTTGCAGCGCTCGCTGCAGCGCGCGGCGATTCTCACGTCCGACAAGTTCAAGGGCGTGCGCTGCCTCGTCGAGCCGGGCCAGCTCAAGATCATGTCGACCAACGCCGACCAGGAAGAGGCGCAGGAAGAGCTGGAGATCGCTTATCAGGGCGACGCCGTCGATATCGGATTCAACGTCACGTATCTGCTCGACGTGCTCGCGAATCTGAAAGTCGACACGCTCAACGTGAGCCTCGGCGACGCCAATTCCAGCGCGCTCATCACGATTCCCGAGAACGAGGAATTCAAGTACGTGGTGATGCCGATGCGCATCTGACGCAGTCAATACCGGGAACACTCCAAGGGGCGGCGCGCCCCTTTGGCGTTTTTAAGGTGTTTTGAAAAGTTCGAGCAGTAACCCAGGCAGTGACGCAGAACCGGAAAATCTCCATGACTGAAAACACAAATTCGCAACCCGACAACAAGCCCGATAACAGCTATGGCGCATCGTCCATCCAGATCCTCGAAGGTCTGGAGGCCGTGCGCAAGCGGCCGGGCATGTATATCGGCGATACGTCGGATGGCACCGGTTTGCATCACCTCGTGTTCGAAGTGCTGGACAACTCCATCGACGAAGCGCTCGCGGGGTATTGCGACGACATTCACGTGGTCATTCACGCGGACAACTCGATTTCGGTCACCGATAACGGCCGCGGCGTGCCCACGGGCCTGAAGCGCGACGACAAGCACGATCCGAAGCGCAGCGCCGCCGAAATCGTGATGACCGAGCTGCACGCGGGCGGCAAGTTCGACCAGAACAGCTACAAGGTGTCGGGCGGCCTGCACGGCGTGGGCGTGTCGTGCGTGAACGCGCTGTCGGAGTGGTTGCGCCTCACGGTTCGCCGCGACGGCAAGAAGCATTTCATGGAGTTCGCGCGCGGCGTCGTGCAGAACCGCGAGATCGTCGAGGAAGACGGCGTGCAATATTCGCCGATGCCCGTTGTTGGCGATACGGAAAACCGCGGCACCGAAGTGCACTTCCTCGCCGACGCGACCATCTTCGGCAATGTCGAATTTCACTACGACATCCTCGCGAAGCGCATGCGCGAGCTTTCGTTCCTGAACAACGGCGTGCGCATCCGCTTGACGGATCAGCGCACCGGCAAGGAAGACGATTTCGCGTTCGCGGGCGGCGTGAAGGGCTTCGTCGAGTACATCAACAAGGCGAAGCAGGTGCTGCATCCGACCGTGTTCCACGCGGTGGGCGAGCGTGAGAACGTGACCGTCGAAGTGGCGATGCAGTGGAACGACAGCTTCAACGAAAGCGTGCTGTGCTTCACGAACAACATTCCGCAGCGCGACGGCGGCACGCACCTCACGGGTTTGCGCGCAGCGATGACGCGCGTCATCAACAAGTACATCACCGACAACGACATCGCGAAAAAGGCGAAGGTCGAAACCACCGGCGACGACATGCGCGAGGGTTTGTCGTGCGTGCTGTCGGTGAAGGTGCCGGAGCCGAAGTTCAGCTCGCAGACGAAGGACAAGCTGGTGTCGTCGGAAGTGCGCGCGCCGGTCGAGGAAATCGTCGCGAAGGCGCTCGAAGACTATCTCCAGGAAACGCCGAACGACGCGAAGATCATCACGGGCAAGATCGTCGATGCGGCGCGTGCGCGCGACGCAGCGCGCAAGGCGCGCGAAATGACGCGTCGCAAGGGCGTGCTCGACGGCATCGGCTTGCCGGGCAAGCTCGCGGATTGCCAGGAGAAGGATCCGGCGAAATCAGAGATCTATATCGTCGAGGGTGATTCGGCGGGCGGGTCCGCGAAGCAAGGGCGCGATCGCAAGTTCCAGGCAATTTTGCCGCTGCGCGGCAAGGTGCTCAACGTGGAGAAGGCGCGCTTCGACAAGCTGATTTCGTCCGAGCAGATCGTGACGCTGGTGACGGCGCTCGGCTGCGGCATCGGCAAGGATGACTACAACCTCGACAAGCTGCGTTATCACCGCATCATCATCATGACCGACGCGGACGTCGACGGTGCGCACATCCGCACGCTCTTGCTCACGTTCTTCTATCGGCAGATGCCGGAAATCGTCGAGCGCGGGTACATCTATATCGCGCAGCCGCCGCTGTACAAGATCAAGGCGGGCAAGGACGAGCGGTACATGAAGGACGCGCACGAACTCAACCAGCATATGTTGAGGCTGGCGCTGCAAGGGTCTGAGCTGATCGCGAGCGAAGGCGCCGATCCTATTTCCGGCGATGCGCTGGGTGAGTTGGCGCGGGCGTATTTGCTGGCGCAAGCTGTCGTCGACCGGCTCAGTCGCATTTATGACGCCACCGCGCTCGAAGCGGTGATGGATGGCGTCGTTATCGATCTGTCGTCGCAGGAAGCGGCGGAGGCATCGGCGAAGCGTCTGGAAGATCGTCTCCGTGCCGATCCGCTCAAGCCGGAAGTGAGCGTCGGGGCGGCGTACGATCAAGTGCGCGAACTGCGCTCGCTGCATATCAAGCGACGTCATCACGGCAACGTGAAGGTCTCCGTGTTTGATGAAGACCTTCAACTGACCGCGGATTACAAGCAGCTCGTTTCGACGGCGGACACGTTCAAGGGGCTGATCGGCGAAGGCGCGGTGATCAAACGCGGCGAGCGGTCGATGGCGGTGACGGACTTCAAGAGTGCGATGAAGTGGCTGATCGCCGATGCCGAACGCAATGTCAGCAAGCAGCGCTATAAGGGGCTCGGCGAGATGAACCCCGAGCAGCTCTGGGAAACGACGATGGATCCGAACGTGCGGCGATTGCTGCGCGTGCAGATCGAAGATGCGATCGCGGCGGATGGGATCTTTACCACTTTGATGGGCGACGATGTCGAGCCGCGCCGGGCGTTTATCGAGAATAACGCGTTGCGGGCGGGGAATATTGATGTTTGAGGGGTGTTGTAGATAGCCCCATAACCTGAGAAAAACGGACGCATAAACTGAGAAATTTATGGGGCGCGCTGCCCTGATAGTCCAGTTTGATTGTGCCGCAGAGCTGTGATGACCAAAGCCGAGGAGGCCTGTAAGCCCAGATACTTACAGGCTTTTCTTTTTTCTGGTCAGGATTTTGGCCGAGGAGCGACGGAAACACACAAGGGCTCGAGCACATCCGAGGGGCATCGAAATGCTGGCCTTATGCTTCTATCACGCGGTGACTGTGAGCAAATCACTCGACTCCGGGGCAGTCAGGTCTTCGACCCGGATATTTTGTTGTCACGGCTTGCATCGATAAGTACGATGTCTTCTCTATCCTGAAGCTTCAGGTCGCGGAGAATGCCCGTGATTTTCACCAGCTCGGTATCCGAAAAATACAAAATAACCTTTATAGAACGGTCCGTTTGACTTGCCTTCGCATAGACTTCGACCTGTTTCTCAAGGTTGCGCCTCAGGCTTGAATTGCTCGCCAACTTGAATTCAACAAGGCTAGCGTTTCGCTTTCCCTTCGAGACCTTGTAATCCACCGGACCGCGACCATTGTTGGCCTCGGCGTTTACGTCGAACATCGTTGCGTACCAAGTCAGGCGAAACATGGTGTGAAGGTCGCTCTCGCGCTTGACGGGCGTACCGCTCACATAGAAGACCCGATAGCCGTCGTTGTCTTCAATGACATGTTTCAGGTACTTTACTCGCTGCAGAGCTTCCTCGTATGAGTCTCCCTTCTCGTAAAACTCTGTGCCGACCAAGTGTTTCAGAACCAACTCGCGAATGTTGTCTACGAACTGCGTGTGGGTTTCTTGAACCTTCTTGCTGCTGACGACATGCGCTTCTGACGCATTCTCCTCCTTCCATTTAATGTAATGGTCAATCAGCATAGTGAACTGCTCAATAGTTCGCAGGGCTGCGGCTTTCCGTTCGTCCTGCGTTGAACGTTCGTTGATTTGCCTCAGGAAGTGGTCATTGACCTGAGCGCGGAGATGCTCGTCCGGCAATGATTGTCGGAGCTGAAAGAACTGACTCAGCATGTCCCCCTGGTTAATCCATGCTTCGTCGCGGGTCAGAATCTCACATGGCGTGAGGATGACGTAGTCGCCGGCATGCCATGGCAGCACAAAGTGTCCAGACTGCCAGCGTCTTGTCTCGTAGTTAAAGTTGACCCGCTCGACATGAACTTGCTTTAACTGGTTCGAGTGCAGATGCTTCTTTGCAAAATCCTCGGTGTACTTGAGCAGGTAACCCTTGATGAGATTCGTCGTAAAATCGCTCAAATGGTCTCGCCCAACACCACCGCTGAGCAGGCCGAGTTTTTCCAAATGTGAGCTCTTCGTCAGTCTCCGTCCCAAAATCGCGAAATACCCTTTGAAAGTTCCGGGCAAGCACC